>NZ_CP139977.1:0-300000 GCF_034424625.1 Janthinobacterium lividum | reverse complement strand
ATCATTCCAACGGATGGGGACTACACCCTACAAGTCTATTCGATGCGCACGGCCGCACGAGGTGGCAGTTCCAGCAACTTCACAATTTCAGCACGGCTTCACGGACAGTCGTTGCTTGCCATTTCGGGCAACAAGGACGCGCTTGTGCAGGACACACCGTTCCATGCAACAGCAGTCATTAAATGCCCGCCGCTCTTCCATACCGGCTTCATCTGTGATGCAGGAGTAATCCGGCGCGGCTTGGATGGCACTGGCACTGTGCAGATTCGTTGGCCTCAGGGCAAGCGGCATATCCTCTTCATCGGCGGGAAAGCTCGTGCATCAGACACTGCATACCCAATGACAAGCTCAAGGAAGAAAGGGATTAGCATAGTAACTATCGGTAAAGACGAGATTTTCGAAATCCCTGACGCTTTGCTAAAGGGCGGTTAAAATCGAGCTGTGGGTGTAGTAAGGCTTTGTTGCACAAGTAAACAGAGCCCCCCCCCCCCTCGCCCCGAGCGGATTTAAGGCATGACAACCGTCGTCGGGGTGCCCAGTGCAGTGAAATGATTGAGGATCGTTGCGCCCACTTGTAACTCGGCGACCTCGCGGTCGAACTCGCACGCCATCCCCACCGTTCGTCTAGCAGCTCGAAGCAGGGCATTCTGGTTTCGACCAGGCTGCGCCGATAGTAGCGGGTCCACTTCTTCCATGTCTGGACATATCTATATTGCGCTGTCGACAAACTGGGAAAGACTGTCGGCTTTCTACGACAAAACGCGATCTGGCTGCTGTAAAGCGCTTTCCTACCAAGGCCCTAGGTGCGAATGGCTATCCAGAAAAGGTTGGAATGGACAAGACCGGAGACAACAAGGCCACCATTGACGCGGTCAATGCCGGCCGGAACGTGCCAATCCTCGTGCGCCAAGTCAAATATCTCAACAATATCGTGGAGCGCGACCACCGCGCTATCAACAGAGTGACCAAGACGATGATCAACTTCAAATCATTCCGCTCCGCCGGCTCCGTGATTGCCGGCATCGAGCTCATGCACATGATCCGCAAGGGCCAGTTCGCAATGGATCACACAGTGATGATGCCGTTCGCCGATCAATTCTAAGTGCTGGCAGCACAGGTCCGTCCAATTTGAGGACAGAAGTACCATTCCGGGATAACTTCGCCCTCTGATCAACAAGGCGACAGAACCTGCGCCACTCGCATCCGGACCTAACGTAGCGCATTGATCACCGTGCGCAAATCCGTCTTACGAGGTACTTGGCAGTAGCGGCGCGATCAGACATCACTATTCATCTTTCACATCTGTGGGATAGCCAAGTTTGAGTGCCGTCCTCACCTGCTGATGCCGGCTTCGATTCTCTTGAGTCCACATCGTGAATCCCCCCAAAAAAACATCAAAGATGCTTTGACCTGAAAGTTGCCATGAAGTTTAAACCGTCGCTAAGTTCGATGGATTCTATATACAGTCCGTTACTTGGTCGGGATCCATATTTCATGAAATAAAGCATTTTTGGATAAATTTAGGACTAGTCCTATTTGCAGGATGAGAAATATAGGCAAAGATAAAACTGCGGGCAGGTGTCATTTGCAATGCCGTTTCTTAGTGGAAAATTGTGGCTTTCGGCTAAAATTTTTTTAGCTGAATTTAGTTAATGGTAAATGCAGAAAAAATTAATTAGCTTTCTATAAGAATGTACTATAGCCATTCAAGAAATAACTCTGGATGAAATTGATGAGGTAAGTGGTGGTGTAGCCAGTGCAACCCGTGGACAAGTTCTAAGGAAGCGCTGATCAATCCACTTTTTCGCTGGCGCGCCGCGTGAATTCTCGGACGAGCAAGATCATCAGCAAATAGCTGCATTTTTGAGAGCCGATACACGCTCTTTTTGGAGGAATTGGTGCTGTGTTCCTCGCCTTTCGGCGATCAGGACGGTTTTCGGGTTTCGGTGACGGTAAAACGCCTGCCGACCAGCACCAGATTGGCGAACGCGAACAGCGTGAACAGTTGCGCGGTGTTCTTTGCCAATCCACGGTAGCGTGTTTTTTTATGACGGAACAGGTTTTTGATGATATGGAACGGGTGCTCGACTTTCGCCCGAACACTGGCCTTCAGATGCTCCAGCTTTTCTGTCAGGCGCCCCAATTTGTTGTTGGGCAGCGCCTTGCGTTTGGAGCGTTTCATGGCCACGTGCCAAGTGACGGCTTTACCGACATTTTCCGGCCGTTTCTCGACGCCTTGGTAGCCGGCGTCGCCGAGCGCTGCGGTTTCGTCGCCGTGCAACAGCGCATGCGCCTGAGTCACATCCGACACATTGCCCGCTGTGCCACGTACCGTGACTTCTGGGCAGGATCATATTTTTAGTGACAAAGGAAAAAACGTGTTCATAATACTCCTATTAACAGTTATATTTAATTCTAAAATTGGTATATGAGCCCATTCTCAACAGTATTTCGGGAATTGCGCATATTTTGCGAGCTACGGCAGACTGAATTCGCCTCCCAGCTAGGCTACGAGCAAAGCTATATCTCAGCTATTGAGCTGGGCACCAAGGGGCCGCCATCCATCGATTTCATCGAGCGCCTGGTGCAGCGTTTGCAGCTTGAGGAGCATTGGAAGAAGCGCTTGCTTGAAGCGCTGGAAGAGTCTCAGCGAAAAATTATGTTGCCCAATGAGGCGCCCGATGAGCTGTACAGGATGTTCAATGAACTTCGGCGCCAGATCGGTGCATTGCACCCGGCACAAGTGGAACTGATACGAATGGCATTGCGCATGCCTGTCATGTTGTCGCACCCACCTTTCAAACCTTTGCGCCCCCTCAAGCGCAAAGGAGAGCCAGACAGAACCGATGTGGTCGAAATAATACTGTAATGCTAAGCTGGCAGCTTGGCATCAGATCAGGACGAGACGGTTGGCCACTGTGCCGCGCGCTATTAATCCTGCTCTGCCAAAGCATCACGTAAATAGTCGCACTCGATAGTCGTGCATTGATCGACGTCCATAATGTGAGCTATTTACCTCCAAAATTTGAGCTTTTCCGTTTGCAAGACGACATGAATGCTTCAGTGCGTCATTGCGTGCGGAAAAACATATTCTGGAGATGGAGCGGTCCATGTCGGGAACTACGCAACAATTGACCAGTTCGGGGCGTTTCGATGCCCCATCAGACTTGATTGCCGTGCCGGCCGAGCCGACACCCAAGCCTCGACTACAAAAAGGCATGACGCACAAGAAGTTGTGCCAGCGCATCAGGTTGGGCCATGGCATGGGGCACGGCAGCGGCTATTTGCCTTGGTTGATCCTGCGGCGCAACAACCCTTCGCCCTATTCGAATCAGGTGGCCACCTCCATGCCGCCTTTGCGCCGTGGCGCCTATTATTACTCACGTGGCGAATACCACACCGCATTGCTGCTGTTATGGCTGGGTGTGCGGGATCTGCGCGAACAATTTCCGCTATGGCCCCCATCCGCTAGATGGAACGCCGGACACGGCTCCCATCCAAAGACCGTGGTCTCGGGGCTTGCTCGATATCGCCCGTGAAGCCGGTATCGATCATGGCTACGAAATCGGTACCGGCGTTCCCTATGTCGCGAGCCTTGACCTGCTGGCCACAGCACCGCTGCCAGGGGGAGATAGGCTGGCAGGTTTCTCGTCGAAACCGATCGTTGACCCCACTAAGGAGGTCGACTGGCGCACGCTTGAACGGCTGGAGTTGGAAAGGCGCTATACCGCCGCTATCGATTGTCCCTATTTCGTTTCCAGTTCCGCCCTGATACCGAAACTCATGGCCGGACAGCTTGAAGTCTGGTTGGACGCGTCGACATTGTATTGCGCACCACATCTCATTACCTGGGCCGGCAAGTTCGCGCACTACCTCAACGCCAGCCTTGATCTGCCAATCAACGAAGCAGTGCTCCATGCGGCCCGTACGCTACGCCTCACGACCGCCGAGGCCTGGCTATTATTCCAGCACTGCGCATGGACACAGAGCATCGACATCGACCCATCGCGACGTATTCTGACCTCCTACCCAGTCCGGCCAGGTGGGCGGCCATGCGAGACGACTTGCGCCGGCGCTTTTTCGGAGATACATGGCCATGACGGAAACGACCATCGAGCCGGGACTGGTGCTTGCCGGGACTTCGGACAATTCGCCTCTTCCTGGTCTGTATCGTGTGCTGGAAGTGGCTTCGTACCTGGATCAAGTCACACTCATCCCGATTCCGAGTATCGGCCGGGACATGCCGGGCAAGAAGCAAAAAAGCTATTACGCCAAGGGATTTTTTTTAAGAAAGCTATCCCAGTTGAAATTCTGGCTTGAAACGGATGCCATCAAACCGACGACGTTGGCCTTGCCGAACCACTGGCACCTTGGCGATGAAGATTTTCGCCGCCTGTGGCCACCTTGCGACGACCCGGCTGTCGCGCCGAAAGACCGACACCGATCAACGCTCGAACTTCGGCGGGACCGCAAATGGACTTTGATCGCACCACTCATTCCCACCGGCGCCGGCATACGGCCACCGAACCTGGCCTGCCTCGATTATCTGGTGCGCGCGCGGGCAAGGGAGGCTGGCGTCAGTGCGGGACAGGTATTTGTTGCATTGCATCGTTATTATGCTTTTGGATGCATCAAAAATGCCTTGATACCCAATAATGTTGGTCGATCCGGCGCACCTGCGGTTCCGCGTCGGGGAAAAAATCAGGTCAAGTTGGGTCGCAAAAACACGGCCGTCAAAGCCGGCGACACGGAGAAAGCTGGACTCATCCTGACCGATCAGGACGTGCTGAACATTCAGGATGGCTATATTTCGTTCGTCCTTCCCGGCACAACCGTGAGGCAAGCCTTCCTGTCCATGACCGGGACGTATTACAGCACCGGCCATGTTCTTCAACAAGGCCTGCTGACACCAGTACTGTTGGATGCCCACTTACGACCGACTGAAGACAATTTTCGCTATCACGGACCTAAAGCGCCGGACGCCACCGGCGCCGCGCGCAGGTTAATGGGTGAGAGGAAATGGGCCCGTGATTATCGTCACTTGGCCGGAACGGTGCGCGACGGCATCGTCTCGATCGGGCAGGTCGGATCGCTTGATGCGTCCCCGGTCGACGTCAATGTCGTCGCATGTGGTGACCCGCGACAACCGATCGGCGTAGGCCGGGGCCTGTTCGTGCGCGATGCGTGGCTCGGACTGTATCTTGGCTGGCATATCGGCATGGGAGGATTGGGCACGGACGACGCCAAGATGGCGATTTTGAGGGCCGCGACCGACAAAACTTCCATGCTTGAACGCTACGACCTCGATCTGCCGCCTGAAGATTTTCCCGCGCTGTTTTTCACCAAATACCTCAGCGATAACGGGGAATTGCGCAGCAAGGGCGGCATCACGACCATGGTAGACGACCTGGCATCGCGCATCGAATTTATTGCCAGGGGCAGAGCGGACCGCAACAGTCCATCGGAGTCGGGACACCATTCGCAACACAGCAATTTCGACCATCACATCACTGGCACTACAAAAGGGCGCCCATCGAAGCGCGGCGAGCGGCCAGCGATTACCAAAGCCTTGATCTCACGCTTTTCCTATACGCGCCTGCTCTTGCTCTGGATACACTGGGCCAATACCAAACAGGACCTTCCCTTGCACATGGTGCCGAGCGAAATGCGCAGGGAATATGCAGCACAAGGAGAAATCGTTCCACGTATCCGCATCGCTATCTATCGATGGGCAAAATTGAATGGTTATATTGCCGGAAAACCGGTTGACCCAACCTATTAAAGCTTTACAACCACCACATTCCACAACGGGCCATCGGTGCCAAAACACCCATCCAGGCGCTCAAAGAATGGCAGCAAAAGAAACCGGAGCTATTCGTAAAGCGCGTTTATGATCAAACGGGACTGGACATGTAGATAGCTTGTGACACTATCCGTTTTGTCGATGCAATTTAAGAATAGTCCTATTGAATCGCTACGATTGCTGTAGGCACTTTGTTGCCATAATTTATTGCGAAAGGACACTCGTTAGTGAAAGTTCCTGCTCCTCGTATCAAGCTGACCGAGCAGATGCGAGCAATCCACCAGCCGCTTGGCGATCAAGTTGCGCACGCGACTCTTTGATTGCCAGATGCCGTACACCCCCAAGAGGGAGGCATTCATCAGTTCGGCGCGTTGCTTTTCCACCAGCGTGGGCCAGACAATGATGTTGATGGTGCCAAATTCATCTTCAAGGGTCAGGAAGATCACCCCTTTGGCCGTCTCCGGCCGTTGCCTTACAGTGACTATGCCGCAGCCCCTGGCCAGCTGGCCATCGCTGAAGGTGTTCAAGATGTCCGACGGCACAAAGCGCATTTTGTTGAGGCGCTGGCGCAAGAGAGCGAGCGGATGGCGGCCCAGTGTCAGGCCGACATACCGGTAGTCCGCCACGATGTCATCGGCTTCCGTGGGCGGAGCCAGCTCCAGCACGGGTTCGGCAATGGTCGTTGCGCGCATCAAATCCCGCTCCGGTACGCTCGCTGCGGCATCCCACATGGCCATGCGGCGGTTGCCCGTCAGCGTTACCAGGGCATTGGCCGACGCCAGCGCCTTCATCTCCCCCGCATCGAGTTGCGCGCGCATGGCAACATCGCGTGTGTTTTTGAAGGGGGCTGCAGCGCGGGCTTCCTCAATGCGCCAGGCCGCCTCTTTCACCATCCCCTTGATATTGTTTAAACCAAGGCGTACCGCCAGTCTGCCGTCCGCCATCGGTTCCAGGGATGCTTCCCAGCTATGTGAGGCCTTGGCCACCTTGTCGACCACCGATAAATCCACCCCCAGCGCGCGCCCTACATCGCGCAGGACACTGCGCGGGCGGTAGGAAATGACGACGGCAGTCAGGGCGGCCCGCATGCGGCCGTACTTGCAATAGATGTATTGAATCACCTCCTCGCGCCGCTGGTGTTCGAAATCCACGTCGATGTCGGGCGGTTCATCGCGCTCGCGTGAGATAAATCGCTCGAAGAGGAGGGGGCCGCGCGAGGGATTGACTTCGGTGATGCCGAGGCAGTAGCACACGGCCGAATTCGCCGCCGATCCGCGCCCCTGGCAGAGGATTTTTTGCGAGCGGGCAAAGCGCACGATGTCAAATACCGTCAAAAAATACGGTTCGTACTGCATGTCGCCGATCAAATCTAGCTCATACTCGAGCTGTGCCTGCACGTTGTCTGGAATGGTGTGCGGGTAGCGCCAGTGCGCTCCAATATAGGCTTGTTCGCGCAGGTAGTTGGCCGGGGTCTGCCCCTCGGGCACGATCTCGCCTGGATATTCATAGCGCAGTTCATCAAGCGAGAAGGTGCAGCGCTGGGCCACGCGCAGGGTTTCATCAAGGGCGTCGCGCGGATACAGGTTACCCAGCCGCAAACGCGAACGCAGATGCGCTTCGGCATTCGAGGCCACCATTCGTTCTCGCCAGGTCTCTTCCAGCCACCGTCATGACTTTGGGAACTTGTATCGCAGGCGAAGCACCGTGTGGCAGACGACTGTGAATCCGCCAGTTGCGGCACTTGGGTGCACTGCATGTCGGCAACCTGGCCATATCGTGCCAAGCGGAATGTCAAGACTGAAATAGCCCCTTGATTCACCAGACACAGCCTATGCGCTATTCTTACGGATAGGAATAGGACTGTGCATATGACTAGGAACAAGCAAACAATCGAGGTGGTGACGGTGAGCCAGGAGCGCCGCAGGCGCTGGTCTGCCGAGGAAAAAGCAGCCTTGGTACGCGAGACTTACGAGCCAGGCATGAACGTATCGCTGGTCGCACGCAAGCACGGCGTCGGTGCAAGCCAGTTGTTCAACTGGCGTAAGCTCGAACGGGAAGGCGCGCTAACGGCGGTCACTGCTGGCGAATCGGTGGTACCGGCGAGCGAACTGGCCGCTGCGCGCGCAGTTAGCCCAGTTACAGCGCATGCTCGGCAAGAAGACGATGGAGGCGGAAATTCTGAAGGAGGCCGTCGAGTTCGCTCGCGAAAAAAAGTGGATTGCGCGCTCGCCCTTGTCGGGCAAGGACGACCAGTGAAGCCGGTCTGCTCTGCCCTTGGCGTAGCGCGCTCACACGTCACCCAGCTGCTGGTTCGTCCCGCAGACTGGATCGACGGCCGTACCATTCAGACGTTCTACCAACCTGCCGACGCCATCCTGGTCGACGCCGTGCGCGCCGAGATTACAGTGCTGCCGACCTATGGCTACCGCCGGGCTGGCGCTCTGGTTAACCGCACGCGCGCCTTGATGGGCCTGCCAGCAATCAATCACAAGCGGTTTTATCGCGTGATGAAAGCGAACAGTTTGCTGTTACCCAAGGCGCCCAAACGCCCAGTAAGCAGCCGCGTGCACAATGGCGTGGTGGCGGTGGAGGAACCCAATCAGCGGTGGTGCTCGGACGGCTTCGAGATCGCTTGCGACAACGGCGAAGTGGTGACCGGTGTGTTCATGAAGGATTGCTGTGACCGCGAAATCATTGCCTGGCGCGCCTGGGTGGAACGTGACCTGCCTGGCGAGCCCGTGCGCGACATGCTGGTGGAACCGGTCGAGGCAAGATTCGGCCAGGCCAGCGTCGGATCAACCAGGCTGGAATTCTTGAGCGACAACGGTGGCGCCTACCGTGCCCATGAAACGCACGCCCTGGTGCGCGCACTTGGGATTGAACCGGTGCACACGCCGGTATGCAGCCCGCAGTCGAACGGCATTGCTGAAAGCTTCGTGAACACGTTTAAACGAGACTATGTGAACTTGCTGGACCGCAGCAGCGCAGAAATTGTTCTGGCTCAGCTGCCAGATGCGTTTATGCACTTCAACGAGGTCCATCCGCATTCGGTGCTGAAATGGAAATCGCCGCGCATGTTCAGGAGGGAGCTGGCGCGCCGGGCTCAGGAAAGCGGCGCTAACTAAACGATTGGCTGTGCCTAGCTATGCGGGGGCAAGATCAAAAGAGCGCCCCAAAATTCATGTCAAATTTTGGGGCGCATAAGCGAACTAAGGATGCCTTGCTCGAACAATTTTATTGAATTGGCGAGTACTACTTGATAGCGGCATCGGACGAACTAGTATCCTTGGTTACCCTTGCGAAATCACCCGCCATAACGATGGAGATGGCTTCCGGTTTCAGGTAATCGCGCAAGCCTTGATTGACTTGTGCCACGGTCAAGGCGGACACTTTCGCCTCCAAGTCCTTCTCATAGGACATAGTCCGGTCCTGCGCCAGATAGCCGGCCAACCCCTGCGCCAACGTATCGTCCTGCGTTCGGCCCACTTCTCCCGATTGTAGCCAGCCTTTCTTAGCCTCGGCCAGTTCCGCTTCCGTGAAGCCGTCGGCCAGTACCTTGGCGATTTCCTCACGCAGGGCCGCTTCCACCTTCACGGTGTTTTCCGGCGCACTGATGGCATAGGCTATCCAGTAGCCCGCCAGCTCGCGCGCTGGCGTGATCAATTGCGAGCCGACGCTATACGAAAGGCCTTCTTTCTGGCGGATGCGGTCGGCCAGACGGCTGCGCAAGGCACCGCCACCGAGCATGTGATTGGCGATCACCAGTGCCGGATAGACCGCAGCATCATCCGTGAGCAACAACGGCTGGATAGCAAACAACACGCTGTTGGCCTTATCTGGGGTTTCCAGCTTAACACTTTTATTTTTAATAATATTAATAGCGTCGGGAATGCGCACGTAGGGTTGCTCTGCCTTCCAGTGACCATACAGGGTGCGCACTTGCGCTTTCAGCGCGGCCGGGTCGAAGTCGCCGACGGCAGCGAAGGTAGCGTTCGACGCACCATAATAGGCGCTATGGAAGGCCTTCACATCGGCAAACTTGATGGCTTTCCACTGCGCCAGTTCGGCCGGCAAGGTGGCCACGTGGCGCACGTGACCTTCCGGCCTGGGATCGAGCAGGCGTTGGTAGGCATTCACGGCTAGCGGTTGAGGTTCAGGCAAGTCCTGCTCTGCATTGCTGACGCGTTCACGCTGCAGTTCCAGAAATTCCGTTTCACTCAGGGCCGGTTTTTGCAGCACTTGCGCCAACAGGTCCATGGCGGCTGGCAAGTTTTCGCGCTTGCCCACCAACATCGCCGTCACGCCCTCGGCATCACCCGAGATGGTCACTTGCATACCCGGCTGGTGGAACTTGTCCTGCACTTCCTGGCGCGACAGTTTATCCGTGCCGCTCGACAACAGATTGGCCGTGTAGCTGCCCACCTGCGCCTTGCCGCGCAAGCTCTCTTCGCTGCCGATCTGCAGTTTCAATACGACGCTGACGGTATTGCCCTTGGTTTTCTTCGGCAGCAAGGCACCCTTCAAGCCATTCGGCAAGGTGAAGCGCGTGGTGCGTGCTTCGATATTGTCGGGGCTGGGGTCGAACGCTTCGCCCTGCGCCACCACGGCGCGGCCCGTGTAGCCGGCCAGCTGCGGCGCCACGTCGGCGTAAGCCGGCACGACGGTGCGGTCCGGCGCATCGGTAGGAATGAAGCGGCCCAGGGTGCGGTTTGATCTCTTCAGGTATTTCTCGGCCGCCGCCTGCACTTGCGCCGTCGTCAACTTGTCGAGCCGGTCGCGCTGCAGAAAGAACAGGCGCCAGTCGCCTGCCGCCAGCGACTCCGTCAGGGCGATCGTCAGGAGCGCCGTGTTCGAGGTGGCCATTTCGATCTGTTTGTTCAATTGCTGTTTCACGCGCGCCACTTCCGCGTCCGTGATGGGCTGCGATTTCAGGTCTTCCAGCACTTTCAGCATGACCGCTTGCGCCGCGTCAAGATTACCATCGACGGGCACCAGCGCGCCGAACAGGTTGTAGCTCGGCTCCCGGTTGTTCTCGGAGTTGTATTCGATCCTGCTGGCCAGCTTGGTTTCCACCAACGCCTTGTGCAAACGGCCAGCGGGCGCGTCCGTCAGCACTTGGCCCAGCACCGCGAGGGCGACGGCGTCCGGGTTGCCGGACGGCGCCACGTGGTAGCCGGCGCCGACGAACTGCGTACCGCCGCTGCGGCGCACCGTCACGGAGCGCTCGCCATCCTGTACGGGTTCGGCCGTGTAGGTCGGTTCGATCACGCGCGTGGGTTTCGGAATCTTGGCGAACAGCTCATGAATCTGCTGCAAGACCTTCGCCTCATCGAAGCGGCCCGCCACCATCAGCACGGCGTTATCCGGTTGATAATGTTTGTGATAAAACGCCCGCAAACGGCGGATGTTGACATGCTCGATGTCCGAACGGGTGCCCATGGGAAACTTGCCATAGTTGTGCCAGTCGTAGGCGATTGCCTGGATACGTTGGCTGATCACACCGATCGGGTCGCTCTCGCCGATCTCGAATTCATTGCGCACGACGGTCATTTCGCCCTTTTGCGTCTTCGGGTTCCACAGGTCGTTCTGGTCGATGGCTGCGTTGACCATGCGGTCCGCTTCCATGGCCAGCATCTGGCGCAGGTTGTCGCCGTTGGCGGGGAAAGTGGCGTAGTAATTGGTGCGGTCATAACTGGTGGTGCCGTTAAACTGCGCGCCGGTCGAGTTCAGGATTTCGACGGGGGTTTTCGTCCCCTTCTTAATGCCGAAGTTGGCGCTGGGCTTGAACAGCAAGTGCTCGAGCAAGTGGGCCATGCCCGTTTCGCCATAGTTTTCATGGCGCGAACCGACCAGGTAGACGATGTTGGTGGTCAAGGTGGGCTTGCTGGCATCGGGAAACAGCAGCACGCGCAAGCCATTGGCCAGACGGTATTCAGTGATGCCTTCGATGGCGGTCACTTTGATGATGCCATTCTCTGCAGCGCCTTTTACGCTGCCGTTTGGAAGTACTTGCGTAACTGCAAATACCGGAGGTGGGGCAGCGACGCAAACAGCCAGGGCGAGGGTAATGATTTTCTTCAAAATTTTTCCTTTAATAGTCTTCAGTGTATTTCGAAAGATAACTATCCTGCTTCATCCAAAATGCCCGATTTATATAGAATAGTTGAACGAGTATAGGAATGGAGTCTTAGGAAGCCAATCAGATTAGGCCCAAAAGAGACTCTTTCATTCCCTAGCGATGGTGTGACGTATTCAGACTAACCGAAATGAGATAATTCCCAAGGTTATTTTTCCGTCAATTATCCCTGTGGAATTACGCTTGACCATAAGACACCAACGTTTCACAACGATACCGCCCGTGTCACTCCGTTAGCAGGCTGAGACTCGAATGGGGAGGAGCAACATTGTCCTGCAACTTGGCATCGCCAAGCCGACCTTGTATTGCTCGGAGAAATCGCCCAGCGACATCCAACCTGGCCGCATGCGAAAGCTTAAGGGCGCCTAACAAGAGCGCTGAATGTATCTCCAGTCGATGAGTATGCGGGCAAACGAGAGCAGTGTCTGGTGGATAGGGGAGTACGCCTTACTCGGCATGTCAGTTGGTTCCCAACTCAGCCCGACGGTTCGGCTCCAGACAAGCAAATAATTGAAAGCGTGATTTTTCCAGCATAGGAGACGACGGGGTCGGCACCACCTTTACCGACTGCAACGATGTGTACACCGAGAGCTGCGCGCTGTATCAGATACGCGCACACCGAAGCGGCACGCGGCCTACGCACACAAAAAATTGAGGGTAACAAAATTATAAAATTAAGAAAAAATAAGCATTAAGTGAAAAATATTGCAATATTCAAAATGTCACATGTAGATATCTCAACAATTAACACGACAGCGACACATTGTAAAAGCATAGGAATATTTTAAAATATATAGATTTCGACCGCCAATACAAAACAGTCTAGTAATATAATATTTTTGTTTATTTTTTAAAATATAATCATTAATATATATCAAACAAATTCCATATAACTACATTTCCATGTAAAAAACATCCACTATCAAAATTTTCAATTTCCACAGGCCAATTGATACTTTTGCAGAAAAATTCAATGTGAAGACTACATTGGCTAGTCAAGATTTCGCCTCTTCATATCAAACTGCTCTAACAGATATGATTAATTTAGCAATGTTGCCAATCAGTTTGCGCACGCCACTCTTCCAGTGCCAACCTCCACTCCCCAAAATGAGGTATTCCTCAGTTCGACGCGCGGTTATTCCACTAGCGTGGACCAGATCCCGACCGTTGGCGCAGACATCGGCAAGTCTTACCTCGACATCGTGCTGGCGCGCCTCCTACACCAGAGAAGAACGGCTATAAGACCCCATGGGGTGACTGTTAAGCAGGACGGCCAGAAATTCAGCAGGAGGATGGCATTTGAGCCAGGAGGGCAAAGCTGTGGGCATACGATTCCGGAAAACCATATGCGGCAAACCCGCGTATCTGGCCAACGACGGAGGTGGCAAACTCGATGCATTAACGGTGTTTGCCGTGCCGCTCATGAACCGGTCGCGGGTGTCTAGCAAACTGATGCCGATTTAGATTGAGCAGCGCGTCCCGTCAATGCACGCCAAATTGCGGTGCAGACACCATGCCAATGGGTGATTCAACATGCATTTATTACCTGATAATTGTTATTATCAGGCAAGCGTTTATGGTAAAATTTGTATAAAATCGACATCAAACTGCGGATTTGATTGATCAATTCAAGTACATTGGTTTGCCTCACTCCGTGCCAATCTATCACCCCAGCCACGATGCCCAGCAATCAGTTGCAGCACCGCATGAGCCATCCCAAACAGGCAGAGGTGCCTGATAACGCCTCAGCTTACCTCGATCGAACGGAACTACCTTAATGGCACAGAACATGCACGTCCTCACGCAAGCTGTCGGCTATACCCGGACTGACTACACCGCATTACGCGCACGTATGCTGAACATGCCGCTGGCCCGGATTGCTGAACTTTACTACAGCGGCGACAGCCCGCAGGTACGACATGGCCTCGAGCGATTCCTCGACGCCATGCGCGACGACCTGGCCGACCGCGCCTTGGTTACAGATCCTGAACTGGCCCAGCTACTGACAGGAGCCTTGAAATGCGATGCGCCACCCGTATCATTGAACCGCCTGATGTCAGCGGCAGCGTTGGCTCCAGCGGTGCCGCAGGCTGGACAACCGGTTTCTCAATGGCTGCGGCCAAAAACTGCCGCGGCATTACACGATGAAGGCATTGTCCTGGTTGCCGACCTCATTAGCCTGATCCGGCTCAGGGGCTCCGGCTGGTGGAGATCAATTCCTCGTATCGGCATCAAACGTGCTGGCGCCATCCTGGCGTGGCTGCAGAACAATAAGGAGACGCTAGGTGAACTCCCTGGTCCCGCGCCTATCGGCCAATCCCCGGCCCCCTCCTTTCTGCTCGACCCCTTGCAGGCATCCCGCTTAGCGCCGTTGGGGCACTTCACCCTTCCGAACGCATTCGACGGCTCTGCCGGCATCAATCGCAACCACAAGTTCTGCTTCATCCAAGCAGATGATGACTTGTGTGCCATCGAGTCCTATCTCGCACGGTTCGAAGGTAAGCCGCACACCTTGCGTGCCTATCGCAAGGAACTAGAACGCTTCTTGCTGTGGGCAATCATGATCAGACGCAAGCCGATGTCGTCTTTGCTGGTCGATGACTGCAACGCCTACAAGGATTTCTTGATTGCTCCCTCCCCGGCCTTTATCGGCAGGAAAGCGGCACGCTTTACGGAGCAATGGCGCCCGTTTACCCCAGAGCCGATGACCGCCAAGACACAAAAGCAGGCAGTAATTATTCTGCGCGCCGCGTTCGACTATCTCGTCCGCGTACGCTATTTGGGAGGCAATCCCTGGGTGGCCGTCGTCGATCCAGCGGTCACGGAAGAAGTCCACGCCATCCAGGTCGAAAAAGCCCTCGATGACGACCTTTGGGACTTGCTCATCGATCAATTATCGCAACGCGCCAGCATCGCCGGTAACGCACAAGACCGGGCAGCGCTTGCCGCCATTCTGCTGTGCGGCGACTCAGGGCTACGACGCGAAGAAGCAGCTGGGTGCCGGCGAGCAGATCTTAAACCGAGCCAGTGGGCACAAAACGTCTCCACGTTACGCGTACTTGGCAAGCGCCACAAAAAAAGAGACGTGCCCGTAAGTGAGCGTACGCTCCACGCTCTGCGCGCCCACTGGCAGGACCGCGAGCTTGACTTTGACCATCCGTTCAATGACCCGGCATGCAAAGACAGGGCGCTGCTGGCGCCCTTGGTGATTCCTCGCCATGCAGCAGCGATCGCACGACACGAGGAACAGGTTGGCAATGGCTATACCAGCGATGGGCTGTACCGGTTAATCAAGTCTTGCATTGATCGTATTCAACACATACTTCTTGGCATGGGCATCAAGCCCGAAGACATTGCCCAATTGGCGACGACCACGCCACACGCATTCCGCCATACGTTTGGCACATTGGCAGTAGCAAGTGGCATGCCCCAGGATGTGGTGCAAGGAGTACTGGGACACGTGAGCGCGACGACAACATCCATTTACGTCCGAGCCAAGGAAAAACGGACGACAGAAGAAGCGGCAAAGTACTTCCAGATGCAGAGCGAGAAGACCAACCTGCGGAAGAGCTAAAGGATGGCCAAGTTGATTCTCAACGTTCAGAGCGCCCAATAAAACCGCTGAATATATCTCCCGCAGATGAGTATGCAGGCAAGCGAGAGAAACGCCTGGTGGATATCGGCACGGCGTGGTTCTAATGGAATGGACGCTCCTTTCGGTCAAGGGGAGATCACCCCTATTTTGGCACCTCGATGCCGTTTGAAAGAGGGCGTCCATTCCATTAGAACCACGCCACGTGTCGATCTTGGTGCACCAAGGCCACATATCTCAACAACATCCTGAGGCCGGAGCACTGCACTATCAACCGGGCCGCCACGACGATGTGCAACTTCAAAACATTCCTCGGTTTCAGTAGCGTACGCACCAGCACCGAATTCTTGCACATAATTCGCAAGGACTTGTTTGTAATGATGGCACCAATGGACTATCGCTTGACGACCAATTTCATATGCCGGCTAGACAGAACTATCTAGAGTGATACACCGCGCTTCTTTCCCGGAAAATTCCGCCTTTAGATCAACAACGCAACCGAACCACAACCATACCCCTCAAGGATAATTTCTGTTTTTGATCAACAGCGCGACAAAACAATTCTTTTTTGTTGTATTATCATAAAGAGTGATGCAAAAAACAACTTGACATGCCAACTACAATCCTCACCAAATGAACGACAAGTAGGAGGCTTCGCTGACACGGGATTTGCTTTGTACCTTTAATCGAATTACGCGAGTTGAGGAATCGGCTTATTTTGCAAGCCATCCAGCGAGCACGAACATTCCGGTCTAAGTACGCGCGGGCATATGACGCACGCGCCGCACGCCACATTGCACCCGACGGTATTTTTGGGCAAGGTCGGGGGCAAGCAACGGCGCTTGATTGATTTCGGACTGCCATCACAGGGCATGAGCTTGTCGCGATGGCAATCCGCGAATTTTTCGTGGAAATGTTCGAGCTCCAACAAAGCATGGAGGATATGCGATCAAACTATTCGCGTAGCTGGGCGCGCGATGGCACATTTGAAAATGGACTTGCCCAGAATTTCGGGCTCGCCGGTTTGCTGCATGCCGACGGCGCCCCTTGTGAAGAAGCGGAGATGCCATTCTGCCTGTGAGTTTTCGGAATCCGCTACACCGGCTCGTTCTCAATGCGCTTGCATGGCTTCTAAATCACGTCGCATGTCTTGACGGGCAATTTCGAAGCTAATTTGATGAGTGATGGCTGCCCGTCGTCAACGTGAGCACTCGCAGCAAAGCGAACGTCTTTGCATCTTTGGCCCGCGTAATTGCTGGCCATAAACGGCAAAGTAGCGCCGTGAAACTAGTTTCAGAACATTCCAAGCCGACACATAATTGATAAAAGAAATGTCCCCTCCAGATATGCTGCGAAGGGCCGACTTACTGACCTTGTGCTGGCTGAATAGATTTTGCATTTCGGCGAATCATTTTCTAATTAATGCGAGGGAAGATAATGCATTTATTGCATGATAAAATTTATTCATCACTCAGCAGCGCAACCAATATCGATGAATTTTTTGGTGTTTTGTGCTGTTACACATTGGCGATGGGATTTGAGTATTGTTGTTATGGATTGAGAATGCCACTTCCCGTTTCAAATCGTCCGGTGCATATATCCAACTCCTATCCTGTTGGCTGGATGGAACATTATAAAAATAATGGCTATATCAACATAGATCCACTAGTAAAGCGTGGAGCGCGCACTCTCGTCCCCTTGATATGGAGCCCCGACTTATTTTGTGATGCAAAAGATATGTGGGATTGCGCTCAATCATTTGGTCTGCGACATGGCGTTTCTCATTCAACATGGTCGGAGCATGGTAGCTATGGCTTATTATCAATGGCCAGAAGCAAAGACCCGATTTCTGCCATGGAACTGGCTGCGTGTTCGGAACGATTCTCCTGGCTATCATCAGTAACCCACGTTTTGATTGGTCGTTTTCTTGATGATAATGCTGAGAAAAATGAAGATATTCGCTTAACCGCACGTGAAATCGAAATACTATGCTGGACCTGCGATGGAAAAACCTCTTATGAAATAAGCCGCATCGTTAATATATCAGCACCCACCGTGAATTTCCACATTAACAATGTTTTAAATAAACTAAATGTAAGCAATAAAGTGCAGGCAGCCGTAAAAGCACTCAGACTGGGACTTATTAACTGATCTCCACCACTGACTACCCTCTTTCATTCGACTCTATCATATTAGCGAACAGGTAAACTGCGATGCCCGAACACAGCACAAATCGACATGCCCAACTTCGAAGAAGGCATTTCACGATCAATATAATTCTGCTCTGCACATCTTGGCATGCAGCACATCCGCAGAGCTACCCGCATCTCGATAAGATGATGTAGGAATAAAGCGTGTCGATCGACCATTCATCGCTCAACTGGTGGGTTAGTCGTCTTCTGCAACTCATCGAAAAATGGCCTGCCAACACGAACGTCAAGTTGGTGGCAACTCGTATACATACGCGAAATGAGGTCGCTCGTGAGAGCTGCTTCCGTTTCGATAGAAGATACTCCACCAAGTGAGCCCTCCCCCAAGATCAAGTGTATCTGGAGATCTCTCTATCGCGCCGCTGCTAAGCGAGAAAAGAGCCTATCGACTGACAGCAAAGCGCACATTCGACAAGGTCATGGTAAGAAATAAGGATCGGAACAAGGTCGCAATGCACAAGAGCAATAACACTAGGGCGGCCGAAAATGCGCTCAACGCCGATCGGGATGTAGCGCATGCAGCGCGTCAAGTCAAAATAATTCTCAGCCACATTTTCGAACGGGCCATTGTGCTATCAACCGGATGACTGGTCTGATATTCAACGTCGAAATCTTGCTCTGCGCAGGTGCTCGCAAACATCGAACTGATATGCAAGATCCACATGAGCGAGTTCGCGCTCGACAGCGTCGTTGGAATATCCGTCGCCAACCATTTTTTGTGCATCCAGGGAAAAGCTGTTCCGCTTGAGGGCGCAGTTATCTTCGATGGGATTTTCGACTTTTTAGTCCACAACGAGACAGAGCCATTCACCCCACCTTACTCATTCTTCCCTTCATGAAAAAACACATCTATAACGGAAAGTCTATCCCGCCGGATTTGCGTAAATCTATGTTGCGCTATCGGCACGAAACATTTATCCAGAAATTAGGGTGGGAGATTCCAGGGGCATCGCAAGAATTAGAGTCGGATGAATTTGATCGTGACGATACTGTTTATATTCTGCTTACCAATGCTCATCGCCAAGTCCGAGGATGCGCGCGCTTACTGCCTACAACTGCTCCTTACCTTTTACAGCGTCATTTTTCCAGCCTCTGCAACAACACTCTCCCAGTCAACCGGACTACCTGGGAATTGTCGCGCTTTGCGGCAAGCTGCAACGAGCAAACAGTCGGTGCAGCCTTACTGACGGCTACGCTTGTTTGCGCCCGCGAGCTGGGCGCAGAACAATTGATTGGAGTGACCTTTGCCAGTATAGAGCGATTGTTTCGCCAGTATGGTGCCAGCGTAACCAGAGAGGGCTCTTCTCGGCGAATAGAGGGGCGCCTCGTGGTAGCTTGCCGCATGGATGTCGAACAATCACTCGCTACGCTTGATGGGATAGCCTAAATTGGGTGCCGCTCCACCACAAGCCCGAAACACTGTAGAGCTTTGTCGCAGCGTTCAGTTTCAGAAAAAAAACAATCACCTCAGTTCATATTGCTATTTTAAACATCAGGTAAAAAAACATATAAAAACTTCCTAAGCCAGATGGACATGCACCAAGCGAACCCGATGCGATGTACACCAACCATGGCATGCCATCGCAATGCGCCAGGACCAATCACTCAACGGCAGCGTCGCTTCATATGACGCGAATCTGCCCCTCAAACCGAGGAGACAATTACCGCAACACTCACCAACTGATTCCATTCAGCATGCCTTACCTATCATTTTTAATAGGGCTTAAAATCCTATTTTTATGTTAATCTTCCGCAACTTCGACATCGCAATGTCCCTCGGAAAGAGCCATACGCAAAAAAACATCCTGACCATGGCAAACAATTCATACTTGGAAATTAAGACCATCCGCTGATAAATTTCCACTATTCCATAAATCAGCCCAATTTCCGATAGTGAAGTTTTTTATTTTCGCCAATCAATTTATGCAGATATATCAGCAACATATCGAATAAGTATTTATCAATATCAACCAACTTTTTAATCTCGGCGCAAATATCTGTGTCACAACAAAAAAACTCGTGGCATACATGTTTCGCCAGCACTTGGCAGTGGATGGAGAAACTCGAAAACCACTCTTGCTGGAAATAGAGATGGCCCATACGTGACGGAATACAAGTCCACCGGGATCGTGTCGTGATCAAAACTTTATAAGGATATTCAAGATGCCAGTGGAAGGAGTTTTAGATCATACGATGAGAAAACCCAAGGGCCGCCTGCGGGAGGCGCTAGCGATCTCACTACCGATCATGGCATCGCAATTCATGATAATGGTCGGTGGATTCTTGCAATCCCTGATGCTCTCACGCGTCGACCAGGCCTCGTTCGCCGCGGGTCTTCTGATCAGCTCCATGCAACTGTCACTGGTGATCGTGGTTTTTGGCATGCTGTATTCGATTAGCAGCCTCGTTGGACGGATCATGGGTGAAGGTAGCCAGCCGGAACGGGTGGGGCAACTGTTTGTCGCTGGCTGTGCCGTCGCCTTGCTGGTCTGCTTGCCAACGATCGCGCTACTGTACTTTATCGGCCCGATTCTCCTTGCGTTGGGTCAGTCGCCCGCACTCGTGGAACTGTGTACGCGGTTTTTCCGTATATATATATGGGCGGTACCCGCGCTCGGTCTAGTCGCGGTGTGCGTACAACTATTTCTCGGCACACTGAAACAGGGCTTGGTCTTCCTATATAGCATCGCTAACCTCCTAGCATCCATCGGTCTAGGTTACTTGCTAATCTTTGGAAAACTGGGTCTGCCGGCGATGGGGTTAGATGGCCTGGCCTGGGCAACCTTGATTACCTCATGGCTAGCTGCCTTGATCATGATTGGATTCGTCTTACGGCATGCCGGCTACAAAAGATACGCACTACTAGCCTTCCAATGGAAGAGCCTTAAACAGAATATGGGAAGCATCACGCGTATCGGCGCGCCGATCTCAGTACAGATGGGCAACGAACTGTTTTCGTTCGCGCTGACCACGATCATGGTGGGTTGGCTTGGCGTCGAGGAACTTAACATGCAGCAAGTGATCAGCCGCTACTTATTAATGCTGGTCATTCCTGCTGTCGGCCTATCACAGGCGGCTACGGTAGTCATCAGCCGGCAGTTTGGCGCTGGCGACTTCGGGGAAATTAAGCGTACCGGGCGCGTTTATGCCGCAATGGGAGTGGCATATGCGTTTGTGGTACTCCTGATGTTCACGGCGGCCCCAAATATTTTCATTCGGCTTTTCATTGAAGACTTGCCAGAAAACGCCGAGATGTATCGCAAGCTCGCCATTATCCTGGTGCTGGTGGCAGTGGGCCAGCTATTCGATGTCGTGAGGAACATCGTGACGGGAGCGCTGCGCGGCTTGCAGGACACTAAATTTCCGATGCAGGTCAGCATTGTTACGATCTGGCTGGTCGGTGCGCCCCTTGCCTACGTCATGGGCTTCATTCTGCATTGGGGCCTGATTGGTATCGCACTCGCCAACATTGTAGGAATGACTCTCGGCTGCATCATTTTGTGTTGGCGTTGGAGCCACAGGTTGAAAGACACGGCGCGTCAAGCTAGCAGTATCGGGTGACTATCTCCTACATGTGACAGAGCATTAGATAACAGGGTTATACAAAATAGAATGAGAATTATTAATAGCATCGACAAATATCGCCTCCAGGCAAACCGTTTGCACAAATCGACCACGCGATCCTTAACTGAACACTCGACAATCGAGTCGGTCAAGGAAGTTGTTCGGCGTTTCAGAGAGACGGGAGAACTGCAAATTGAAAACGAAGTGGCCGTTCTCAGCCGCCTTGGCGCTTTCCCTCTCAACAAGTATCTGGATCTCATCGCCCGCGAGGAAGGCCATGGCGACTGGATGACGTTGAGCAAACTGCTACATGAACAGGACAAGGGCCTGACCGACAGCGAGGACACTGAACTTTACATACTCAATGCCAGTGAGTTCAATCTGAACGTGTGGTGCCGGAACTATGAGGAGGCCAAGGAATACCTCGATTCCCATCGTGGCTTCTACCTTCTGCAATATAAAGGGCAATGCTTCCTGGCTCAGGCACCTTATATTATCGATCTGGGCCTGACACCTGGGGATCCCGACTGGGAAAAAATTGGTAAAGACTGGGTCAAGCCACTGGATCCGGAGGCAAAGGCACGCTTGCGACAGAAGCTGCTGCAAGCGCGCGAAGAGGCAAGAAACTAACCCCGCTCTCCAGCCACTGCGATTACAACTGATACAGGTACCTAGACCATGAACTGTTCGTCTTCCCCGGATTTGGCTCTTGCGCATCTCACCGTCTTGGAAGTTCCCCCTTTGCAGCTGGTAAGCCTCGCCGCGAAAATCGGCTACAAGGCGATCGGCTTGCGTCTGTATCCAGCCTTTCCCGGCTCAGTGTTTTACGAACTGCCGGCCGGCACCACCGCGTCGCGAGAAATGCAGCAAAGGCTGCAGGACGAAGGTATCGAGGTCAACGACATCGAGTTCATTGGCATTGGTGAGCACTTCAATGCGCGCCAACTCACCGGTTTGCTTGACGCGGCCAGTGCTTTGGGGGCACGTCATCTGAGCGTCTGCGGCGACGACACTGATCACTCCCGGCTCACGGCAAATTTCGCTAGCCTTTGCGATCTTGCAGCACCCTATGGAATGCGCGTTGAGCTCGAGTACATGGCTTGGCGACAAGTCAAGGATTTCGACGACGCTCTGGGCATCGTTTTGGCGGCGGACAAACAAAATGGCGGTGTACTGATCGATGCCCTCCATCTATGGCGAACCGGTGGTTCACCCCGCGATATACGTCGTGCGCCAGCCGGCACCATTTCTTTCATACAGCTTTGCGATGCCCAGGCCGAACCGCCAACAACACCGGAAACCCTACTCCAGGAAGCACGTTCCGGACGACTAGCACCTGGCTGCGGCGCACTACCTTTATGGGAGCTCCTGACCGAAGTTCCCGATGGGACGGTCGTTTCACTCGAGGTACCAAGCGCCCGCTCGGTTGACCCAGAACAACACGCCCGCAACGTCTTCCGATCGACGCAGGACATGCTTGCCGCCCATAAACTCACTTAACGGTAAGCAAATGATTTCCGACCTCAGTCAACAGACATTCTTGAGCCAAACGGTAGACAATGGACGCATCTGCCGGCTTGGCCTCGTCGGCGCAGGTATCGCACAGTCCAAGTCACCGGCACTGCATGAGGCCGAAGCAAAAGCGCAGGGCATCCATTGCCGCTACGAACTGATAGACCTCGATCAGCTCGGCATCGGTGTCAACCACTTGTCCGATCTGCTGAACGAAGTAGAAAGCTTGGGGTTTTCGGGTCTGAACATCACGGTTCCTTGCAAGCAGGCCGTGATCCCCTTGCTGCATGAACTGAGCCCCGAGGCGCAGGCCATCGGTGCGGTCAACACCGTGCGCTTCCATGCAGGCCGCCGCATTGGCTACAACACGGACGCCAAGGGTTTCGGCGAAAGCTTTCGGCGTGGCCTGCAGGGTGTGCCTCTGGACAGGGTACTCCAATACGGAGCGGGCGGAGCGGGCGCCGCCACTGCGTTTACCCTGCTCGAGCTCGGCGTACGCCACCTCACCATTACCGACATCATTCATGAACGCGCCCAGTTCCTTGCCGATAGCCTTGCACTGCGCTTTACGCACCGGGATATTCGCGCCAGCGAAACGCCCGAAGCAGCGATCATCACCTCCAATGGCGTCGTTAATGCAAGCCCTACCGGTACGAGCAAATATCCCGGTTCGGCCATGCCGCTCAGCCAGCTCCGCCCAGATATGTGGATCGCCGAAGTCGTTTACGCCCCTCTCGAAACGGAACTATTACGTTCCGCACGGGCAATGGGTTGCCGGACGCTGGATGGCGCCAGTATGCTCGTGTTCCAGGCGGCTAGGGCTTTTGAGCTGTTCACCGGCCATACGGCCGACATCGAGCGCATGCTGCGGCATTTCAGCCGACTTTCTGTCAACTGAAATGCCGGCCCGGCACCTGAAGCCGCGCTACCTCATGGTAATGACAACTTTCCCCATGGCGTGGCGATCAGCGAGCCGTGCCATGGCCTCGCCTCCACGCTCCAGCGGGAACCGCTCGGAAATGAATGGCTTGATCTTTCCGTTGCGGTAGAGCGCCAAAAGTACATGGACGTTTTGACGATGGGCCTCCGGCTCCTGGCTTGCGAAAGATCCCAATAAGACACCGATCAACTGGCACGCCTTGAGCAGGACCAGATTGAGCGGGAGTTTCGGAATGCCTGCCACAAACCCGATCACTAGGTAACGGCCGCCGTGTGCAATCACACGCAGTGCGGCCTCGGCATAATCCCCGCCAACTGGGTCGCAGATCACGTTGGCTCCCTTGCTCCCGCATACGGTTCTTAGTTGATCCTTGAAGGCTCGTGCCGCATCGCGGTCAAGCGGGCCGCGCGGGCAAACCAGCCCGACGTCGGCACCATGGCGCTGCGCCAGATCCACCTTCTCCTGCGAGGAAGCCACGGCGACTACCCGCGCCCCAATGGCCTTGCCCAACTCCACTGCCGCGAGGCCAACCCCTCCAGCCGCGCCCAAGACCAACAAAGTTTCGCCGGGCTGCAGACGCGCCAAATTCTTTAAGCCATACAAGCTGGTCCCATAGGTCAGCAACAAGGTCGATGCCTCTTCGAAGGGAAATCCAGGCGGCAGGGCGAAGCAGTCGCAAGCCGCGAGATTGACCTTCTGCGCCATGCCGCCCCGGTTTCCGGTGGTTCCGAAGACATGGTCGCCGATTTTGATGCCGACGACGTCGGCACCAACGGCATCGACGATGCCGGCGACTTCCGATCCAGGCGAAAATGGCCTCTGGGGCTTGTCCTGATAGCGGTCGTCGATGATGAGCACGTCCGGGTAATTGAGCGCACAGGAAACCACCTGTACCCGCACCTCACCCGGCCCCGGGACAGGTTCCGGCACTTCGTGCAACATGAGGGTTTCTGGGCCGCCCGGGGCCGTATTCATTATGGCTTTCATAAGATATCATTCCACATGAGAGTATTTTCTCGCTTAAAGGTTAGTGAAGCAGAAACTCCGCGACGACCGCGAAGAAGGTGTCGAGCAACGCCGTTTGCTCTTCGGATTCCAGTAACGCATCATTGAGTTCCAGCGAACCTTGAAGAACATCACCGAAGTCCAGCAGACGCAAGTAGATCGACGGTAGCAGGATGGGCCAAGGCTCTCCTGGTATCCGCGTCACTTGCGGTGGCCATGTACCATCACCTTCGACCTCTTGTGCACGATGGGAACTGGTTTCGCTTGCCGGGAGACGGATCGAGAACATATTGATCGTGGCAGCGATATGTCGTGGATCTTCGATTCCCATGCCGCCAGCGTGTACCGGATGGCGCAGCAATGTCGGCACCCTGAGCATGAGCGCGCTGTGGTACTCGATTTCATTCGCCTTCAGCATCGCGACGAAATCGCCACCAGGCGGAGCGGTAATCTCTACCGCGTCGCTGCACACCATATATCCGACGATCTTGGCCAGCTCCGGCGAGGTCCGCAAGTCGCCAACGCAGCGGATCGCAAACCTTTCCGTGCCGGACCATCGCACCAGAGCCATGCCGAAAGCAGTCAGAAATACGTTGAAGAGCGAGGTGCGCTGACTCAGGGCGTACGCGTTCACCTTATGCAGTACCGCAGCATTGAAGGAAAATTTATAGTCAACCTTCAGGCCCGGACGCCACTCGAGCGTTGTACGGCTACGCGGTGCCACCAGGGGAGATTGTCTACGCAGCCAGGCTGCCCAGTAATCGATCAAAGGCTGACGCTCGGCACTATTCACCCAGGCGCATTCCCATGCGGCATAGTCGGTGAACTGCACGTGCGGCGCCAATGCGGACGAACTAGTAGGCGATAGCAATGCCTCCAGCTCGGCGAGGATCAACAACAAGGAAGCGGCATCGACAATAATATGGTGGAAAGTAAAAACGAGCATATAGTCGGTCGGTGAGATGCCAACTACTTTGGCGCGAATGAGCCAATCGCCGTCCAGCGGCAACTGCCTGTCGGAAAATTCCGCCATGCGCGCTCTTAATGTGCTTTCCACTTCGGTGTGCGGACAAGCCGCGTCCAGCGCCTCGAACTCCAGCGCAAAGTCCTCGGGAGCATTCAATATGATGCGCAAGTCACCATCTTGCTGGCGAAACGAGGAACGCAACGTTTCATGCCGCGTGATTATCTGCTGTATGCCTTCAGTGATACGTTCCAGACTGGTGTCATGAAAAACTTTCACCAGTGGCAACCTTTCCTGATTGAGTTGTCTGGGCGGTCTGCCATACCAGTTCCACCAAAGCGCCTGCAGCAAGGAGGGCATCATGGAGGGAGACCGTTGCAGCTTGATCGGCCCACGCAGGCGTGCTGACATGGCAGCCAGGTAAGCGATGATCTCTTCTCGCCGCAGGGACAGGTTGTCCCGGTCTACCGAAGTCAGCAGGCCTTTGGGGGCGCGATAGGCCAGTTCGCCGTCAGACAGCGACAACGTTATGCCTTTTGCTTGAAGATCCGCAAGCAATCTAGGAATGGTCATCATGAGCTCGGCGATCCTAGGCTTTCACCGAGGTGTCGGCCTCGTACGGTTCCGAGTACAACACGCCGTCGCGCTGCATCGCGCTGATCTCAGTATCTGAATAACCCAGATCGAAGGCGATCTCGGAGTTATGCTGCCCCAACAGGGGTGCCACGTCCATCGCGTGCGGCTCTACGTCCGAGAAATTGAAGGGGACATTGAGCATGGTGATAGGACCAAGCTGAGAATGGTGTTGCTCAAGAAGCATACCCCGCGATTTGATGTGCGGATCAGCCAGTGCCTGGGCGATGCTCTGAACCCGGGCGCAGGGCACGCCCGCCTGGTCGAGTGCGGCCAAGCAGTCTTCAAGGTTGCGTACTTCGGTCCAGGACTTGACGAGAGCGATCGCCTCGCTACCGTGGGCATTGCGGCTGGCCGCGTGACTAAAGCGCCGATCCTCGGCTAGTGCTTCGCCGCCGATCAGACGAGCCAATCGCTTCCAGCTGTCGTCGACTTGCGCCGCGATCACCAGACAGCCGTCTTTTGCCGGAAATACCCCGTATACCGTCGATTGTGGAAGATAATGCCCACTGCGCTTGACGACTTCCTTGCCACCGCTAAGGGTGTGAAACTGCGCGGCAAAGTCGTGCATGGATAGCATGCAGTCATACAGCGCGATGTCAATGTGTTGACCCCGCCCTGTGCCATGCCGACCGAGCAACGCCGCGCAGACTGCGGCTACGCCATGCGCGCCCGCGTACATATCAGCAACCGGCATCCTGAAAAGCGGCGGCATTTCCCCTGGATGTCCGATCAAATCCATCGCCCCACTCTTGGCTTCCGCGATGAGACCAAATCCAGCCCGATCCGAGTCCACGCCGGTCTGACCGAACGCCGAGACGGAGCAATAGACCAATCCTGGATTCTCCGCCGAAAGCTCCTCGTAACCGAGACCCAATTTTTTCAAGGTTCCTGGCCGGTAGTTCTCGACCAGCACGTCCGATTCGCGCACGAGCTTTTTCATCAGTTCAAGGCCACGCGGATCCTTGACGTCAACGCATAGGCCCTTCTTTCCCATATTCTGTTGCAAGAAGTAGCCGCTCTGTCCTTCGATAAAGTAAGGGTGGGATCGCCCTGCATCCCCTACTTTAGGCCTCTCAACCTTGATCACCTCGGCACCCAGCGCCGCCAGGCAGCGAGAAACATATGGCCCCGCCAGAAAATGACTATAGTCGACCACACGAATACCTTTAAGTAACTGCGCCTGCTTTGACATTATCCATTCCTTTATTTGTAAAAAAATACGCTAACGAACTCTAAATAATGATTTACCGGATGATTCCTTCTTCGTAATCATGGTCGACTTCAGCGCCTGCAATGGCGAGCGGCATGGCTGAAAGCGCTGCCATGTGGGCGATTTTTTCGCTCATTGTTGCGATGGTGGGAGTTTCGTACAAATAACTCAGTGGCAAATCGACTTGCATTGAATCACGCACCCGTGAAATGATGTGCATGCCGAGCTGCGAATCTCCGCCGAGCTCAAAGAAATTCTGATCTCTGCCGATCCGTTCCAATCCGAACAATTCTTTCCAAATCGTAATCAACGCGATTTCCACCGCATTTAAAGATGCTGAACGAATGCCGTGAGATGCGCCCCCCGATTCGAAAAGACCAAAAGATGGCATACCTTCATGCAACAACTGACGCTCCAGTGTCGAAATAGAAAAAGGATATGCAGACAACGCCACTTTGCGCGGAGATTTACCGTCTTGCAGTAGCTTCCAGTCTACTTTTGCACCTTGAATCCAGCATAAGGCGAGGTTGCCGAGATCACCCTCCAACAACAAGGCCTGCACCATCACCTCTCCGGCGCTGCCCGATAGCAAACTCATGACTTGGGTACTGCTATCAAGGTCGCCGCGATACACCATAATTGGCAGGCCAGCCTGCGTATGACCCAAGAGTTTCTGGACGACGGTGACTGCCCCGTCTTTGCTCAGAAGATACTCTTCGAGACCGCACACAACCTCCTCGAATCCCCCTGCAACCATTGCCAGGCGACAGTTCATCTGTTCCCGACAGGACTGCAGTGTGTAAGCAACATCGGCCAGCGAAACTCCGCTCTTGTTCTGCACTACCGATCCAAGGAAGCCAGACTTGATATGATTCAGCAGCCGCCACGCCAAGACACGCAAGGCATCAGGCGTGTGGGCAGAGAGCACAATCATCTCAGTCGAGCGTGTTGGAGTCAGATCGATTGGCGCTCCGCGCGACTCTCCCGTCATTTGCGTTGGTGAATTAAGCTCTAGAGCGTGCGGAAATCTGGGGCATTGAACATATCGTCCTAGCGACGGTTTGATCACCGCCAAGATCGTATTGCCATCCGCGATAGCCTGTGGCAACGATTGCAACAGCACGGCTCCGACACCTTCACCCGGCAACAAAACTGCACGGTCTTCGCCCCTTTCGCCTCGCCTCGAGGATGGCGCATCATCCTGACGCATGGGAAGATGAATGCCACCCGCGATAGCCAGCTTGCATTTGCCACTCGTTAAGCTTCGGCAAGCCATCTCGACCATGTCCTGTGTACCGGAGGCAACCGTATCGACCATCACAAGCGGCCCCTGTAGGTCGAAGTAACGGGACACGCCATGGGCAATCTCCTCCCGTTGCGACCAATCAGCTGCACAATGGCGATCCGTATTTGTGGAAATGCGTTGCGCTGCGCCCACGAATACGCCGACGCTGGCGGCATAATCCTGTTTTAAGCTTTCACGCGTGAGACCCGCCCGCTCCAGGAGGTGCCATACCGTTTCGAGAAACAGTCTGGTATCTGGACGTACGCTCACTCCAGAGGAAACACCGAGAAATAATGGATCGAACGGTTCGAGCCCATCGATGCAACTATCCGATTTAAAGTCGGCGAGGATCTTCTCAAAGAAATTAACGCCGCCAGTTAGATTTCTCCATAAACCATCCATTGTTTCAACGTCAAAATAACATCCCGCGATACCAATAACCGCGATGTTATCATTTGAAATTTCGACACAATATTCTTCTAAATCTGACATAAATTAACTCTATAAAATTATCCATTGAAGTCGCCCAGAAAAATAAATTTTCGCAGCCACTCATTAATTTTTATCGTCACTTACGAACACGATCACAGTCACATATATAATTTAGTATATTAATATTTCATCCAATATGCTTTTCAATATAACACCTGCATATACCACGGCATAAATGCAGGTATAACCAAGCAATATGCATATACACAGCACCAATTGTTCCCGTTACCGGTGCAGGCTTCGTGGCAATTGCATTCGCACATATCATTTCCTTCCACACTATTCAATTAAACGATTTGCACCGCCGCTGCGTAGCCGCTGACCGCATGCCGGCTATGCCTATCACCACGCGCGAAGATATTGCCCAGGAGCATCAAATTTGACACCAAGTTCAGCTGCGGCGCGGCGCGGGAAATACGGATCGCGCAACGCTTCACGCGCAACCAGCACGATGTCCGCATCGCCGCGCCCGATGATGTCGTCGGCCTGTCGCCCTGTGACGATCAAGCCGACCGCGCCAGTGGCAATACCAACTTCGCGCCGGATGCGTGCGGCAAACGGCACTTGATACTCGGAAGCAACGGGAATTTTTGCATTGGCGATATTTCCTCCTGACGATGTGTCGATCATGTCCACGCCATCCTCTTTCAACCAACACACCAGTTGAACGCATTCATCGATATCCCATCCTCCGGTCGTCCAATCAGTCGCGGACAGGCGAACCATGAGTGGCCGGGGAAGTGGCCATTGCTTGCGTATCGCGATAACCACGGCACGCAGTAGGCGGGCACGGTTCTCCAACGAACCGCCATAGGCATCGTCACGTCGGTTGGACAGGGGTGATAAGAATTCGTGGAACAGATAGCCGTGCGCAGCATGGATTTCAATCACGCTGAATCCCGCCTCAAGGGCACGCCGGGCCGCCCTAGAAAAATCGTTGATGACTTTCGCGATACCTTGTTCATCAAGCGCATCAGGCACGGTGTAGCCTGTATCGAACGGCAATGCGCTTGGCGCTAAAGGTACCCATCCCCCGGCATTCACAGGAACAGGACGACCGCCCTGCCAAGGCAGATCGGTGCTAGCCTTTCGCCCCGCATGTGCCAATTGCACGCCAGGCACCGCACCATTTGCACGCAAAAACGTGGCGATGCGAGCCCATGACGCCTGCTGCTGCTCGTTCCACAAACCTGTGTCACCGAGCGTGATCCGCCCTTCAGGCGATACTGCCGTTGCCTCAGTGAGGACCAGACCAGCCCCACCAATGGCACGGCTACCAAGATGCACGAGATGCCAGTCATCCGGCACACCATCCACTGCGGAATACACGCAGATCGGCGAGATCGCAATGCGATTTCGGAAAGTGACATTCCCAACCTGAAATTGCGAGAAAAGCGACATCAATAATTTCTCCAAAAAAAAGCACACTAACCAATCAAAAAAGACCATGCCAAGCGTTACTCGGTCAATGCCGATCACGACGAAGAGAGTTCAACCCCACCCGAAAGCCAGTATCGCGAACGAGCAAACGGGTAAGTTGGCAATGTCACGTATTGGACAGGTTGTCCACGACGCAAGGCCTCCCACGGCACCTTGCCACCCTGAACCCAGTGCAGCATCAGCTTTTGCAGTTGCCCGTCGGCCGCGAGCGCCTGCGCCATCGCCTCACCCGCCTTGCTCGACAACAGGTTCCTTAACTCGAGTTGGTCTTGCACGTTACCGCTGTACATGCACACCTGTTCGCCCTCACCCGCGACCTTCAAATACTGCCCCAGGCCTCGCCGCAGCTCGTCGAGATCGCCGACCAGCAGCGCCAGGCGGCAGTCCATTTCTTCCCTGCCTGTCTGGAGCGTGTAGGCAATATTGGACAAGGTGATCGGACGTTCACCTTGCTCGAGGACGATGTCACACACATCGCTGTTCAAGTACATCAACAGACGTTGCGCCACGTGCGCCAACTGCTCCGTGGTACGCGCCGAAAGCACGATCCCTTCGAGAGATGGCGCAGCCAACGTCGAGACCTGCGTCGGAGCCTGGACGGTTGTCCCGATGTATTCCTCGATGATCAGGTGAGCATTCGCACCACCTGCACCGAACGAACTGATGGTGGCGCGTCGCGGTTTCCCGATCTCCGTCACCCATGGCTCCGGTTGATCCAACAAGTGAAACTGCGTTGTCGCGAAGTCAATATTCGGATTGCGCGGCTCGGTCTTGATGGACGGTACCAACATCCGATGCTTCAGCTGCAAAACGACCTTAGCCAGCTGGGCCATCCCAGACGCCGCTTCCGCATGGCCGATGTTTGATTTCACGGTACCGATCGGGCACAGCGGTCCATTCACGCCAGCGTTAGCAAACACCGTGCGCAATGCCCTCAGTTCGGTCGAGTCGCCCAGGGTCGCGCCATTGGCCGCCGCCTCGACGTACCCAATACTCGCCGGATCAATACCAGCCTTACTGAAGTTCGCTTCAATCAACTGCACCTGTGCTTCGGCGTTCGGCGCAAAGTAGCCAGTGGATCGCCCTCCATGATTGATCGACGATGCCTTGATTACCGCCAGAACGCGGTCGCCATCCCGGCGCGCCTTGGCCAGTGGCTTGAGCAAAACCGCACCAACCGCCTCCGCCGGCAAGTAGCCGTCGCCATCGCTGAAGCTGCGGCTGCCCGCATGGCTGCCGATGATCTGTGCCTGGCTTAGCGCAACAAATTTGCGTGGATGGATCGAGAGATTGACGCCACCAGCAATGGCCAGTTCGCAGTCACCATCCAGCAGGCTTTGGCATGCCAGATGGATCGCAGTAAGCGACGATGAGCACATCGTATCGACCGCGAGGCTGGGACCGCGCAAGTCGAAAAAGTAGGAAATACGGTTAGCGATCGCGTTATACGACGACAATGCGGTGGCGGCGCGTTCATTGTCATTGGCGGCGAAGGCACCATACAACTGGTACATCGCGCCGACAAAAACACCGACCTTGGATCCGTAGGCTTGGCGCAGGTGCCCGCGCGTGTACGCCGCGTCCTCCAACATGTTCCAGACGGTCTCCAGGAACAGCCGCTCCTTGGGATCCAGAAAGGCGGCCATGCGGGGCGAGATGTTGAAGAACTCTGGATCGAACTGATCCACGTCATTGATGAAGCCTCCCCAGCCACTATAGCTCTTGCCAGGAATATTCTTGCGCTTGTCGAAATAGTCGGCGTGATTCCAGCGATCGGCCGGAATTTCGGTGACGCTATCGCAACCGTTTCGCAAATTTTCCCAGAATGTTTCCAGATCAGGCGCACCAGGAAAACGGCCCGATATGCCAATGATCGCGATGTCGGGCTCCTCCTCGGCGGCGGTGGCAGGCAGCATGCTGTTCACCGTGGCGGCATCGGTTGCCTGCTGTTTGATCGCCGTTTCACTCGCCCTTGGTGGCACCACCGGTGCCACCTCCTGCGGCGACGATACGCCATGCCCGATGACGTTATCGAGCAAGAAATTCGTCAGCGTATCGATGGTCGGGTAATCGTGCAACAAGGTCGACGAGAGACTGCAATCCAGATTTTTTTCCAGATGCAGACGCAAATCGATACTCAACAAGGAGTCCAGCCCTAGATCAAACAGGCTGGCGCGATCATCCAAGGTGGAAGATGCGTTCAGCAGTACGGCGATCACTCTGCTCACATACTGCTTCACCAGTGCATGCCGCGCCATGCCTCCGACACGGCCGAAGCTGGCGAGCACGCCACTGTCGTCGGCCAAGCCATGCGAGGCACTGGCTAGCGAATCAGGCATGGACACCTCCTGGTGCCCGTCCTGCAACACGTCGCCCAGCAACTGGGTGAGATAGGGCATATTGCTCTCAACCATGGACGTATTCCGACGCAGTGGGAGCACGGCAAACTGCGTATGCGTGCTGGCGAACTGGTGCGCGATCACCTGCGCGCCCTGCTCCGGAGGAATAAATCCGAGCAATCCATCCTTGCTAACCGCCGTCCTATGCGTATAGCCGGCCGCGATGCCGATCTGCGACCATCCACCCCAGTTGATCGACATACCGGGCAGACCATTCCCCCGCAAGTACCAGGCGAAGCTATCCATGAAGGCATTGGCAGCCGCATAATTGGCCTGCCCGGGGTTACCCAGGATTGCCGCTGCCGAGGAATACAGGATAAAGAAATCCAGCGGCTGTCCGCGAGTTCCCAGATGGAGGTGCAATGTGCCGCCGACCTTCGGTCCGAAAACACTCTGATAGCGCTCCCAGTTCTGCTGGCCGACGACGCCATCATCCAGCACGCCTGCCGAATGGATCACACCCTTCAGAGGCGGCAGCTCTCGTAACAGCGCTGCGAGCTTCGGCACAAAGTCGGCCCTGTCGCCGATATCGGCTTGCAAAGGATAGGTGCGCGCACCGGCGGCATGAATTTCCTGCAATAGGGGATCGCTGTCACCCTTGCCGGTACTGCGTCCAACCAGCACGAGATGACGAGCCCCCTGGCGCACCAATTCCCTGGCGGTTTCCATGCCGAGAGCGCCAAAACCACCAGTAATAAGATAACTGGCCGCAGGGTCGATGGTCACCGCCCGTGTCAGCTCCAGCGTGCCAGGGCGCAGACGTGCCAGCAAACGACGGCCGCGCCGCAACGCGACCTGGCATTCATCTTCAACGTTCAGCGTGCGCACCAGCAACGCAACATCGGCGGACTCGTCGAGCGCATCGGGATCGAGATCCACAAGGCGCGCGAACAAGCGATTTTCGTTGACGAAGGCGGCGACATGCCCCCATAACAACGCAGCGAGCGGTTGGGTGACGCATGCCTCACCAGCCGGCTGACTGCCGCGTGTCAGGAAACTCAAGCCAATGCTGCGGCGGCCCAGTCCTAGTATTGCCTGGCTCAGCCACAGCGGATACTTTGCACAGACATCGAGTGCCTCCGTATAGCCGTCGCTACCAAGGGGGCCGAAGTCAGTCAGCGACCATCCGTAGATGACGCCATTAACCTGCGCGCCCCCGGCCTCGACGATGTCGAACACGCCGCCAACATCATCCTGCGACTGAGGCGCAAACCGCAGCCTCCCGTGCTTAGCGGGCTCGCCCAGGCAAAGCACGGAAACATGATCGCCTTGAGCGGTCAGTTTCGCTTCCAGCGCGTCGCATGCTGCTCCCTGGTCAGAGAACAGCAGCCAGTGGCTCGGTGCGCGCGCGGCACCCACCGATTCAGCGATGTCTACCGTTGCCGTATCGAACGCCTCATCGACTACCCAGTGTTTTTCGTAAAGCCAGTCAGTATAGTTCTCGTCATTCTGGCTGGGGGCATTCCCGATAGAGCGCACGGGTTGCGTTGCGTAGCGTTGGGTTTCGAAACGATCGATACGCATCACGCATGCGCCATTCGTATCCAGCATGGTCAGCGAAGCGTGGCTCCTGCCGCTGGCGCCATCGGCCGGCGTCTCCACCGGAGCGACTTCGACCAGGCACCACAGTATCTCGGGCAAGGGCCGGTAAAGGTGCACGCCTTTGATCTGAGACGGGACGAACACACCGTCGGCCGCATTCGGTTGCGACGCGGCCGCGATCGCCTGCAGGCAGGCATCCAGCAAAATCGGATGCGCGAGATAGCCATCTAAGGACTGGTCGACGCTGGGCGGCAGAGCGATCTTCGCCAAGGCGCGCCGTTCGCCGCGCGACAGCTCAAAAATACCTTGGAAGTCGGCACCGTAGTTCAAGCCGATCTGAGCGATGTTTTGGTAGTAACGCCGCACGGATAGCGGTTCCTCGCACAGCAATCGGTACGCCTCCAGGGGCGCGTCCGGCAGCGATGCCGGTGCGGCGGTACTCACCTTTGCCCGCACATGCTGTTGCCAGGCGTGGGCCGAACGGGGCTTGCTATAGATCTCCACCAGGCCTGCCGCCGGACGCACATGACAATACACGTCGATCGGCTCCGCTGTGAATACACATTTGTGCAACAACTGCATTTCATCGATCTGCAGCGCCTGCCCAGGCCAGCAGCGGCGGACCGCCACCAGCACCAGATCGAGATACAAACTGGCCGGTACCAAGGCCTCCCCCAACATACGGTGCGCTGCGAGGAAGGGCATGCTCGCCAGGGACAACTCACCAGAAAAGTTCCATGCGCCCGAAGGACAGCTGAACACTGAATGCAGGATGGGGTGTTCGACGCGCTCGCCACCCCATTCCTTCGTCCGCGCCTCGATCCGCCCCACGCGTGCCAGATCAGGCTGGCCGACGGTAGATGGCAACGTCGCATCGAACATATATGCCCAGTCGGTCCAGATCCGCTCGCGCTGGAATGGATAGGTCGGTAGACTGAGTCTCAATGCTGGCTGATCCCCGAAAATGTGCTCCCAATCGAGCGCCAGGCCTGCCATATAACAATGCGCCAGGAAATTCTCCAAAGGAAGCGCCTGGTTACGATTGGTATTGCCATGCACCCAGCGGAAGATGCGCTCATCCAGCTCGCCCGTCAATCGCAGCGACAAGCCGCTGGTCAATGCGATGCGTGCACAACTATCACTGCTGGCGCCCCCCCCAGAGACCAAGGCGTGCTCCTGATTCGCGTTCGCCATCGCCTCCCCGACCTGCCAAGCCTCTGGCAAGGAAGCCGCCTTGCCGAAGGTGCTGACAAAATCACACCGACTCCGCCCCAGCGCCAGATCTGGGCGGACGATGCCCGAGAACAAGATATCGAGCATGTCCTGCCAATCCAACAGGCCGGCGACAGCGGCAGCAATGTATTCGCCGAAACCGCTGCCCGTTATCCGGCATGGAAAGAGGCCAAAATGCGCCAGCAGCTTTGCCAATGCCCATCTATGAACGGCATGGGGGAGCGCTTCCGTCGTCTGTTCGCCTCCCTCGAGCAAGCACCTGAAATGTGCCAGTCCTTCCGAGTGGCGGGGCTGCAGGTAGGCATATGCCTGTTCCACCGTGGCACGGTAAACAGTGTGGCTGTCGTAGAGGCGGCCTGCCAGTGTCCAATCCACATCTTTCTGTCCACCAATGACCCACGCGCAGGCAATGGAATCGAGCGCTGGTACCACGTGGTCACCGCCGGTCACATCGAGATACTCCTGCAGGCAGGCCCGCAGATCTTCTCGGCTACCGACGGTAAAGGCGAGGCGAAAACCGCCTTCGCTGCGCCCTATGGCGGCAGTGCGGCATAAGGCAGGTATGGGCAGCGGCTGTTCGCGCTCCAGCAGCGCCAGGTAGCGGCCGGCATAATCTCCGAGCGCGGCGTGCGAACGCGCGGCCAACCGGAACAAACCAACGTATTCCGCCTGCTGAGCGGGCGCCTGCTCCTCCACATAAGATTCGAGGATGATATGAGCGTTAGTGCCGCTGAATCCGAACGAACTCACGCCCGCTAGAACGACTCCCTCGACCTGTAGCGCAACCGGCTGGGCGGCAATGTGCAGCGTGCGCAGGTCAACCTGGATTTGTGGATTGATCGTCTGGAAATGCAAGTTTTTCGGTACGTGCCGGTGACGTACCACCTGGATCGCCTTGTGCAACCCGCCGATCCCGGCGGCAGCCTCCATGTGGCCGAGATTCGACTTCAACGCGCCGATCAGCAACGGCTTGCGGGCCTCGCAGCCGTGCACGTAGCTCGCCTCAATGGCGCGCACTTCGATCGGATCACCCAGGGCGGTACCGGTCCCGTGGCACTCCACGAAATCCACGTCACCCGGTGCCACGCCGGCGTCGGCCAATGCCGCCGCGATCACGCGCCGCTGCGCCTGTCCACTCGGCGCAGTCAAGCCTTGGGTGCGGCCATCGTGGTTAACCGCCGAACCACGCACCAACGCATAAATCCGGTCGCCGTCACGCTGGGCATCGCTCAGGCGCTTCAACAACACCAGTCCGCAACCTTCCGACCGTACGTAACCATCGGCGCCTGCGTCGAATGTTTGGCAACGGCCGCTGCGCGACAGCATCTGCGAGCGGCATGCCACCACGGTACCTTGGGGCGACAAGATCAGATTGACACCGCCCGCCAGCGCCGCATCGCATTCGCCGCGCCGCAACGCCTGCACCGCCAGGTGCACACCGACCAGCGATGACGAGCAAGCCGTGTCGAGCGCCAGTGCCGGGCCTTCCAGGCCGAACGTGAACGCCAACCGACCAGCCGCGCAACTCCTGGCCATGCCGGCGCCGATGTAATAATTGGCAGCCTCCAACGGCCCCTGCAGCTGGCCGTAGTCATCACTCATGATGCCTACGTAGACGCCAGTGCGACTGCCGGCGAAGCGTTCGATGGCATATCCGGCATCCTCGAACGTCTCCCAGGCCAATTCCATCAACAGCCGATGTTGCGGATCGAGATGCCTGGCCTCTTCGGTCTTCAAGCCGAAATGTGCCGGATCGAAGCGATCGATGTCGGAAAGCATGCCCATCGCGTCGGTGTAGATGCTGCCCGCCTGATGCGCATCGTCGTTCAAGAAGCGGTGCATCGGCCAGCGCTGGTCTGTCATCCGGCCAATGCAGTCCTTGCCCTCACTTAGCGCTTCCCACAACTGCTCCAAAGAATTGATGTCGCCGGGATAGCGACAGGCCGTGCCGACGATGGCGATAGGTTCGCTAAGCTCCTGCTCCAGTTTTCGGTTAACCGCCTTCAAGCGCTTGATCTCGTTCACGCTCTTGCTAAGCAACTGCTTGATATCATCCATCTGTCAGCATCCTAAAATAAAATTGGTATCCGTCTCATTCAGTTCGAGATCAAGCATCATGGACAGATCGTCGATCGACATTGACACTTCCGGCGGCGGCACCTGCTGTTCAGCCACATTGACTGGCCGCCTATCGGCAAGCAACAAACGCAACACGTGGCCAGCAAGGCTGGATACGCTGGGATGATCGAAAATCGTGTCCACATGCAACTTCAGTGCGAATGTCTCACTGAGATGGCTAGTGAAACTGACCGCAGTGACCGAATCGAGGCCGAGATCGAAGAATGGACGATCGTCCGACACATGGTTCGACGCAATTTTCAGAAAGCCGATCAAGCGCTCCCGAATGACGTCGGTGACCAACGTGGCCTGTTCGGCATCGGGCAGTGTGAAGAAATTCCCTCCCAGCACGTTTGCCTGCGGCACAGTCAAGTCGGGCGGCGCAGCGAGTGCATCTGGTTCGTCGTCGACACGACAGACCGCGACTTGCACCATCGGATAACGCAGCAAACCGACCAACTCAGCCAGCGCCTCCTCGGATGACAGAGGATCGCGGAATTGAACGCCCGCGGCCTGTGCCTTGCGCGCCATTCCTGTATCCGCCCAAGCTCCCCAGTTGATGCTCATCGCCGGCACACCTTGGGCGGCCCAACGCTGCGCAAGAGAGTCAAGCAGACCGTTGGCGACCGCGTAGTTGGCCTGGCCCGCTGAGCCGACCACCGAGACGATCGAGGAAAACAAGACAAAGAAGTCCAGCTCCATTGACGTGCTCGCCTCGAACAGATTCAGCGCACCTTGCACCTTGGCCGAAAACACCTGGCGCCACTGCGCTATGTTCTGGTACTTGAGCATGGCATCCGACAAGGTGCCGGCGGCATGCAGGATGCCGGCCACGGGCGGCATGTCGCGGACGATCTGCTGCATGCACGTGCGGACGCTGTCCGGGTCGCCGATATCATCGATGAATACCTGCACTTTGCAACCACGCTGCCGTAGCTGTTCCACGCGCTGCTCCGTTTCCGGGCGCACCGAACGGGCCAGCAAGGCAATGGCCTCGGCACCCTGGTCCACCAACAGTTCCGCCGTTAACAAGCCGATACCGCCCAGGCCACCCGAGATCACATAGGTGCGGCTGGGGCGAACGGCCGGAACCGTGCTGACAGGCGGGCGCATCGGTGCCGGCTTTAGTGCCGGCAGATAACGCATGCCTTGGCGGTACGCAACCACTGCTCCGGGTTGGCTGCCCGCTACCTCGGCCAACCAATCCAAGGCGTCATGCTGATCCAGGTCGACCAGCGTCACGCGCAGTGATGGAAACTCCAAGGCGGCGGTACGCACGAGCGCGGTGGCGGCATGGCCAACCGACGACAACGGTATTCCCCCAGCCTCGATGCTTTGCGAAGCCCGGGTCAGCACGATCACGGGCAGCGCCGCCTCGCTAGCCGCAACCAACCATTGCGCAAGATACCAAAGCGAGTCTTGCACCCGCTCGGTCCATGCTGCCGGGGACAAGTCCTGATCGGTCTCATCCAGCAGATCGGCGTAGATCAGTGCCTGCGCACCGCCTGCTTCATCAAGGGCGACGCGAAGGGTACGCTTGATCGCAGTTGGCTCCTGCGCGGCTGCTTTCGGCCAGACCCGATACACGCACGGCCCCAGGAGAGCCTGCAAATCTGACAGCAGAGGCCGCTCGCGACCGATCAACAACAGCGCACCATCCAGGCCAGACGGTACATTCGCGGGTAACGATGACACGTCCCACGTGAGCTGATGCAGCAGCCCGCTGTTTGCTGCCGGCGCCGCCAACGTCGCCACCTTCCTGAAACTGGCTTGCTGAAAGCGCGCGCACAGCCGCCCGTGCTCGTCGATGACGATGATGTCATACACCAGTTCGCGCGATCCACTGGCCTGTGGGAGGTAGCACGTCAGGCACCAGAAACTCTCGCCCTCCGGCCAGCCAAACAATTCCGCACGGCCGATGGTATAAGGTAAGAAAAGACCGTCCGGTTTGACCTCCAGTGCATCCGCAAATACATTCACCGTTTGCAGACAGGCATCGAGCGCACGCGGATCGACCAGGAAATCAGCATCGAGCGTGCGGATCTTGGCCACCGCGCACTGACCGTCACGCCAAATTCGCTCGATACGCTGGTAGGAGGCACCTAACCGAAGGGTCAACGGCAAATAGGTCGCGTAAAAAGCGGCACCATCGACAGAAGATGGCGCGTTGTCGCGTATTGCGCGCAGGTCATCGAATACTGTCCCGGCACCGGCAGGTAGGCCATTCGCATGTCCGCACTTCGCGACCGAGGCGAACGACTGCCATGCGCTTGCGTCGGAGGAGCGGAAGTGCAATGCGCTGCGGCCCTCCGCGCCGATGGCCAGCTGTACGTTGAGACGCTGTTCAAAGCGCAACGGACGCAGGAAGGTCAGTCCCTCCAGCAACACGCCGGCGGCAAGGGCGTCGCGGCCCAGTGCATGCAGCACGAACGCCAAGGTAGCGGCGGCAGGGAGCACGTTCGTGGCGCCAATCGCATGCTCGTCCAGGTACGGCTGGCGTGCGCTGTCCAGCGCGAAGTCGACGTAACGCTGACCGTCACGTGCCGAGGTCAGGTCGGCCACAATAAGCGCGGATGGGGCCGTCGCGATCGACGCATGGCCAGGCACCCAATAGCGGCGTGCCGGGAAATGGCTGGTCGGCAGGTTGACTATACGGGCTCGCGCGGGCGCAAAATAAGAGTGCCAGTCAATGGCCCGGCCCTGTTTGGCAAGAGAGACAACCAGCGTGGACAGTTCGGGATCTTGGTCGGAACCGACAAGGCCCGCAAACAAGTCGAGGGCACTTGCTTGTACGACACAGGTGTCGTAGGGGAACGCCGTTGCACAGGACACGGCGCAGACCTGGTTCAGTTCGTCGGACCAATCTGCTCCAGGCCCGAACACAAATGGCACGTCGCCGGAGGAAAGCCGCAATGCTGCCATTGCCATACGTACACCCGCCTCGTCGTCGGCGATTAGCCCTGCGAGCATCGTTTCGATGCTCGCCGCACCGCTCAGCGCCGCCGCGCAGAACAGCATCGCCCCTTGCGCATGCAAACCTTCGGGACGAACATTTAACGCCTGCAGCAAGCGACCGTAGGCCAACCCCAGGACGCCCGCCCGCAGGCGCGACGACAAAGGCGCCGCCTCGTCCGTGCAGAGCGCACGCGGCGGCTCAATACGGTACCCATGGACACGCAAGGCATCGGCACAGGCGTCGATCGTATCGCGGAATGCGGCATACTGATCATAATAGAGTGCTGCAAAACGCGCCCAGCGTGGTTCGACGTCGAGCGGGAGATGCCACGTTAAGGGATGCTGTTCGGTACCAGGTTTCTCGAACGCCGCCGTAGCGTCGCCGGCCAAGGCCCGCAGCCCCTCCAGCAACTGCGCGATCGAAGCCGCCGGCAGTACCGCCTTGATCGGCTGCCCCGCCCGTGACATGCTCATCGTATAGGCCACATCAACGGCCGCCAACGAACTGCTGGCCAACGCCTGGGCATAACGTGCTGCATCACCTGCCAGCTGTTCGCAGCTGACATGTGATAACACTGCCAACGGCACGAAGCCGGCCGGCGGCCCACCACAATCGGCAGGCTTGGCATACTCCTCCAACACGACGTGCGCATTCGTTCCGCTCAGACCAAACGAACTGACACCCGCTATACGCGGTGAATCCCATGGCTGCAGCTGGTCGGCGACCACCAAGGCGCTATTCTCCCATTCGAAGTTCGGATTCGGCTTCTGGAAATGCAGGTGCGGCGCAAGCATGCGATGACGCATGCACAACAGTACCTTGATCAACCCGGCGACACCGGCTGCGGCCTCGGCATGACCGATATTGGTCTTCACGGAAGCAATGTGCAGGGGCGTCGCACGGGGCGTCCTACCAAATACCGCTTGCAGTGCGTTGAGTTCTATCGGGTCGCCGAGCAGGGTACCAGTGCCGTGCGCTTCGATGTAGCTCACCTCGGACGGGTCAACAGCCGCGTCCTCCAATGCCCTTTCCAGCACCCGCTGCTGCGATAAGCCGCTAGGAACCGTCAGCCCACCAGCATGGCCGTTGTGGGTCACGGCGCCGCCACGGATGACTCCGAGGATGTTGTCATTTTCCGAGATCGCATCGGCTAGCCGCTTGAGCACGACTACCCCGCACCCTTCGCCGCGCACGAACCCGTCGGCCGCCGCATCAAAGGTGCTACAACGTCCGCTCGGCGACAGCATGCCGCCGGCACACTCCAGTATCAAGGGCTCCGGCGACAACTGCAGGCTGACGCCACCGGCCAGCGCCATGTCGCATGCACCTGAACGTAGGTTCGCACATGCCATCTGCACTGTGACAAGCGAGGACGAGCAGGCGGTGTCGATCGTCATGCTCGGCCCCATCAAACCGAATGCATGCGAAATCCGCCCGGCCACGACACTGTTGGCACTGCCAGTACCGACATAGAATGCGTTCTCGCGCACATGCTGGCTCAGGTGCAGGTAATCCTGGGTCATCACACCCATGAAGACGCCGGTCTCAGAGCCGTCCAGCGCAGTCGGGTCGACACCCGCGCTTTCGAACGCCTCGTAGCTGACATCGAGGAGCATGCGCTGCTGCGGATCCATCAGTTCAGCCTCGATACCCGCGATGCCGAAGCGTTCGGGATAAAATTGATCAACCTGGTCGACAAAGCAGCCTTCGGCCACATAAGCTTTGCCTGGCTTACCTCTCTCGCGGTCGAAGTACCGGGAGTGATCCCAACGCTCGACGGGAATACCACTCACAGTGTCCACGCCATTTTTGAGCAATTCCCAAAACTGCTCCGGCGTATTGGCCCCGCCTGGGAAGCGACAAGCCATGCCGACCACGGCAATCGCACCATCGGCCTGCGCCGCGGCCGCTGGTGCCAATATCGCACTCGGTTCCACGGGCGTGTCAGCGCCGCGCGAGGGTAAGCTTTTGATGAGGAACTCCGCCAGCGTTGCAATGCTCGGATAGTCGAACAACAAGGTCGAGTCGAACTTTTTCACGAAATCTTTTTCGAGGATTCCGCGCAAGTCAATCGCCAGCAACGAATCCAAACCGTGGTCGAACAAGCTGGCTTGTGCTTCGATCGTGTCCGTGTGCTTCAACAAGCCAGCCACGATCCGCTGCAAGTGGGTTTCGAGGTGGCGCCGGCGTTGCGGCACGCTCATCTCGTACAGTTGCGCCAAGAAATCCTTGGTTTGTGCGGCGATCCGCCCGGACGCCTGCGGCCCGCCATCCTGCAGTAAATCCGCCAGCAGGCGTTGCACTTGGGGCTGGCGTTGTGCGTCGAGTCGTTTACGCAGATTCAGCGGCAATACGGCGAACTGCACATTGGTGCATTGGAATTGTTGCGCAATCACGGCCAGTCCCTGCTCAGGCGTGATGGTTCCCGCGATGGAATCACTCTCGCTCAAACGCGCACCGATATTGCGGGCCGCCGCGGCGCCGATGCCCGACCAGGCGCCCCATCCAATCGCCAGTCCCGGGTGGCCCGCGCCGCGCCGATACGAAGCGAACGCGTCCAGGAAGGCGTTGGCGGCGGCATGATTTGCCTGTCCGGGGTTGCCCATGAGTGCCGCCGCGGAGGAATAAATCACGAAGAAGTCAAGCTCGCACGCCGCGACCGCACGGTGTAGATGGATCGCGCCGAACACTTTCGGGCGTAACACCCGCAAGTAGCGCTCCCAATTTTGCTGCTCGATCACGCCATCATCCAGCACGCCCACGGAATGGACGACACCGCGCAGCGCAGGTAGTCCGGGCAGCAAGCCGTCCAGCGCCGATTGCAGCGCCGCCTCATCGCCCACATCGACATGCAGCGCATGGATTTGCACCCCCTGGGCACGTAAGGTGTCCAGCACCAACTCGGATTCCGCGCGAACCGAGCGGCCAAGCAGGATTAAATGTCGCGCGCCCTGTGCAGCAAGCAGCTTCGCCGTCTGCAACCCGAGATCGCCGAAGCCACCCGTGATCAGGTAGCTCGCCTGCGCAGATATCGTTCGAGCGGGCGGCACCGCCAGCGGCGCCGCCCGCAAGCGCGCCACCATGGCCCGGCCATCGCGTAGGGCAAGCTGGCACTCTTCGGTCTGTTCGAGCACATCAAGCATGGATGCGTCGAACGCATCAGTCGCATCGATGTCGATCAACCGTGCGAAGGTGGCATTCTCGTTCACGAAAGCAAACACATGCCCCCACAGCAGAGCCTGCAGTGGCTGGGTCACCGCGGCCGCCACCGCTTGCGCGCCAGCCGTCAAGAAATTCGGACTCAGGTGACGCCAACGCGGTTGCAACAAAGCTTGACACAGCAGCAGCGGATATTTTAGATACCGCTCGGCGGCACTGGCCAGTTCCCCTTCATCCAGCGCACAGGAATGCAATGACCATGCATAAACGATGCCGGTGATCGGTCCGTGCGCCTGCTCCAGGTCATCCAGCATGGCGATAAAACCGTCCCGGCTCTGCAACTGCCAGCCATGGCTGTCCGGAGCCGATCCAACCTGCGACACCTGCATTCCGCGCAAGGCCAGCGTATTGCCCAGCTGTTCGGACCAAGCGTCGCCGTCGGCAAACACCACCCAATGGCCAGTCGCCCGCCGCGCCTGCTTGCGCGCCACGAAAATACTTTCGGTGCGCCCCGGCTCGTCAGTTGCCAGAACTGGTTCAAAACCACGCTCACTCAACAAGCTGACCCAACCGGCAGGGTCGAGCAGAGGTCCCTCTTGGCGCAGCTCCCCATCGCTGAAATTCCACCAGCCTGGCGTCAGGCCGAAGGTCAGGTCGAGCCATGCCTGCGGCCGCGTCACTTCGCGCAACAACAACATGCAGCCATCAGCCAGGCACTGGGAGAGATGATCCAGCGCACGTGCAAGATCGGCAGTCACGTGGACCACATTCACGGCGATGATGAGATCGAACTGACCAGGCTCGAAGCCCTGTCCGCGCGGATCGGCTTCCAAGTCGAATACACGGTACTGGAACGACCCGGCATCGCGGAATTTCTCCTCCGCGCGTCGCAGGAAGTGAGCAGACAAGTCGGTGAACACATAGTCGACATCGCGCCCGCCGAGCAGGGACAACACCCTACTGGTCGTTGCACCGGTTCCGGCGCCGACCTCGAGGATACGCAGCTTGCGATCTGGCGGCATGCTGGCAGCAGCCTGAGCGGCCAGAGCCGCCACCCGGTCGTTCAACGCCAGGCTGCCGGCACTGTCCTGGTAGAGCGCTTCGGTGTCATCGGCATGTGCAGACTCGAACAAGAGATCCAGTGCGTTAACGCGTCCACGCAAGACGTCCGCCAACACGCCACCACAGCGCACCAGCAGATCCAGCTCGCGCGTCTCGCTCCCAAGCGACCGCCGCAATGCAGCCTCGACGTCCTGTGCGGTGCGTCCTGATGTCGGCAGATGTCCCTGCAGGGCAAGCAGCCGCCGCACCAGGCGCAGATAGGCTGGCAAGACGGCGTGACCTTGCACCAGATCCTCGGCCGAGGGTGCCGACGTGGCGACCACTCCGAGCTCCCTGAAAGCTTGCGAAATATACAATCCAGCCAGCTCGTCGAAGTCCTGGAACAGCGCCTCGTCCGCCACGTAGTGCGCTGGACCGAAATGCGGCTGGGCCAGCTCCAGCAAGGCGTCGGCCGCGATCGAAAGCCCGGCGCCCCGGCCCTTCATCGGCACCCAGTGCTTTTCCCACAGCCAGTCGCGCCATGCTTCCTGCGGTGTTGGGACCTGGTAGCGCGCCGCCTCGAAACGTTCGATGGCCATGACTTCATGCCCTTGCTCATCGTAGACCAGCAACGCAACTGACAGATTCTCGCGCTGACGCAGATAGTCGCTCACTTGCGACTCACTCTCCCAAGCCGCTTCAGGACCGAGTATCCGTACCAGGCACCAGAGCGTGTCGGGGCGCAGTCCCGAATCTCGCAGTCCATGGATCTCCACAGGCACGAACAGCTTTGCTGGTGCTTCGACGTCCTGGGTCTCACCGATCGCCGCACCGATGGCCTGGAAACAGGCATCCAGCATGACAGGGTGCAGACCGCGACCAGCCCATTCGCGTGGCAAGGAGACGGGCCAGTCGACCTTTGCCAGCGCAACACCTACCCCGCGTGATAAGCTGGTGATCGCTTGAAAGGCTGGGCCGTAGTCGATGCCAGCACGCCGCGCCTGGGCGCGGTAAGGGCCGAGCGCCACCGGAACCGGGCATTTCTTGCGATCGACGTCCAGCGCATGGTGCCGTGGTGACTGCTCGACAGGCTCATTTACACTGGCGCTGACGTGGTGCCTCCATTCGCCGTCGCCAGCGCCCTTGGTGAAAATATCCACAGCAGCTGTCACGCCGTCGGCCGCGCCAAGGCGGCAATACACACCCAGCGGGTGCGAGCCCAATACGCAAGGCTGCATTATGCGCAGGTGTTCCACCCGTACCGGCGAGCCGCCCGCCCCGGAACAGGCTTCGGCGATCATGTCCAGATAAGCACTGGCCGGCAGTACGATGGCGCCGGCCACCACGTGATCACGCAAGAAGGGAAGGCGCGCCAACGACAGCTCGCCGGCAAACAGGCTTCCCCCATCCGGCTCGGCCAGCACGGTGGTGAAAACGCCATGCCGCATGCTACCGAACAACAGCGGAAGTGAAGCGACGCGAGAGGTCACGTAGTCCGGTACCCAGCAGCGGCGCCGGTCGAAAGGATAGTCGGGCAGCGGCAATACAGCCGTGGTGCCGGCGGGGCGCCAACGGGGTGACAAACCGCAGCTAAACAGCGCCACAATCAGGCTCGCCAAGCTCCCCGTATCATTCCCGCGTCCCGCACCGGATACCGGCGCCAGGCGCAAGATATCAATCTCGAGAGCGCCGGACTCCGGCTGCCACGGCGTATCCGCCAAGTCGGAAGTGCTCGCAAGCACTTCGGCAAGAAGGCGCTTGATCTCGTCCGGGCGGCCATGCGGCAGTTCGTGCCAGGTGTGGCCGATGTTCAGGCACACCGCAAGCCTTGCCTCGGCCAGCTCGAGGTCCGCGAGCAAGCTTTGGCACAGTGCCGTCGGCAACGCCGCGTCCAGCGCCTTGGCCAAGGCAACCGCTTGCTCGATCGTCAAGGCGTGCGCGCATACCAACGCGGCCAGTGCACCTGAACCGGCCCCCCGCACTGATTGCGGTTGCAGTCCGCATGCCGCCAAGGCTTCAGTATGCAGCCACTGCGCAACCAGCCTGTTCAGTGCCGGCCGGTCGTCGCACTGGTTGAGACGCTCCAAAGTGATGCCGGCCGCCGCCTCGATTCGGAAGCGAAGTTGTTGGTCATCGGTTGCGCAATGGAAGGAACCTGCCCCATCGAACAGCAACACCAGGGACGGCTTCGCCGGCGGTACAGCGAACTCGGTGCCGGCACCAGCATCCAGGCTGTCCAGCAGTTCCTGGCTTGTCCCTGCCAAAAACCCGAAACGATAGGGAAGATCACTGCGGATCCGATTGACTGCCGCGGCAAGCTCCTGCAACGATGCCTGCGGCTCGGAGCGCGCGCGTTGCGCCAGTTGTACCAGCTGTCGGCGTAGCGCAGCGCCGGTGTGTGCGGAAAAACAGAACGCGTGACGTACACCAGAAGACGGCGGGGCCGGCACGGGCGCGGCCACGTACTCGCTCAACAGCAAGTGCGCATTGGTTCCGGTATAGCCGAATGAACTCAAGGCGGCGATACGTGGGCGCTCACTATTCCACATGCGCGCGATGCCCTTGGGAAATAGCAGTTGCCCGTTCAAGTCCTCGAAATGCGGATTCATCGCGCCGAGATGCGCGATCGGCGGCAAGCGACCACGTTGCAGCAACAACACTAGTTTGATCAGGCCAGCAACGCCGGCAGCCGACTCGCAATGACCGATGTTGGCCTTAACCGCACCCAGGACCAACGGCGTCCGACGCCCGCTCGCACAACCATATACCGTGTCCACTGCCTGCACCTCCACCGGATCGCCGAGCGGCGTGCCGGTACCGTGTGCCTCCAGGTAGCCGACCTCGGCTGGGTCAACCTGCGCGTTCGCTAGCGCACGGCGTATCACATCGATTTGCGCCGGCCCGTTCGGTGCGCTCAGTCCATGGCTGCGGCCGTCCTGGTTTACGGCCGAGCCGCGAATCACCGCCAGGATCGTGTCGCCATCGGCTTGTGCCCGCGACAAGGTCTTCAGTAGAACCAGGCCACAGCCCTCCGAGCGCACGTAACCATCGGCCCCGTTGCCGAAGGTGTTGCAGCGCCCTTGTGCCGACAGCATGTGTGCGACGGAGGCGCCGATCGCCGCCTCGGGACTAAGCAGTAGATTCACGCCGCCCGCCAGCGCCATCGTACATTCGCCCATGCGCAGGCTCTGGCACGCCAGGTGCACCGCCACCATCGATGATGAACAGGCGGTATCGAGCGCCATGCTCGGCCCCTTCAGCCCGAACACATAGGCCAGCCGTCCGGCCGCGGCGCTGAGCGCATTGCCGATCCCGACATAGGGATTGATGTCCCCCGCGCTCTTGATCAAGCGCTCGTAGTCACTGTTCATTTGGCCGATGTAGACACCGATGTTGGCGCCTTTGACCGAACTGACGTCGATACCGGCACGTTCGAAGCAAAACCATGCCTGCTCCAGCAAGATGCGGTGCTGCGGATCGATATACGCGGCCTCGGCCTCAGAAATGCCGAAGGCGGCGGGATCAAATTGGTCGACTTCCTCGAGCAGGCCGAATCGCCGCGTGTATATCTTGCCGGGCTCGCCCGCATTCGGGGAATAGTAGTCGTCCATGTGCCAGCGCTGGTCCGTCATGGTCGTGACCGCATCCTTACCGTCCTCAATCAACTTCCAGAATGCCTCCGGATCGGCTGCGCCGGGAAAGCGGCAAGATAAGCCGATGATCGCCACCGGTTCGTCACGCTCCGCCTCCAGTTCGCGAATGCGGCGATCTTTCTCCTGAATCTTCAGGATGGAGCTCTTCAGTAGATCCTTGTGGCCCTTCATGTCGTTACTCTTCTCCAAAACGATCTCCCTTACAATAACTTTTCCAAAATCTCGGACAGTTGGTCTTCGTCGAGGTCATCCAGCGCATCCGCTTGTTGTTCCATAGCGGCAGGCTGCGGCGCCGGCCGCGTCTCATCCAGATCGATTACCCGCATGATGTAGGCAACTAGACTTTCGACATTGGGATAGTCGAACACCACGGTTGCGGGCACCCTGATACCGAAGTTCTCTTGCAATTTGGATTTCAGCTCGATCGACATGAGCGAATCGAAGCCCAGTTCCTGAAACGGTTTGTCATCCGCAAATGGACGGCTGTCGTCCAGCGCCATGATGTGCCGCGCGATCGCGCGCACGCGCTGTCTGACCGCCTCTGGCCTAGCCAGCAGGGGTAATTCCTGCAACGCGCGCACTACGACAGAGGCGACCGTCACGGACTGCTCTCCCTTGGCGGGCAGACGCAACGCCAGCCAATCCTCCACCAGTGCCGGTGGCTTGCCGTGCCACTGGTTGGCAAACACCGGCCAATCCACGTCAACCACGCCGAGTTGAGCACGCTCGGTGGCCATGGCACGCTCCAGGTCGACGATGGCCTGGGCCGGCGCAAGGCGGCGCAGGCCATTTTTGCTGCCACGTGTTTCCTGCTTCGAGGCCATGCCGATACCGTCCCAGCCACTCCAGTTGATTGAGAGTGCGGGCAAGCCTTGGCGGCGCCGGAACTGCGCCAGCTGATCCATGAAGCCGTTGGCGGCGGCGTAGTTGCTTTGCCCCGCAGCCCCGAACAAGGAAGCCAGCGAGGAATACATGACAAAACAATCCAGCTCCAGTTCCAGCGACAAGCGATGCAAATGCCAGCTACCGAGCAGCTTGGCTTGCATCACCTGCCCGAAATCATCGTTGTCCAGAAACTCGAAGGTTCCATCCGCCAGCACGCCGGCGCAATGGAAGATGCCGCGCACCGCGCCGCTCCGTCCCACCTCGGCGAACAGACCGGCTAGCGCCTCGCCATCGGCGACATCGCACGGTCGGTAGTCGATGCGCGCGCCGGTGATCACGTGCAGTTCTGCGAGCTGTTGCGCGATACGCGCATCGGCCGTACGCCGGCCCACCAGCAAAAGGTGCCGGGCTCCCTTCCCGCTCAGCCAGCGACAGGTTTCGACGGCCAGATCGCCCAGTCCGCCCGTCACCAGATAGATACCATCATCGTGGCAACGGAAGCTCGGCAACGGAATCGGTGACGGCAAGGGCAGTTCCGCGATGCGCAGTACATGGCGGTGGCCGCCGCGGTAAGCGACCCAGTCGCCGCCTGCCGCGGACAACTCGGCGAGCAAGGCAGGTGCGTGATGCTCGAGCGTGGCACCGTCTGCGTCCAGCATGCTGACCACGCGCTCCGGCCACTCCAGGCTCAGCGATTTGCAGAGGCCTTGGGCGAAGCCATACAACGGTGAACCGGCACCCTCACCGGCGACTAGCGGATGGTGTTCCGATATCACGCAGAAGCCGATCGCCTTGCCAGCCGAGGAAAGCGCCTTGCTCAGACGGGACACCCTGCGGGCCGCCATCACGAGGGAAAATGCATGATCAGCCCAGCAAGGCGTAGCGCCACCCAGATCGGCTACCGGCGGAAGGCGGAACAACAAGCAAGCTGCGCGTTCACCGACCGCTTGCAGTACCGCTGCATCGTCGCAGGTCGAGGCGTCAAGCCCCCCATCCGCCGCACCGAACGAATGCCAGCGTTGGCCAATGGCATCTTGAGCGCTATTCAGGAACACCAGGATCGGCTCAGACGAGATGGAGCGATCATCCTGCAACGGGCGCGCCACCCACTCTTCGACCAAATAGCTGGAACCGGCTTTGGTCTGTCCAATCTGCTGCTCACTGATGCGCCGCGTGACCAGCCCCTCGATACTCAGGAACGGCAAATGGCCAGGTTCAGCTACGGCCAGATCGTGCACGAAGCTGCCACCGTCGTCGTCCTCGTTCACCAGTCGCGTCACACAAACGACCGGCTCGCGCGCCGACACCTCCGGGCGTACTCGTGGCCTCACCGTCAGCCGATCGATCGCCAGCGGAATGGTGGCTCCCCCCATGTGGCTGCGCTCGGGCTGGTCGGCTAGCGTGGCCAGCGCAATCGTCTGGAGCAGGGAATCGAGTTCACCTGGCACCAGCAAGCCGTTCAGGGGTGTCGTCCACGCGACCTCTGCCACGGAATGGCCAACATATTGCTCGATCGACGTGATGCTGCGGAAAGTATGTGCGAGCCGAATTTCCGGCGAATACAGGCGGTCGTAGAAGGCCTCGCCATCAATACGCGCCACGGCCGAACCCGATGCCGGCCCTTGCACCGTCTTCGGGGCCACAGTGGCAGCGTGGGCGTGCGCACGTAAGTGACGGCGCGTACGCCCCGATGCATCCGACAGCACTTCCACGCTGTAACCAGCATCGCCCTCTGGCAGCCGGCTGAACTGATAGCGCACCACGCCATTATCGTCATCCACGACCAGCGGCTCCTCGCAGAGCACGTCGACTAGTTGCCAGGCTTGCTTGCCGCGGAGGTCGTCGAGCATGCCGACAATGAGGGCCAGATGCGCGGCGGCGGGCACCACCGGCTTACCATGCACCAGATGGTCTTCCAGGCGGAACGGCGGCTGCTGCGCGTAGTCCAGCGCATACACGACCTGGTGCGCGTCCCTTGCTCCCAGGCGCAAGCCGAGGGGCGCCGCACGGCGCTTGTTTGCGGGTGGATTCAACCAGAAACGTTGGCGCTCGAACGGATAGGTCGGAACCCGGCCGACGCTGCTCGGGTAAGCATCCCGGGCGCCACCAGAGGCTGCCCCGAGCTCCAACAGGAGACGGTTGAGGGACTCTACCGCCACCGCTGGCGTAGCCGCCTCGATGACCTGCGTATGCCGTAGCTCGACGCGACGCCAGGCTTGCGCGCGGAACTCCGCGTAGTGCTCCGGCGGTAAGTCGGCAAGGACATCGCGGAACACACGCATCAACTCCACAAGTGCCATGTGGCTTGCTGCCGAAATGCGCAAGCCCGCCGGCGGTAGCCCCCGTGAAGCCGGCTGGGTAGGCACCGGTGCGGACTGCAACACGACGTGCACGTTGGTGCCGCTGAATCCGAATGAACTAACAGAGGCATACTTGATGCCGTTGCCCGGCCAGGCCTGCACGTTGGTCGGTATGTGCACCAATGCTGGGTCGAGCTTCACTTCCGGGTTGATTTGCGTGAAATGTAGGTGCGGCACGATCGTCCCGTGCTGCAGACATAGCACAGCCTTGATCAGCCCGGCGATGCCGGCCGCCGCCTCCGCGTGCCCGATGTTAGTCTTGACCGAAGATATCCACAGCGGCGCTTGGCGCGCGACACCATCGACATACACGGCCTGCGCCGCAGCCATCTCGATCGGGTCGCCCAAGGGCGTGCCGGTACCATGCGCTTCCAGCAGTTCCACCTGCGCTGGATCGACCGAGGCATCGGCCAGTGCCTGACGCAGCACGCGTTGCTGTGCTTGTCCATTCGGTGCGGTCAGCCCCTGACTGTGGCCATCGTGGTTCGCCGCAGTGCCCCGTACCACCGCCAACACTTGATCGCCGTCGGCCAGCGCATCGCCCAACCGCTTGAGCACAACCATGCCGCAGCCTTCGCTGCGCACATAGCCGTCCGCGCGCGCGTCGAAAGTCTTGCAGCGGCCATCCGAGGCCAACATATTTCCTTTGGACAACAACACTGACGTTTCCGGCGACAGCAGCAGATTCACGCCACCGGCAAGTGCGATGTCGCACTCGCCGGTGCGCAGCGACTGCACCGCCAGATGCACGGCCATCAGTGAGGACGAGCAGGCAGTGTCCACAGCCAGCGCCGGTCCCTGCCAGTCCAGCATGAAGGCCAGGCGACCGGCGGTCACGCTCAATGCGTTACCAGTGCTGTGATGGTGTGACAACGCCTGCGCTTCGGTATCGAAGCGGCGCGCGTAGTCGTTCGGGCCAGGGCCGACAAAAATGCCACCAACCACGTCTTGCGCTGCGAAATCGTAGCCCGAGCGCTCGAGCGCCTCCCAGCCAAGTTCCAGCAGTAATCGCTGTTGCGGATCCATGCATTGCGCCTCACGCGGCGTAATGCCAAAGAATTCGCAATCGAAAGCATCGACGTCGTCGATGATCCCGGCGCGCGCCGTGACCAATGCGCCTTCGCGCACCAGTTGCGAGGCATCCCAACGCAATGCATCGACTTGGCCTACCAGGTCACGGCCCTCCAGCAGCGCGGACCAAAATGCCTCGGGTGAATTGACTCCTCCCGGAAAGCGGCATCCTATGCCCACGATGGCAATATCCTGTTCGCTGGCCGCAGCCACGCTGCGCAGTGGCATCGACGCCGATGTACTGTCCTCATTCAACAGCGCATGCAGGTGGCGCGCCAGCTTGCCAACCTGTGGAAAATCGAACAGCAGATGCGTCGGCAACTCGCAACCGAGTTGCCGCGCCAGCTTGCCACGCAGTTCCACCAATGTCACCGAATCCATACCGAGTGCATTCAGGGTTTCGTCGTCGCCGATCGCCTGCGGATCAGGCATCGCGAGCGTCGAGGCGATGGTTTCCCTGAGCAGCGTTCCGACCGCGTCTAAATCCCGCCGCACATCAGCCGCTGGCGTCACTGCTACCGGCGGCAACAGCGGGCTTGCCGCGGCGGCGCCGGGCACGAAGGCCTCCAGCAGCGGACGCACCAACCGTCCCTGGCGCGCGTGGATCGTGCTCCAATCGAAGCTGGCGACCATTGCCAATGGTTCCAACTGCGCGAACCACTGCGCGCTACGGATCCGCAACTGCACAGGATCAACCGGCACCACACCGGCACGCAGCAGCTGGCGGGCCGCGATCTCGCCACCGGCCATGCCAGCGCCGGCCATTGCCCCCAGGCGCAGGCTCACGGCTGGTCGTCCCGCCGCGCGCCGCTGCTGTGCCAAGGCGTCCAGATACCCATTTGCGGCTGCGTAGTTGGTCTGGCCGGGCGCCCCCAGCACGGCGGCGATCGAGGAAGTCATCAGGAAGAAATCGAGTGCCAGGTCGCGGCTCAGGTGATCTAGCAACCAGGCGCCGCCGGCCTTGGCGCCGAAGGCGCGGTCGAACGCCTGCGCATCCATTTGCCTAAATCCGGCATCCGCCAGTTGCCCCGCTGCGTGAATGATACCGGCGAGCGGCGCGTGCGCCTGCGACAACCGCTCGAACAGAGCGTGCACCGTATCGGGGGCGCACAGGTCGACCTTGTAGACGGTCAGTCGCGCCCCGGCTGCCTCGGCCGATGCCCGCAATGGCGCCAAACCCGCATCGCTGCAGCTGCGCGAGGCCAGCACGACATCGCGGGCGCCTAGCCCGATCAACGCATCGGCAAACACCAGGCCCAGCGCGCCGGTGCCACCTGTGATGAGGTAACTACGATCAGCACGCAAAGGTACTGCCGCCTGCTGCTTGGCTGGCCGCACTTCGGCCAGGCGTGGCACCAGTGCGTGCCCGTCCACCACCCGGCGCTCCCAATCGGCACCGCGATCGATACCAAGCTCGCTCAACAAAACCTGGGCGCGTGCGCCGCTTCCCAGGTCGGCGTCCAGGCCAGCCAGCGTCAGCGTCAGGCCAGTTTCCTCCTCGCGCAAGCAGCGGCATGCGCTCGCCAAGCTGGAACCCATCGGCAGATAGCCTGCTGCGCCGTTGTCGACGACACAAATCAGGCGCGGGCCTGGCGCGCCGGGTGTCGGGGAAACCAGCCCCGCCAGCCGGATCAGTGCATGCACGGCTGCGGCTGCGGGTGCCTGCGCCCGCTCGTTCACGCTGTGGATCACGGCATCGAATCCGGCCAGGTCCAGATCGACCGGCAGTTTGGCCGCGGCGAAAGACAGCGTCACGACCGACGCCCCGGCTTGTGTCAACTGCCGGGACAAGCTGCGTGCGAACGCTTCATCCTCGACCAATAGCAGCCAATGGCCGCGCACCGGAACCACCGATCCCGACAGCGGTGCTGCGATCCATTCGACCGCGTAATCCTGCGCCGAGGGGATGATGGCGGCGCCGCTGACGTCGGGTAGCCAATAACGCTGGCGCGCAAACGGATAGCTGGGCAACGGCAGCAAAGGATCGCCCTGCGGCGGTTTGCGCGGCCAGTGCAGAGGCATTCCTGACATGTACATGCTACGCAATGCCTCTGCAAAGGACGTTAGGTCGTCATTGCGTTGAAGCAAATTGCGCCACTGCGCCATGGTCGCGATGGGCAGCATACGCGCCATGCCGATGATCTGTTCATGCGGACCGATCTCAAGACACAAGCGAGTCAGCGCGGCCGTCCAGTCGTCCTCCACAGCCAATGCTGCCATGGCTTGTTCGAACAGCACCGGATCGCGCACATGCTTAACCCAGTAGGCCGGGTCGGTCAGCTCGCTGTCGGCGACGCGCCCCAGTGCAGACGATATGAAGCCGATCCGCGGCCTCGAGAACTCAGTTTGCCGCACCACTTGCTCGAATTCATCCAGCATCGGGTCCATCAGCGGCGAGTGGAAGGCGTGCGAAACAGGTAGCGGCACGCACCGCAGCCCCTGTTCCTGCGCCAGACGCGCTAGACGCTCGATGACAGCCGGCTCGCCCGAAAGCACGTGGTTATTGGGACCGTTGATCACCGCGATCACCACCCCGGCGCCGCCTTCGCGCACCAGCGCGTCGGCCCGCTCGCGGTCGGCGAGCAAGGCCAACATTCCCCCGGCGGTACAACGCTGTGCCATGAGGCGGCCGCGGTAGACGATCATGCGTGCTGCATCGCGCAACCCGAACACTCCAGCCACCACCGCCGCAGCGTACTCACCTATGCTGTGACCCAGCACAAAACGCGGCTGCACGCCGAGCGATAGCAAGAAGTGCGAAAGAGCATATTGCAAGCAGAAGATTGCCGGCTGGGTGTACTCAGTGGCATTCACCCCGGCGACCTCGCCCCATATCACTGGCAGTATCGAACGGCCAAGGTGCGCTGACAACTCGCGGTCGCAGCTCTCCAGCAGTGCACGGAACGCTGGCTCGGTATCAAACAACGCCCGCCCCATCTGTACGTATTGCGACCCCTGCCCCGTGAACAGCCACGCCAGCGCCGGCGCATGCGACACGGGCGTGGCAGGTTCGCCACGACAGGCTGCCTCCAGCTGCTCGATCAGCGCCTCTCGGTCCTTGGCCACGAACCCGGCGCGCCAGGGATAGTGCGTGCGCCCGGCATTCAGTGCTTCACATGCCTCGCCCCAGGCACGCTCGCCGGCAAAAAAATCCCTGTTGCTGGCCAACAGCGTCTTAAGCGCTACGGGGTCTTTCGCCGAGATGCCGAGAAAGTGCGTCAGTGGCGCCGTAGCGGCCGGGTGCGTGCTGCCATCGCCCGGCACGGCACTGCAGGCATCCTGCAGGATCAAGTGGGCATTTGTGCCGCTGAAGCCAAAACTGCTAACGCCTGCGTAGAACGGCGTATCCGGACCAAACACCAGCGGGACTGCCTCGCGCACCACATCCAAACCGGCATTCCAGTCAACGTGCGGCGTGCGCTCGTCCAAGTTAATCTGGGCCGGAAGCAGACGGTGCTGCAAAGCCAATACGACCTTGATGACACTAGCGATGCCGCTGGCCGCCTCCAGATGGCCGATATGCGCCTTGAGCGAACCGATCAGCAGCGGTTCGCTCCGTTCCTGGCCGGCGCACAGTGCCTGTTGCAAGGCCCTGGCCTCGATCGGGTCGCCCAATGCGGTACCAGTACCGTGTGCTTCGACATAGCGGATGGCGGCCGGTTCGAGCTTGGCTTTCTTCAAGGCCTGCATGATCAGGGACTGCTGCGCATAGCCATTCGGTACGGTCAGGCCGCTGCTGGCACCGTCCTGGTTCACATGGCCGCCGCGAATCACCGCCAGCACCGGGCAATTTTCTGCCAGGGCATCGGACAGCCGCTTGAGCACGAGCACGCCACAGCCTTCGCTGCGTACCATGCCGTCGGCCTTGGCGCTGAAGGGACTGCAGTGGCCGCTCGCGCTTAGTACCTTATTTTGCGCCAGGGCAATGTTCGGCTCAGGCAGCAGCAAGCAGTTCACACCGCCGGCCAGTGCCGTATGGCATTCATCGTTCACCAAGCTGCGGCAGGCCTGATAGATCGCCACCAGCGAAGAAGAACACGCGGTGTCGATAGCCAAGGCTGGACCATTGAAGCCGTAGAAATACGCTAACCGGCCCGCCGCCGAATTCGTTGAGGTTCCGGTCACGGAATAGGCATCCTGGCTCGACTGGCGCTCCTTGCCGAAGGTTAGCACCGCATATTCACTGGAACTGATGCCCACGAACACGCCAACAGCCTGGTCGCGCAGCGTGCTGGGCGGCAAACGCGCATGTTCCAGCGCTTGATAGCTCACTTCCAGCAGCAGGCGTTGTTGCGGATCCATCTGTTGCGCTTCGCGCGGCGAAATGCCAAAGAACTTTGTGTCGAACAGATCCAGGTCGCGCAGGTAGCCGGCACGCCGGGCGTAGGTCTTGCCAGGCGTGCCAGGTTCCTGCGCGTAATAGTCCTCGATATCCCAACGCTCTCTAGGAACTTCGGACACCGTCTCGCGTCCCTCCGCCAGCAATTGCCATAAGGCTTGCGGGCTGTCGGCGCCAGGCACCCGGCAGTCCATACCGATGATTGCAATTGGCTGATCGAGGCGGGCGGACAACGCCTCGATCTGCTGCCGGCTCTGCCTGATGATATCGTGTTGCTTGGCCAGCAGATCCGTGTTCGCCTGTTCCATTAAATATCCTCCAATAATGCTTGCATGGCCCGCAATTCGGCCTCGATGTCTTTTGGATTGACCTCGCCGCTACATTGTGGTGGCTGCGCCGCAGGCACTGCCTTCTCATTGGTAGCCGGTTCGCCCCCCCCCTGCCGCAAGCGACTCGCCAACCATCCACGCAAGCGAGCGAGGTTGGCATTGTCAAAGATGTCAACCGAGGAGACGGTCTGCCCTGTGTGTGCGGACAGCTTTTCGGCGAACGACATCGTCAGCAAGGAATCCATCCCGAGATCGTGAAAGCCGGTGTGCAAATAGGAGGCGATATCGCCGCCGATGCCGAGGAGCCCGCCCAGTAGCTCGAACAACTGGCGTTCGAGGAAGGCTTCGCGCTGCGCGGGTGGCAAGGCGGCGTACTCGCCGAGAAAGTCGGTGGCAACATGCTGGTCACGCACCGGGCGGGCGCTAGCGCCGGTACCGACCTGGTCGAAAAACCCCTCCAACCAGCTGGACCGGTAGATCGTTTTCAAGCGTGCCCAGTCGATGTCGAGCAGCGCGGACTCGGCCAGCGGCAAGGGCTCGCTCAGCAACGTGGCGAGCTGGTTTACGTCAAAGCTGCGTACGCCCACGCGCAATGCGGCATTCTTGCCCTCCGCCTCCAACATGCCGCTATCGACCGGCCCGAGTTGCACTAACGAGGCCGCTAGCCCCTGCGCGCGCCGCAGCTGTACCACCCGGTCGGCGAAGTGATTGGCCAACACGTAGTGCGCCTTCTGCTTGGCTCCCCACAAACCGACCATCGTGGTGAGCACCAAGAAAGATTTGAGCTCGCGTGGCGCCTGTATGTGCAGGTACCAAGTCGCGGCCAGCTTGGCGTCGACGACCTCGCACAGGTCGCCGCGCTCGCTGTCGCTCAGCAAGCGATCGCCACCGACGCCGGCCGCGTGAACTAAGTGATCGATCGGCAGGTTTCCGGCGTGCAAGCGCGCGAACAGGGCCGCCACTTGTACGGGGTCGGCAACATCGGCCTGCACCGCCTCCACCCGCGCGCCCAGTCCGCGCAATGCCTGCAGGCGCGCTTGCTGCGCTTCGCCGCCGATGCGCCGTCCGACCAAGATCAGTGCGTCCACCCTCGGCGCCAGCGCCCGAGCCAGGGCATAGCCGATGCCGCCCAGGCCACCGGTGATCAGCACCGTACCGTCCGCCAGCGAGACCGGCATGACGTCGGCTGGGGAAAGCGTCTGCTGGTACCGCGTCATCGGCAGCAACTTGGGCACATATGGCAGCCCGCCGCGCACCGCGAGGTAGCGCAGCGACCCAGGTTGTCGGATGTGCGCGAGCACCCTGGCGATGTCGCCCGCTTCGCCTTGTAGGTCCACGGCACCGCCGATGCGCCCCGGGTACTCGAGTGCGGCGCATTTGAGCACCCCGGTCATGACCGACTGCGCCAAGCCAGCCAACCGATCGCTGTCGTCCACCCGCTCGGCGTGCGTGGTCACACACCACATCCGGGCTTGGCGCGTCGCCTCGCTGCCCAGCCACTGGCGGCAAAATGCGATCATCGATTCATAGATCTCCTGCGCAGCCGGCACGAGGTCGGCATTAGCAGCGCCTGCTGTACCAGGGAAGCACACCAGGTAATCGAAGGACACGTCAAGGGGCACGCTGTCCGGCGCGAGTGCAGCATGCCAGGATAGATCGATGCAAGCCATGCCTTGGTGCTCGAGCAGCTCCACACACTCCCTTCCCTGACCGTCGTGGATGACCAACCAGCGCTCGGCGCGCGCACTACGGCCGGCTTGTGCCACGATCAAGGACTCGGCGCTGAGCGCATCGGGCAGCAGGCTGCACACTGCATCGAAGCCCTGCGCGCTAAGCTGCTGCTCCCATTGATCGTGCCTTAGGACGGGATAATCCGGCCGCAACAAGGAATCCTCGAAGCGCCACCAGCCTTCGGTCATACCGAAACTGAGATCCGCACTCAGCTGTGCTTGTGTACACTCACGCAGCAGAAGGTAGCCTCCGGGCGCCAGCAAGTCGCGAACATTGCGCAGAGTCTGGCCGATCAGGCGCGTGGCATGTAGAACGTTGGCGGCAATGACGATGTCGAAAGTCCCCGGATCGACATGCTGCCCAGCGACCGGCTGCTCGATGTCCAGCAGGCGATATTCGATAAAAGCATGCTTGCCGAACATCCCGCGTGCCCGCTCCAGGAACAAAGGCGATATGTCGGTATAGCAATAGGTCTCCACGCGTGTGTCGCGCAAGGCATCGAGCACGCAGCGCGAGGTGCCGCCGGTACCCGCGCCGATTTCCAGGATGCGCAAGGGCCGGTCTTTTCCGAGCGTCGCGGTAACTTGGGCAAGCTGTCCGTTGAGTGCCAACGAAATCGGTGACTCGATGTAGACCGCCTCGCTGCCCGTCATCGACGCGCCACCAAACAGCACATCAAGCGGATCGCGCTTGCCCGTCAGGACCTCGGCCAGTGCCGTTGTGCAGCGCTGCAGAAATTGGGTTTCGGACCTGTAACGCGGATAATTCTCCAACAGCGCGACGAACTGCGCCTCCGGCGCCGCGTCACCCGAACGGTCAACACGCGCCAGCGTGCCACTCAGATGTTCGAACAGCCTGCGCTGGGCGGGAACAATTCCGCAGCGCTCCATCGCCACTTGCGGCGACGCATCCTCGGCGCGCCACCCGAGCGCGCCCAGCACTTCGGAGATGACCGCCTCGCAGGCTTGCTCGACCCGTTGCCGGTAGGCGTTGTAGTCGGCCAGCCCGTAACGCTGGCCCCAAGTCGCGGACGGCTCGCAACGCCCGAGCAGTTCAGGTAGCGTCACGAAGTCGGGGCGCCTCACCAGCACTGGAGGCAGCGGCCAAGACGTCAACTGCCATCGCTGCGCGTAGAAGCAGCTCGGCGCGATCGGGCCATTCGTCAGCGACGTGCCAGGCAAACGCTTGAAGAAAACGTCTGTGAGGCTTCCCAAGGGGCGCTCCATCACATCGGCGACGACGATGTCGAATCGATATCCGTCCGCGCTTTCCTTGCGGAGCAGGCGCACCCGGAGCGCAGACGGCAGCCGCTCTGCCAGGCTCACCTCGCCGATGGCGGCCAGCAGATAGATGCCTTCGGCCCCGCTGCCAACCGCACTAGATTGGAAGCAGCCGTCGAGCAGGATGGCCATGCGTGCCAACGGATCGAACGATGACGCCTCGTCCAGCGCAAGCTGGCCTTCCAGCTGATCGTCCGCCATCCGCAGCTCTTTTACGCAGCGAAAATCCTTGCCCAGCTCGACGCCACTGGCCTGCAGACGGGTATACAGGACCGTCAGATCCAGCTTGCGCAAGCCGTCGGCAGGGACCACATCGGCCGGTGCCGCCCGATCTATTTCCGGCAGGCAAGTTGCACTAGCGTGCCGGATCCATGACAATTCGGGCGTATCCAGCTCGCGGCTCCACATCACCGCCTCGACGCCCTCCTTGCCCGGTTGCACCACCAGCAGATAGTCACGCCGCGGAAGATCGATATCAACCGGATGGTGAAAGCCGACCGCCGCCAGGGTTGGCACGATACCACCGAGCACATCACCAGCCAGGCGCCGTATCAGGTCAATCAATAGGGATCCTGGCAACAGGCGACGGCCCTGCACTTTGTGCTGATCGATGAAGTCGAGCCAAGGCACGCTTAGATCCAACGCATAAGCCACTTTACCGTCTGGCTGCAGGATCTTGCTGCGCACCAGCGGATGAATGCGCTCCTCGTGGCAACCATTGCTGTTAAGCAACATAGCGATACTCTGAGACTTGAACGTCTTGCGCTCGAAGCGGCGGCGGGGGAAATCCACCGCGACGGCCTGCCCTTGCTGCTGCAATGCCGACCAGGCGATGTCTGCGCCGCAGGTGAAAAGCACCGCTAGTGCGCGCCGCAGTTGTGCAGGGCTGCCAAGCACCTGTAGTTCCGCCGATGGGGGCAGCGCGAGCGGTGGCGTGCATTGTCCCAGCACGACCGCATCCACCATCACCTGCTGGCAGGCCGTTATCGGATCAGTGGATCGATCCTTGGCGGGATCGGGCGACAGGCCAACGTCAGCGTCGACCAGGACCAGCCCTTCGTCACCCGTAAAATAGGGCAGCCCGGCGGGTGCCGGCACGCCTGTCAGCCAGGCGCGTACATGCGCGGCCTCGATTCCCTGCAAGATGACCTGTCCGGGGAACACGCCGAATGAAGAAAGCAATGCCAGCAAGCCACGATGCGCCTCGGCGCAACTGGACAGCGGGCGCGTGCCGGATCCTGCCATGAGTGTCTGTCCGGCCAACCCTTCCAGGCAGCCAGGGTCATCGTGGCACGACAAAAACAAGACGATGCGGCTGCGACGCCGCGCGGAATCGCGCGCGGCCATCCCCGATCGCAAGGCATGTGCCAGTCCATCGGCGCTGCGCCCGGTTACGGCGATGCGCTCCCCTAGCGGTACCCGCCGCTGCGTCGAAGTATGGCTGATCGCCGCCAGTGCCGTCGCCGGTTGTGTACGTAAGTAAGAGATTGTGTCTTCGACATGCAGCTGCAAGGCCCGTGGCGATTTAGCACTGAGCGCCAATACGAATTCATTATCCGGCATGCCTGCATCGATGGGTGGCGCGGGCTGCATGGGTGGCGCCGCCACGATGGCATGCGCATTGGTGCCGCTAAAACCGAAGCTGCTGACGCCCGCGCACAAGGGACCGTCGCTCCTGCCTGCCAAGGGAGTGTGCTGGCGGGCAATACGAAACACCTCGTGGTTCCAGTCGATCTTGGGGTTGAGTTGCTCGAAGCCGGGCTGCGGCGGTGCTTCGCCATGTCCAACCACCAGTGCCGCCTTGATCAGGCCAGCTATGCCGGCGGCGGCTTCGAGATGACCGAGATTGGCCTTGACGGCGCCGACCTGCAAGGGATGACCGACATCGTGCCCCTCACCGAACACTGCCGCCAACGCACGCGCCTCTATCGGGTCTCCCAGTCTAGTACCGGTACCATGCGCCTCCACATAACTGATGTCGCCCGGCGCCAGCCCCGCCTGGCGCAATGCAGCGCGGATCACCGCTTCCTGGGCCGAGCCGTTGGGCACAGTCAGGCCGCTGCTGTGGCCGTCGTGGTTAATCGCCACGCTCTTGATAAGCGCATGAATTCGATCGCCATCGGCAAGCGCGTCGTGCAGTCGCTTGAGTACCAGCACGGCACAGCCTTCGCTGCGCACATAGCCGTCGGCACGCGCGTCGAACACATGGCAATCGCGTTGGGTGGTCAGCATGCGCGCGCGCGACAAATTCATCCCCGTGTGCGGTGTCAGCAGCGCGTTCACGCCAGCGGCAAGCGCCATCCCGCAGTCGCCTTGTCGCAACTTGCGGCAGGCTTCGTGCACCGCCACCAGCGAGGACGAGCAAGCGGTGTCGATAGACATGGAAGGGCCGGTGAAGTCGTAGAAATACGACAAACGGCCGGCAGCCATGCTGGGCGAGTTACCGGAGGCCACATAGGCATTCGCATGCTGTGCGTCCGCCAGCAAGGCCATGCCGTAATCCTGACTGCCGATACCAACAAAGACGCCGGTATCGCTGCCGCGCAAACGTCCGATCTCGATGCCTGCATCTTCTAGCGCCAACCAGCTTTGCTCGAGCAGCAAGCGCTGCTGTGGATCAAGGTTCTCCGCCTCGATCGCCGACATGCCGAAGAACTCGGCGTCGAAATCGTAGATCTTCTCCAACATGCCCGCATAGGGCGTGACCAGTTTGCCTGTTGCGGCGTAGTCCGGATCGACGAATTGCCGATTGCTCCAGCGCTCCTGGCCAACTTCGGCGACACCGCTGCGGCCAGCACTAAGCAAATCCCAGTAGGAATGCACGCCATCGACGCCGCCTGGAAAACGACAAGCGATGCCAATAATTGCGATGTCGCACTGCTCTCGCTGCTCGTAGGCGGCCAACTTATCACTCAACTGCCGGATCGTCTTGATCGACTGTAGTAACAGGTCCTTGTTCGCTTCGGTCATGATGTCGCCCCCAATTGATTCAAGCGTTTGATGTCCTCTGCCAGGATGCCCGCCAATTCTTCTTCGGCCAAGCCATCCATTCGCTCATCCTCCGTGTCGGCTAACACCACCTCGGCCTGAAACAGCTGCCTGAGGGGACCGGCGGCGAGGAAGGCGGCCAGCGCGGCGGTCGTCGGGTGATCGAAGACCGTGGTAGGAGGCAACGCACTGCGTAATTCGTTCTCAAGCCGTTTTTGCAGAAACGTCGAATGCAGGGAATCGATACCCAGCTCGGCGAATCCATCCTGATCGGAAATCACACTGACGCTGGCAAGGTTCAGGCAGTCGGCGACCATCTGCTTGAGCAAGTCACGCAGCAGGCGCAAGCGGCGTTCCTGTGCTACGCCCGCCAGCCGATGCGCCAACGAGGGCTTATCTTCGCCCCCTGCTTTTTCTTCCACCGATAAATGCAGTCCGGTGCACAGCGGTGTGCGCGGCGCAATCGAAAAATAGCGCTCCCAGTTCATCTGGAATACGCCAACCTGGGCCGGCACGGTGACGTCTTTCGTACCCATCGCCAGCAGTCTCGCCAACACAGGAAGGTAGGTGCCAGCGCCAAACGACGCCAGGCCGAGGTTGCGGTAGCTCGATGCCAGACCGGCACGACTCGCCATGCCGGTACCGGACCACGGTCCCCATTGGATCGCCAGGCCCGGAAGGCCGAGTGCGCGGCGGTGCACGACAAGGCGCTCGGCAAGCGCGTTGGCCAACGCATAACTGGCCTGGCCCGCCTGCCCCAACAGCACCGTCAGCGAAGAAAACACCACGAAATACTCCAGCGGTTGATGCAGCGTCGTCAGGTGCAGGTTCCAGGCCCCGACAAACTTCGACCGTAATACGGCCTGCGCCCGCTGCCAAGATTGCTGTTCGATCAAGTCCTCGTCGAGCGTGCCGGCGCAATGAAATACACCGGCCAGCGACGGCATTCCGGGAAGTACCGCCCCCAGCACCCTGCGCATGCCTTCCAGATCCGACAGATCGACGGTCAACGCCTCGATACGCGCACCGTGGCGGTGCGCCAGCAGTTGGAGTGCCTGTGCCTGTTCCGCGTTCGGTGTACGGCGATTGAGATTGATGATATGGCGTGCGCCGCGTTCTAGGAGCCAGTCAATCAGGCTCGCCCCGAGACCGCCCAGGCCGCCGCTCACTAGGTAGCTACGGTCCGCCGCCAGCACAAGTGCGTCATCCGGCGCCAACGCCACACGCTCCAGGCGTGGCACTTCCACGCCATCGCGCGACAGTACGCACACCGGCTCGGTGGTCGCGAACAGCCAGTCCAGATGGTGCTGCAGCCGGGATACAGCGTCACCTTCGCACTGCACCAGGGTCGCACTGAATCCCGGGCGCTCCTTGGTGCCGCAAGCGAGCACCGCCGACCACTGCGAGACCGAGTCGCCGACGAAGCCGCCCGATGCGTCGAACACCAGCAGGTGCCCCATCGCAACCGGCGCAGTCAGCAGCGACGCCATTGCCGACCACGTACCGGCCATGCCGTCCAGCCAGCCGGTGGCTCTGTCGACCAGAGGCTGGAGCGCTTCCAGGCAAAGCACAACTCTGTCGAACGAACCGCGCAGGTCGGCCATCTCGTCGTGGCCCGCCTCGACAATGCGTACGCCACGGACCAGCAGGGCTTCACGTACGCGGTGGTAGAGTTCTCCGGCGCCGTGCGGGCGTATCAGTAATACATTACTGACCAGCTCGCCGGGTTCAACCTCTGGTGCCTGCCAGCGCCGGACGTAACAGTCGGGCACATTCTCCAATAGCGCAGGCAATCCGAATACCTGGGCCAGACCTGTGCTGTCGGGTAAGCTGCGTTCGCTATACCAGCATCGCACGCGTGCGAACGGCCGCGCAGGAATGCGGCGCGAGATGCCATCGTCTCCGCGCTCGACGATCACATGCGCATTGGTACCGCTAAATCCGAACGAGCTGATCGCGCCCAACAGCCTGCCGCCGGCCTCCAGCGGGCGCGCCACGCTGGGAATCTCAATGCGATCGCTGGCTTCGATGAACGGGTTAAGCGTGGCATAGTGCAGCTGCGCCGGCATGACGCGCTTACGCAAGCTGAGCACCAGCTTCAGCAGACCGGCCAGGCCGGACGCCGATTCGGTGTGACCGATGAATGACTTCAGCGTACCCAGTTGCAGCGGCGTGGTGCGGGGTATCGGGTCGGCATACACGGCGCGCAGCGCGTGATACTCGATCGGGTCCCCGAGGCGAGTGCCCGTGCCGTGCGCTTCCACCAGCGCCACTTGCTCTGCCGTGACGCCGGCATCGCGCAGCGCGGCACCCATGACTTGCTCCTGCGCCCGGCCACTCGGCGCCGTCAAGCCGCCGCTCCTGCCATCGCTGTTGACCGCGCTGCCACGGATAATCGCATGCACCATATCGCCATCCGCGCGCGCTTCAGCAAGGCGCTTCAATACCAACACAACACAGCCCTCAGCGCGGACGTATCCGTCGGCCCGCATGTCAAACGCCGCGCCGCGTCCGTGCTTCGACAATGCCCCCGCCTTCGCGAGCAACACAAACGATTCGGGCGCGACCAGAGCATTGACGCCGCCCACCACAGCCAAGGCATTGCGGCCTTCACGCAGATGGCGCACCGCCGCATCCAAGGCGACCAGCGAAGATGAACAAGCAGTGTCGTATGCGATGGCCGGGCCCTGCAGGCCGAACACGTGCGCGATCCTGCCAGCGATGATGTTCATCGATTGACCAGTGGGCATCAGGCCGGTGTGCTCGCCGTCCATCACGGACCGGCATAACGGTCCATATTCGTTCTGGCCAATGCCAAAGAAGACCCCGGCGTCGTTGGTACCATTCGCGTCACCGCTCAACAGGTCAGCGGGATCGATGCCCGCATCCTCGAACGCGCGCCAAGAAGTCTCCAGGGCCAGCCGCTGCTGGGGATCCATGAACTGCGCCTCGCGACGCGACAGATGGAACAAGGCATGATCGAATCCAGCGATATCGTCCAGGTAGCCGCCAGCCATGTTGCACGCCTTGCCAGGCGCGTCTTCGGCCGCGCTGTAGCGTGCCAGGTCAAAACGGTGAGCGGGTGCCCTATCGATGGCATCCTCACCGGTATGGTAGGCCTGTTCCAAGCGTTCCCACAGTTGCTCGGGCGAATCGGCGCCCGGCAAAACGCAGGCCATGCCAATGATAGCAATGGCACGTTCATCGACACCTTGTTCGGCGACGGGGTGCTGAACCACCAGCGTCGGTGCAGGGTTAGCCTGCGACCACTTTTCCGACAGTTCCTTGGCCAGGGCATCCAGGGACGGATAATCAAACACCACGGTCGCTCGGCAGTCGATACCCAGGCGGTGGCGAATTTTCTGGCTCAACTCGACACTAAGCAGCGAGGTCAACCCCAATTCACGCATCGGACGCAGCTCGGCACCGTCGCGCAAGGGCTCACCCAGCAACTGGGCCACCATGTCGCGCAGCAGATCCAGCGTCTGATTGTCGCCGGAAAAATCCTCATTCTGTGGCGCCGTTGTGGCGCCGCCAGACGGCAGCGGTGTCGTGCCGATCTGTTGGTGGAACCAGCGCAGATGCTTGTCCAGGCCCAGACTTTGCGCATAGCGTGGCCAGTCCACATCGACGGCTTGTACTTGTGCGCGCTCGACACCAATCAAACGGTCGAGCAAGTGCAGCGCGCGTGCGGGTTCGATTAACCTCAGGCCCAGGCTTGCGTATGCCTCCTGGTTCTGCTTGACAATCATACCCACGCTCGCCCACGGCCCCCATGCGATGCTGCGCGTCAGCCGCCCGTGACGATTACGGTGGGCGCTCAAGACATCGAGAAAGCGATTCGCCATTGCGTATGGCGCCATCGACGCGGTCCCCCAACTACCCGCAATCGAGGAAAAATAAACTTGAAAATCAAGCGCATCCTGACGCGTCAGGGTGTCCAGGTACAGGGCACCGAGCGCCTTGGCACAGACGACGCGTTCGATGCCGGCGCGATCGAGTTGCATTAATGGCACCTGCGCACCGCTCCCGGCGGCGTGAAAAATGCCGCGCAACACGGGCTCTCCGCGGCGCAATACCGACAACCCCTGTGAAACAGAATCGACATCGGCGAGATCGACTTCTATCAGGTCAATTCGCGAACGCGGGTATGCCGCCCGCCAGCCCGTCAACAACGGTTCCGATGCCGCCATGGAGTGGCCGCCACGGGCGAACACGACAACGCGCGCCACCCCCCGTGCCAGCAGATGGTCGACTAGCGCGCTGCCAACCCCGCCCAGGCCACCAGTTACCAAATAACTTCCATCCGGGCGCAACGGCGCTGGCGGCGGCAACGCTTCATCTAGGCGTTCCAGCAGCGGCACGTAACGCACGCCGGCGCGGTAGGCGACTTCGTCGTCCGCACCATCGGCTATTTCCGCAAATGCCAGTGCCAGTGCCCCCGGCTCACCATCAATATCGACGCAACCACCCCATGCGGCCGGATGCTCCAGCGACAGCGACTTGCCTAGACCGACCAGCGGAGCTTGTCCTAGATCGACCGTCCAGGTATCGTCCGGCAGGCATTGGCCCCGACGGGTAATCAACCACAGGCGCGGCGCGTTTACCAGGCCGGTCACGGCCGTGGCCAGCGCCAGTGCCGTACACCAGTGATTGAGCAAGATTGGTGCTGGTTGCGAGGCGTCGGTCTCGACGGCGGAATAATAGGCCACCACATCGAACTGGCCGGCCTGGCCGCGCAAGCGCTCGGCAAGCAGTTCTGGCGTCCATCCCAGGCTAGCATCGATCTCCATGCAGCTCAATTGCATGTGCGGTGCGAAAGGGATAGTCAGCGGTGCCGCCGCACTGTCGGTAATCAGCAACATCCGGCTGTGCTTGGGAGCGGTCGATACCAATGGCATGGCGCACCAACGTGTCTCGTAGACAAGGCTGTCGCCGGATGTCGCGTCGACTGACTCATCAGGCCTCAGCTGCAGGATCTCCTCGCGCAGCGCAGCGGCAAGCGCAATTAGCTGAGGCTTGGAAAGATGTTCGATCTGGTCTAAAAAAGGTGGCATAGATTCTCTCTGTGGCTATGTGGCAGCACTGGTTTATTCCGTAAGCAGTTCATCGATCAGCCTCTGGATCGAGCGCTCGCCACCGACCAATCCCTGCGGTCGCGAACAGTCACGGTGCTCGAAGGGATAGGTCGGCAAGACATGCCGCCTGTATCCCTCTTGCTTGAAATACACTGCCCAATCGACCGCTCGTCCACCGGCCCACAAGGTGCCGAGTGCACGCTGCCACGCCTGCTCGTCCAGGCCGACTGCCGCATCCAGAAAGTTACTGGATACACCGGCGCTGTCGCGCACGCAGAGCAACGCACCATAGTCGGCGACCCGCTCCAGTGGCAGCCCTCCCAGTTGCAGCGGCGCCGGCGGCGCACCGCGCAACAGGCTGCCGATGGCATCCGTCAACGCCGTGCCGCCCCACACCGCGGCGCCTACCAGCCACATGCTGTCCCGGTAGAGAATGCGGTCCGGTTGCACACCCAGATCGCTTAGGCACCGCGCCGTGGCATAGTGCAGGCAGAACCACGCCAATTCGGGGCCTTCGTGGCCCGGTAACAGGCCGGTCTGCACATGCAGCGCCGCGTGTGCCTCCTCGAGGGCCTCGGTGAAACAACGGTGCCCGCGCCACGGCAATGACCCGACGGTGGGCGGCGCGTCACCGGCAACAAACCGGACAGCGACCTGTTCGATCGCAGGCGGCAAGTCCAACGCTGCGGTCGACAGGGCCTGCAGCTGAGCAAGCAGGTCGTCACGGTCGCGCGGATACAAGCACAGGCTGTGCTCGAAACGACCGCGGCCAACCAAGGTCGAGTAACAGATGTCGCCCAGGCTGTCGTCTTCGGACACCGGCAATTGCTGTAGAAATTCGATATAACGCTGGCCCAGCGCAACCAGCGCCGGCCGCGTCTGCGCCGACATCGCAAAGATCCCGCCGCTGCGATGCTCCGGCCGAACCGTCCGATCCTCGTAGGCGGCCACGATCAGGTGCGCGTTGGTACCACTGAAACCGAACGAACTCACTGCGCACACCAATTCACCGCTTTCCCCCAGCGTCAGCGGCTGCACCGCTGTCGGAATACGAATGGTTTGCGGATCTATGCTCAAGTGCGGATTTAACGCCTTCAAATGCAGCGTGGGCGGTATCATCCGATGTTTCATCATCAGCAATACCTTGAGCAGTCCGGTCACACCGGCCGCACTTTCGCCGTGCCCGATATTACTTTTTACCGCACCGACAAACAGCGGGTTGCGCTCGTCGTGATGCACGCCGTACGTCTGTTTCAACGCCGCCATTTCGATTGGATCGCCAAGCTGAGTACCGGCACCGTGCGCTTCCACGTAACGCACCGCAGACGGGTGCGTGTCGGAACGCGCCAATGCCGTTTCGATCAACGCCGCCTGTTGGCGACTGCTGGGAGCGGTGATTCCCTGACCTTGGCCGTTCTGGTTGACGGCCCCTCCCCGAATGACACCCCAAATGACATCGCCGTCCGCGACAGCATCAGCCAGACGCTTGAGCAGGACCATTCCGCAACCGTCGGATCGCACAAAGCCATCGGCCGCTGCATCAAAGCTGCGGCAGCGTCCGCTCGGAGACAGCATGCCCGCCTTCGACAAAATGATGTTATTGGCCGGAGCAAGAATCAGATTGACCCCGCCAGCCAGCGCCACCCGGCATTCGCCCTGACGTAGGTGTTGTGCGGCGACATGCACCGCCACCAGGGAGGATGAGCAGGCGGTGTCGATCGCCATACACGGCCCCTGCCAGTTCAACTGATAAGCGATGCGACCGGGGATCGCGCTGATGTGGTGCCCTGGCCCCATCAGGCCGGTCAGCGCCTTGGCATGACGCTGCGACAGGTCGGCGAAGTCCGATGGCCCGGGACCGATGAAGATGCCGGCACTCGCCGCAAGGTCTTGCGGCGTATAGGCGGCCGACTCGATGGTCTCCCATGCAACTTCCAGTGCAATACGTTGCTGCGGGTCAATGTACTCGGCCTCTCGGTCACTGATACCGAAAAACCGATTGTCAAAACCATGCACGTCCGCAAGTTGACCGCCATCATTGGCGTACATCTTGCCCTCCTCAGTACTGCCCATGGAGTAGAAACGCTGGACGTCCCAACGCGATCCGTCGAACGGTCGGACCAGATCAAAGCCACCGATCAGTTTCTGCCAGAACGCATCGATACCGTCGGCACCGTCCGGCATACGGCAGCTCAAACCGATGATGGCGATGGCGTTGTCGTTGACCACCATGCTTGGGGTGGCCTGACGTAGCGGCGCATCCGCTTGCGCCCGTGTCGGCGGATTCTCCACCTGCGCGGACTTACCATGATGCGTGCGCAATTCATCCATTAGCAAGCGCGACACGGCGGCAATAGTTGGCGCGTCGAACATCAATGACACCGGTAGCTGAAGTTGCAACTCGGCAGCGAACCGGTTGCGCAGTTCCACGGACAGCAGTGAATCCATACCCATTTTCTGCAGCGCGCGGGTATGCTCGATGGTATCGGCGCGATCGATCGCCAGCACCTCGCGTACCGTCGCTTCCACATGTACACTCAATTGTTTCAGCGCATGAGCAGCGCTCTGCCGCAACAGTTCCCGGACCAGCTCGGACCCCGGCGCAGCCGGGCCATTGCCAGCCGCTGGCGCCACAGCCGTGGCGCCACGCGTGTAGTTGTCAAGGAGCGTTAGCGGTACGCGCTCCGCAAGGTATGCGGCGATACGAACCCAGTCGATGTCCGCGATGACCGCCTCCGGACGCTCGCCCTCCAGTACCCTTTCCATGGCTTCGATGGCCGCACTCGGATTGAGCATGAGCAACCCGGAACGCAAGATCTTGTTCTGGACAAGTTTATTGCTGACCATGCCCACTTCGGCCCAGGGCCCCCAGTGGATTACCGTGGCTGGCAAACCTTGTGCGTGGCGCGCACGCCCAAGCGCGGCGACGAAACCATTGGCGCTAGCATAATTGGCCTACCCTGCCGACCCAATCAGGCTGGCGATCGAGGAAAACAGTACGAACAGTTCGATGTCCGTACCTTGCGCCAAGCGATGCAGGTTAAGCGAGCCGGACACCTTTGCCCGCATTACACGCTGAAAATGGGCTAGGCTGAGATTTTGCAGTGGCGCATCGTCGAGTACGCCCGCGGCATGGAAAATCCCACCCAGCGGAAGCCGGGCGGCATCCAGCAGCCGCGCGCGGATAGCCGCATAGTCCGTCACGTCCGCGCACACCAGCGTGGCCGGCACACCCTCGCCGACCAGCGCGGCCAGCATCCCGGCCACCACTGCGTCTTCGTCGTCGCGACGCGATAGCAGCAATACTTGGCCGGCACCCTTGCGCGCCAGCCAACGAGCGACCTCCTGGCCAATCCCGCCCAGACCACCACTAATCAGATAGGCGCGATCGCCGCGGACGCGGACGTTCTCCCGCTCGCCCGTTTCACCAGCGACCAGCCGCCGAACATAGCGCCGCCCTTGCCGGAAAGCTACATGATTTTCCTGATCATCGGCGCGCAAGGCCGTCACGATCTGCGCGCACTGCTCCGCCAGGCCAATCACCGGGCTCAGATCGATGCTCCACGGGCGCCATTGCGGCTGCTCCATGCCAAGTGCCTGCACGAAACCGTCGACCAGTCCATCGGCCAGATTAAATGCTGAGTCGCTGATGACGCTTTCCACGCCTTCCGTGACAAAACCCAGCCGTAGATCGACCGCGGTGTCGATTTTGAGCAATGCCTGGGTGACATGCAGCAAGGCTTGCACCGTGGTCTCGGCATGCATCGCAATTGCCTCTTGCAGGACGGGGTCACCGCTCCACGCTGCATCCAGCTGTGCTGGTGGTGCCAGCCAGACCAGTACATCCAACGGCTGTCCTGGATAATCCAGGCCCAGCGTGACATCGGCCAGCACACGCCCGATCACGGCTGGAGCGTGCCATCCCGTAGGCAAGTGCCGCCATTGCACCCCCTCGGGCATGACGATTTCGCCGGCTAGTACGGCAGCATCGGTCAGTACAACCCGCCGGCGGGCTGCTGGCAAGGGACGCATGGCATCGACGGCAGACTCTTGCCATTGCGGGACGTAGCAACGGCGCGCATCGGCCGTGGCTGCGCTCAGCTGCTCCACTTTCGCGTTACGCGGCCAGTATCGCCGACGCTGGAAGGCATAGGTCGGCAGTACCAGCCGCTTGGGACGAACCGAGCCATACAACGCCGCCCAGTCCAATTTCAATCCGGCCGCATACAACGCCGCGAGAGTGTCGTCCCATGCGTTTTCCGAGTTATCGTTAAACAAAGACAAGCATCCCGATTCCGCGACTTCGGCCGGGCCGGCATTACCAATCGCCAGACGCAGCCAGCTCTGGTGCGCGGTACCCGCCAACAGCGACATTGGAGTGGGTTCCTGTAACCACGCCTCACGCGTCGCCGGGTCAGCGAAGAGATTGATCCGACTCTCGCCGCTGCCCGCATCGACCAGGCTCAAGTGCGGCTGCGACAAGCGCCAGTCACCTGGCAGACCGGCGCGTGCCGTGTCTGCCGCCAGATAGGTCAACGCTTGCTCAATGCTCACCATGCCCGCCGCAGTGGCGGCGACGAGCTTGCCGACAAAATCCAGGCCCGCGACCGCGGTCGGTCGAACACCGGCTGCGAGCAAGGTTTGGTAAATTGCGTAGTTCGCCAGATAGGACGATGGCTCGTTACCGAGCGCAGCCACGCCGGCCGGCACCTGGGCCATCAACGTCTTGAATTGGCCGGCGAACGCCGAACTGGAGCGTGCCAACCGTTCTGCCAAGGGTACTGCCTGAGCGCCCAACGCACCAAAGATCAGCGCGATCCCCTCCCATGCCCGTTCCTGCCCGCGTAAGCAGCCGGGCAAAAGCTCGGCTCCTGAGACGGCGGCGTCCAGCGCCGCACGCAAACCGTCGACATTGTCAGCGACCAATGCCACGCGTTCCTTGAAATGATTGCGGCCGACCTGACTCGTGTAGGCGAGCGCATCAAGCTCAAGCGGTTGCTGTAGATAATCACGGTAGCGAAGCAGCAAGTCGCCTAAGGCGCCTCGACTGTTGGCCGATATGGTAAGCAAGCGCGGGCCACGCCATGTCGATGCCACCGGAACGGCCGATTCGACATTGCGCACAATCGCATGCGCGTTTGTGCCGCTGAACCCGAACGAATTGACCGCCCCGTAGCGGCTCCTACCTGCTCCACGCCAAGGCTGGTAGTCCTGGGCAATCTGGACACCGTCACGCAATCGGATGTAGGGATTGAGACGCGAGAAATTTCTTTGAGGGACGATGGAGTTCTCGGACACGCACAAGGCCAGCTTGATCAGCCCGGCGATACCCGCGCACCCCTCGGAATGTCCAATCAGCGGCTTCACCGAACCGACCATCAAAGGTGCCGCGCTGCTACGCTGCTCCCCGTATACCGTCTGGATCGAATTCATCTCGATCGGGTCACCCAAAGGCGTTCCGGTGCCGTGCGCTTCGATATAACTCACTTGTGCAGCGTCCACCCTGGCGCTTTTTAATGCGTCGCGCATCAGAGCGATCTGCGCTGCGGTGCTCGGCGCAGTCAGGCCCTGACTGCGGCCATCGTGATTGACCGCTGTGCCGGCGATGGCAGCCAGGATGGGATCGCCATCTGCCAGCGCACGCGAAAGCCGTTTGAGCACCACGATCGCACACCCTTCGCTTCGCACATACCCGTCTGCGCGTTCGTCGAAGGTCCAGCATTGGCCGGTCGGCGACAACATGCGTGCATTCGAACTGACGATCGAGGCTTCGGGCGACAGGATCATCGAGCTGCCGCCGGCCAGAGCCACTTCGCACTCGTCCTTCAGCAGGCTTTGGCAGGCCAGGTGCACGCTCACCAGCGACGAAGAGCACGCCGTGTCCACCGTCATGCAAGGACCCCGCAGGCCAAGGAAGTAGGCCAGTCGCCCGGCACCGACGCTAAATGCCTCGCCCGATGCATAATACGGTGAGTGCCTGGCATCGGAACCGATGATGTCCGGCGCATTCAGGTGCAGGTAATCCTTGTTCATCATGCCGATAAACACCCCGACGGCACGCGCTTCGAGTTCCCCGCTGGCATGACCACTGTTTTCGATCGCTTCCCATGCCACTTCGAGCAGCAGCCGCTGTTGTGGATCCATCGATTCGGCTTCGCGCGGCGAAATGACAAAGAAATCGGCATCGAACCCGTCGATCTGATCAAGCAAGCCCAGCGACCGGGTATGGATTTTCCCTGCGGCTTCCGGATCTTCATCGAAGTACGCGGCCATGTTCCAGCGTTCGTCGCGCATGTCTGCGATACCACTGCGCGCGTTGCGCAATAAGTCCCAATAGCCAGCCGTATCGACCACGCCACCCGGAAAGCGGCAACCGACACCGACGATGACCACCGGGTCGTCGGCCGCCGCCGGCTGGTTGTTGGCCGCATCATAGTTCGACTGCTTAAGCTTAATAGCCAGCGCCATCAGCTGATTTTTCGATAGCTTTGAGAGGCGTTGCAGGTACTCTCCCTGCCAATCCGTCGGCAAGCTTGCCTTATTCATTGACAAACTCCTTCCCAAGCAACGCCCCGAGATCTTCGTCAGGCAGGTTTTCGATTTCCGCCAGTTCCAGGTCCATCGCCACGTGCAACTTGCTCGTCGAATCGGCATACGCAACGTCCGCCGTGCCAACATCGCCACCGAAGACCGGCCCGGCCTGTGCCAGCACATGTGCCACTAACGCATCAAGCGTGGGGTGGTCGAACAACAAGGTTTCGGCCAGTGGCTTGCCGAGACCAGTCGACAGGGCACGTTGCAAATCCAAGCTCATCAGCGAATCCATGCCAAGCGTGCTCAACGGCACCGATGGATCGATCGCCGCCGCCGTTAGTCCAGTGATTCGCGCGATCTGGCCGGCCACGAAGACGCGCGTCCGCAGCTTGCGCTCATCTCCTAACGCACCTGTCAGCAGATCCGCCAAATGTGGTGGCGCATATGCTTTCCCGCCGGGGTCTCGCAGCGTGTGCAGCAAGTACGGCAGGCGCATGGCGGACGCGATCAGATCCTGGCGCCACGGCGTCACGCAACACTGCGCCGCGTCCACCGCGAGCAGGGCACCGAACAGTACGGCGCTATCCTCCGGCTTCAGCGCATCGGTGAACATGCGGCCCATGATGCCTTCCGGTCGTGCCAGCCGGGCGGCCATGCCAGTGTCACGCCAAGGTCCCCAGTTGATTGACATAGCACGCACGCCCCGGCTGCGCATCCAGTGTGCGTAGCCGTCGAGCGCGGCGTTCGCCGCCGCGTAATTGGCCTGTCCCGAGCCGCCATACAGGCCGACCAGCGATGAAAACAGCCATGCAAAGTCCAAGGTGTCGCCCGCAACACTCTCGAGCAGATGTCGGGCACCGTCCACTTTGGGCGCATACACCTTCTGCATCCTCCCTGAGTCCTGGGCGGCCAGCAAGGCATCGTCGATGACGCCGGCCGCGTGCACGATGCCGCGGATCGTCAGACCGCGTGTGGCCTTCCCAAGCATCTCCGCTACCTGGGCGCGATCGGTAATATCGCAAACAACCACCTCCACACAATCACGGCGACGGTTCAGGGCCTGCACCCAGGCCGGTGCCACGGCAGGCACATGGCGCCCCAGCAGCAACACGCGAGCTGCGCCCTGAGCATGCAGAAATTCTGCAACCAGCCGACCGATGCCGCCCAAACCGCCGGAAACGATATAACAGCCATCACCAGCAACACGCGCCGGTACCACGGTCTTGACCGGTGCCAACTGGCGCACATACCACCGCTCGTCACGTAACGCGAAATGCTCGGGCCATCCCGCCGCGTCCACATCGAAGGCACGCGCCGGGGTTTGCAAGATATATGTGGCCAGCCTCCTCCCCGCCGCACCCGGAGGCACCTCCTCCAGGTCGATCAGCGTCACCATATGGCCCGAGGCCTCAGCCTGCAATGCACTGACCAGGCCCCACAGGCTGGCGGCGTCTTCTTGTACGACCAGGTCGGACTGGCGTACCGGCTGCGCCATACATGTCAACATGATGGCGCGATTCAAACGCCCGTCAGGTAGCGCCGCAAGGAACTTCGTGACAACCAGATCAAGTGCGCGCCGACGCGCCGCGGCCCCCGCCTGGACATCAATATCGATGGGCCAGGCATGGATCAGGCCGATCGGCTCTGTGCTGCTGTCCGCATGGTGCGCCAACAAGTCGGCCAGGACCGCCTCCGCTGAAGCGTCAGCAGGCAAGTCGGCCAGCAAGACCTGTGCCACCTGCCCACCGTTTTCTATGATGGTCTCGGCTAACGCCGCGCCCATACCGCGCTCGTCGCACAGGATCAGCCACGATCCGCCAGTGCCACCCGCCAGGGCGACCGGCTCCGTGTACTCGCGCCAAATCGGCGCATAGATCGGTGGCGTGCTGGCATCAGCGGAGCCCGGATCGAGGTTGCGGCGCCGCACCCAGGCGCAGGCCAGGCCGTCGATTTCGATACACAGTGTGCCGTTGGCATCGTAGATACGCAGATCCGCGTCGAAGCCTGAGTCTGTCGCACGGCACCGGCAAGTCACGCGCAATGCGTTCGTGAGCGGCGCGTACCAGGCCAATCGCGCCATCGCGACAGGCAATATCATGCGTTCGCCATCGGCTTCCAACTCTTCGAGCAGCACTGCCAGAACCGTCTGGAAACACCCATCCAATCCCCATGGCGTCGCTGCGAATCCCGTGGCCGGAGCGTCATCCTTGAAGCGTAGCTCCGCAATGACGCTATCGCCGACGCGACGTACCGCGTGCAGGCCCTGAAACGGCGGCAGATAACCATAGCCAAGCGCGGCCAGTCTTGTGTAGAAATCATCACCATGGAATACCATGCTGCCGCCAATACTGTCGGGCGCTAGCATCCCGCCGCCATCGGGGGAAATATCATCCAACGCCTCGACCACCGCTTGCGCGTAGGGCGTCCACTTACCACCGGACTCCGGTCTGGCGCGCAACTGCAATGTCAATGCCGAGGAAGATGTCGGCAAGGCACTCACTTCCATCCGATAGGCCTGCCCTTGCTCCAGCCAAAGTATCCGCTCCAGGCGCAACTGGTGCAAAACCACGCCGCGCGAGCGCTTGAACAGACGTAGGCCCGCCTCGATAGCCAGCGCCACATAACCGCCGGCGGGGAATACGCTCTGGCGCACGATGACATGTGCCCACAATGCAGCGTCGCTGACAGGATCAAGGCGCTGCACGAAGTTCGCCACCGCCAGCGCTTGCATCTGTTCCGGGTCGGTCTGCGGCACTGAAGGCACCTGTTTGGGCGGTACCTCATTCGCCGCCGGCCCGATCCAGTGGGCGACCCTGTCAAATTGATAGCGCGGCAGGTCCGGCAGCATTGATACGGACTGGTGCGGATAGCAGCGCCAATCCACGTCCACGCCGAACTGGCTGGCCTGCGTATACAGGGCGGCCAAACCATGGCTGTTCGCATCAAGCAGGCTAGGCAGCCAGCGCACGCTGGTGTCCTGGGTCACCGCCATCGCCATTCCAGTGAGTACCGGCCGCGGGCCAATCTCCACCACCATATCGACACCGCGCGCCAACAAAGTACGCACCGACTGTTCAAAGCGCACTGGCGAACCGATGTGATCGGTCCAGTACTGCCCAGTCAGTGATTGCGACCATACCTCACCAGTGACGTTCGAGATCAAGTCAAGGCCGGGAGCCGCATAGTCCAGCCTATCCGCCAGGTGTTGGAACTGCGACAGGATCGGTGCCATCAGCGGTGAGTGGAAAGCGCGCTCGACCGGTAATGCGATGGCAGGAATGTTGCGCTGTTCGGCATGCCGCACAATGTCGGCCACTTGCCCCGGATCACCGGCGATCACCTGACTGCGGGGACCGTTCATGGCGGCGATGGTGACCTGGTCGTACCCGCGTAGCAGGTCCTCGACCTCGGTCCGGGGAGCCAGTAGTGCAACCATGCTGCCGCCCCGTGTCTGTTCATGCATCAGTGCACCGCGATGGCAAAGCAGGGAGATCCCTGCGTCCAGGCTCATCGCACCGGCATAACAAGCGGCCGCGAATTCTCCGACGCTATGGCCCATGACCACCTCGGCCACGATGCCCGCCTCGCGCAGCATTTCTGCCAGGCTGTAACCGACGCAGAACAGCGCGACCTGGGTATACCGGGTTTGATCGATGCTGGCGCGATCGACACCCCACATCACGTCGAACAAATCAAATCCCGCGTGCTCGCGCACCCGCGCGGCACAGTGCTCGAGGTGACGGCGGAAACTCGGGCTGGACTCCGTCAACCGACGCGCCATGCCGTGGTATTGCGCACCCTGGCCAGTAAACATGAAGGCGATGCGCGGCTTGCGGCCGGCATCAGGGTTACCATCGTCGCGCATGGCTTGGCTCAGCCTGGCCTGCAATTGCTCCTTGCTACCAAAAGGAAATGCCACTCGGAACGTGTGCTGGGCACGACCGCGCGTTAAGGTTCTGGACAGGGCTGCCAGGTCGAGCCCCTCGCCCTGGCTCTCCACATAGCGCGCAAGCGCCGTCAGGTTGTTGCGCAGGGATTGGCGCGATTTGGCCGACACTACGGCAGGAAGCAAGCCGCCGGAAGCGCCCGCGCTAACCTGCGGCGAAGCGAACTCCTCGATCAGCATGTGCGTATTGCTGCCACTGAAGCCGAACGAACTCACCCCTGCCAATCGTGGGCGGCCCGGCACCGCCTTCCACGGGCGCGCATGGCGTGGAACCTCGATGCTGCCATCCGTCAGCTTCAAAAATTCATTGAGCTGCTCGAGATGCAGGTGGGCGGGAATGCTCTCATGACGCAGTGCCAGCACCACCTTGAGGATTCCGGCCATACCCGAGACTGCCTCGGTGTGGCCCAGATTGGTTTTCACTGACCCCACACACAGCGGCGCCGCTCGCGGGATATCATCACAGTACACCTTACGCAGCGCTTGCATTTCGACCGGGTCGCCAAGATAGGTGCCGGTGCCGTGTGCCTCGACAAAGTCGACTTCGACTGCGGTGCGATCGGCCAGCGTCAGCGCACGACGGATGACGTCGACTTGTGCCTGTCCATTCGGTGCGGTCAAGCCGTTGGTGCGGCCATCCTGCATCAGTGCCACAGACTTGATCACGGCATGGATGTGGTCTCCGTCGCGCAGGGCGTCGTCCAGACGTTTGAGCAGCAGCACCGCGCCGCCTTCGCTGCGCACGTAGCCATTCGCGGTGCTGTCAAACGTCTTGCACAGGCCGTCGGGCGAGAGCATGCCCGCCTTGGCGTAGGCAACGCTCAGCGTGGGAGTGATCATCATGTTGACCGAACCGGCGACGGCCAGTTCGGCACCGCCGTCGGCAAGACTATGACAGGCGGCGAAGATCGCGCTGCTCGCGGACGAGCAGGCTGTGTCGACGGTCATGGTCGGTCCGCGAGAATCGAAGAAATACGCCAGGCGGCCCGCGGCGGTTGCCAAGGCGTTGCCGACCGCAAAGTGGGCATCCAGGTTGCCCAGCGCACGCTGGCGTATCGTCAAGGTCTCGTAGTCGTGGCTATTGGCACCCAGGAAAATGCCAACCGGTTGCCCTGCCAATCCATGCGGATCGATGCCGGCATGCTCCATTGCCTCCCAGGCCAATTCAAGCAGCAGGCGCTGCTGCGGATCCAGCGCCTGGGCTTCCAGCGGCGTGATGTGGAAAAACGCCGCATCGAATTGATCGATGTTATCAAGGAAGCCGCCCTGGTGAATGTGCTGATATTGCACATCCAATCCATCGAGTTCGCTGCGGTACTCACGCCATCGCTCACTCGGCCGTCGCGTAATCACGCATCCCTGATCCGCCAGCAGTTGCCAAAACGCCTCGGGAGTATCAATCCCTCCCGGGAAGCGCAGCGCCATGCCAACGATCGCGATATCGGACGCAGCACAGTGTGCCGGATCAGTCGGTGCCGCGCCAGATTCGGTCTGGCTCGCTTCCGTAACTGGCACGCCCACGTCCGCGGCCTTACCCAGGCCCGCAATGAAGCCGGCGATCGCCTTGGCGGTCGTGTAATTGAAAAAGTAGGCCGGGTCGAATTCAATACCGAAAGCTTGGTTCAGTAGCAGACGCAACTCCATCAATCCCATCGAATCGAGGCCAAGCTCCTTGAGCGGACGATCGGTGGCAAAATCCTCTGGTGTCTTCATGACGCGGCGCACGGCGCGCGCCACGGTCTCCAGCGTTCCCTCGCGGCACTCACCAACCGGCGCAACGCTCCCTCCCCCCCGCGACCCGCGCAAGCGCGTGGCCAGGTCATACCGGATCAATACACCGGCACCATCATTTTCGATGTCCTCCGGCCGCGCGCCGGGAACGATTTGCTCGATCGTTGCCCCGTGACTGCAGTGGAAGCGTGGCAGCGGATCGACCGGCAGTCCCTGCTCATCCTTGCGTTGGACATAGTTCGCCATCGATTCCGATTGGGCGCGGAATGACAGGCAACGGGTAATACCGTAGACCGCTTCCACCCCTGCCGTCAGCGCCGCCATATCCAGCACATGTTCCAGCAGTTGATCACCCAGGGCGAGTGACTGATAGTCGGGATGCATGCTTAGGCCGAGCAGTTGCCAATAGTGTCCTTGATCGACGTGCGCGTTGAGATAATCCGTGTACTGCGAAGCCAGGATCCGCTCGAGGTCGTCGATGCGCTGGGTGTACAGCACGCCGACGACACGCTGCTCGTACTCGACCACGAACTGCCCCTCGGGGAACATGGCATGGCGCCGCTCGATCTCGCCAACCGTCAAGCGCAGGTTTTCAGGCCAGCAGGCGCGGTCAATGGCCAGCAGATCGGGGACATCGTCCAGGCGTAGCGGCCGCACCGCGAACGGCTTGGACTGCACATGTTGCAACACGATGCGCGAAAACGGCATGGTGCTGGGATAGCGAACCAGCGACTCCCGATTCGGATACAGGCCAGCGCTTGCCAAAGCCTGGTGAAACGTCCCGGCTCCGACCAGCGCTTGCCTGGACATCGCGTGGTAGAAATCGAAGTGAAAACATTCTGTCTGGCTGAAGTACTCCCGGGTCAAATCAACCGGCAAGGAAAAGACTTCGAGCAGGATAAGGCCGTGTCGCCCCAGGATACCCGACCAGCGCGCCAGATGCTCGCGCAAGTCGCGCGTGATGGCCACTGAGCCGATCCGGTCACCCGCGGCATTGACGTAAATGAGATCGTCACGCGGATGGGCATCGGCGACGTCCGGCTGCACGTGCAATGGCCGGTCATGGTCCAGGAATGAGCGCACGTGCAGCATCGCATCGGCATCGGTCACGCCATGGGCCTTCAGGTCGTCCAATAGCGTCTGCGGTTTGGCGATATCCCCCTTCAACACGAGATGCGGGAGGCCGTCCAGGGTGCGCGCCGCTGCCTGTAGCGATTTCTCGTTGAAGTCCGCGCCGATCAACAGTAAGGGGTACTTCTCCAAGTGCCGGCCGCGCAGACTATGTTCCGCAATGGCCGAATACAAGGTCTTCAGCAAGGCGCCGTCGCCGCATCCCATGTCGATGATGTAGCGCGGCTGCTCTTCCAGCGGTTCACTGTCGAATATAGCGACCACCAGTTCGGCGAGATCCTTGAAATATTTGTTGTGCTGGAATCCGCTACCAATAACATTGAGCGTGCGGTCCACGTGCGTTTCGTGGCCATCTGCATCGCGTCCGAGCACGCGCGACGGATCGCCACACAAGAGCTCCCGCAGCCCCAGCAGCATCGGTCTGTAAGATGCAGTGGACGCCATTGTTAGCGCCCGCTCGCACAAGTACAGGCCGCGCTCATTGAGCGTGAACGATGCGCCATGCTCCAGCATGTCCTTCGCCGCTAAGTAGGCTTGTAACTGTGGCTGGACATGTAGATGGACATGGGGCGCCAGTGCACCGGAAGAACTCGACTCCTGCCCGATGCCTTTTTGGGCTAACGCCAGCAACAGCGGCACCATGATCGCACCGTCCATCAGGTTGCCGAGTTCGGTATCACTCGTGTTCCATCCGCGGGCCGACGCGATCAACCAGTGATCAAGGCGCTCAACCTCCGCCCCATTCCAAAGATAGGCGCCGAAATCGATCCGGTAGATATCCTCGATCAACGCGGGCACGTTCCAGCCACGACGAAACCGTTCACTGAGCGTGTACACCTCACGGTCTGTCGATTCGATACAGCCCAGAGCATGCAAGGCACGGAATACGAGGCCACAATATCCGGCGTTGGCCGATAAGTCATCGCTGATCTGCCGTACGCTGACCGGTCCCTTTTCCATTGCCGAGAAAATCCCGAGATCACGGCAAACACCCAGCATCGGCATCGCCATGTATCCATGTAGATAAGTATTGACAACTTCCAGCATAGTGCTCGCCCCCTAAAAGTTCAGCCCCGGTCCAACGCGCTTGTCTTCGATTGCCTCAGCGATTATTCGTACCAGCGCAGCGCGGTTTTCATTGATGAAAAAATGCGATCCGGGCAACCACTCGCAAGAGAAGCTGCCCCTGGTCTCCTCGCGCCAGGCCAGTACCTGTTCGCGCTTGACTAAGCGATCAGACTCGCCGTTGATACATAAAATGTCGCACTCAAGCCGGGCGCCTGGAACATACCGGTAACAATCCAAGGCCAGGAAGTCAGCCCTCAGTTGCGGCAAAATCAGCTTGAGCAAGTCGGAATTTTCCAAAATTGCTGAAGGCATACCGTTGTAACTTTCCAGCATTCGGACAAAGTGTGCGTCATTCATTTCATCCACCGATATCGGCCGCGGTGGGGCTGGTATATGCGGCGCGGCATGTCCCGAGACGATTAGCTGGCGCGGTCCCAGGTCAGCACCCAACAGCCGAGCGACCTCGAACGCGACCAGAGCGCCCATGCTATGGCCCCAGAAAACCACGGGTTCAGCGCCAAGGCACGGCCGTATTGCCCGGGTCAACTGCTGGACGATGTCGTGGATATCGGTCAGCGGAGCCTGATTACGGGTCGTTTCGCGACCAGGTAGCTTTGCGACGAAAGGAATAATATGCGCGGGTAACGCCTTGCAAAATGCATGATACGAAGTGGTTCCGGCTCCCGCATAGGGAAAGCAAAACAGCTTGGCCGTCGCTCCTGCTTCAATATGCTTTTCAAATGGCGTGTGAAACCAATTACTGAAACCAACATTACTCATTGACGACAACCAGGTAGCAAGACCATGAAAAACCATGTCAGTACAGTGACGTGGCGCGCGGAAAGATCAGAGAAAGCGAAGGCCTGGTAACGCGCCTGTCACTTTCACGAGAAACGAGGAACGGTGTCCCAAGTCCCCCAATCCTCGATCTTGGGGCGCGAAATGACTGCATTTGGGTCCCAGTAGCGTTGCACCACCGGATCCTGATCCTCTTCGATGAAACGGCGCTGCAGAAATGGCCTCATCTGTTCGGACATACGGCTTTCGTAAAGGATTTCTCGCACCTCACGCTTGCGGAAAGCGCTTTGCAAAGCCTCCCGCTCGAGCAGCGTGAGATCGGGATGCCAAACATCAATGATGAAAACCAGACGGCTCTTATCGCCGTTCCAAGCCTCATGCTCGAAGCAATCCTCGAAGATGATGGATTCACCTGTCTGCCATTGTTTTTTGATATCAGCGACGCGCAATGTGCATTCGGCGTCGATGATGATGCCTACGCTATAACGCAGGCGCAGCGCATCGATACTGCAATGCGCTCCCAAATGCGTATGGGGATCCTGCCATGAAAGCAGGGCTTCCGAGAATGGGTATGCCATGCCACAACCCGGAATCTCGGCGGCGATACGCTTGATCTGCGGACAGTGAATAGTGAGAAATGACAGGCTGGTACCCATATACCACAGCGGATATATCCGCCAGGTTCCGCGTGACAGAATTCCTTCGGTGTACGATATCGTGCGATCCCTCAGACGCAGGGCTTCTTCCCGGATTGTCGGCGTGGCCTGGCGCAGGTACTCCGCTACCGGGTCGTTTTCCGGGCTACGCATCGGCCGGTTATCCAGTCCCGGAAAAATAGGCAGAAACGTTGGGTGCTGCATCGGTTGGCGCGTGCCATGAGTCGGCTGCTCCATGCGCAGCAGGAACTCCTTGACGCGTTCGAGCCCCGCCTCGCCATCCATGATCCGCGAATAGTAGCCACCCTGACGCAGGACGTCGAGCACGGCATTCCGAATACCCAGGTTTCGTTCAAATGGTGACAAACTATTTCTCCTCATATATTGCATTCGAAGCCGGTCTGGCACGGCAGGCTGCACCGCTACTGGCACTACCGCTGTGGCTTGCGAGAGAATCTGAGCTACCCGACCGATCCGGATTGCGCACTCATCAGCTGATGCGCCCGATACTTCCGGATTTCACTTAGACGCCATCGCTGCTTCATCAAAGACTTCGCCGTTGCCCCGTTCGGCAAGTGGAACGGGCATCGATTTCCAGCTGGCAGCAACGATGTCTTCGTTCTTGAAAACACTTTTCGAAAGCTCCTCCAGCAGCGCAAGGTTCTCGCGCAGCTTCGCGATCAACGTATCGTCATCCGAATACTCGATTAACAATTCCTTGTTGAGGTTTCTTCCGTATAGGAAAATCTTCGACATATCGACATACTCTCCGGCCATCGTCGAATCGTGTTTGATTGGCTGGCGTTTGAAGTGATCCGCCACCGCACGCATCAGATCGTTATAGCGCGCGAGTTCGGTGTCGACACGGGCCAAAAACTGCAAGTCATATAACTTACGGTTGAAATACAATAGACAGGTCACCCCGAGATACAGCACGCTGTCCCAAAGAACCTTCTGGATCATGACAAAGCTGTTGCCGAATTTCGGATACAAGCCGTCGTAAATCATGAGCACAGTTTCAGTCAGATTCAAGTACATACGATCGTAGGTTGGCGCCAATTGACTGATGTCCTCGCCGCGCATATCCTTGACAATGAGTTCGGTGATAAAGTCATTGCTATAAGCAATCAGATCGCTGCCTGGCGAATAGAAAGGATCGATGAACACACCGGCTTCGCCGGTGATGCACCAGCGATCCTTCGAGTAGACCTGCTTGCAGCCATGGGCATAATCCTGAAAACCCATGAAATCCTGCACCTTGCCGCCGTGCGGTTCGATCAACTTGGCACACTGCGGCTCGTTCTGATGCAGCCAAGCCATTGCCTTGTCAAACGAGTTCACCGCTTTGAAGTCATGCATTTTGTTATCAAAGACGATGCCAATGCTAGTGGATCCGGAGGCAAGCGGAATGAACCATACCCAGTATCCTGGTCCCATGAAATGGTTGGTGCTGAAGCGCCGCGATGGACCGGTGCGGCCCAACCATTCAGGATCATCACTCAGGTCGGAAATATCGATGTCCACTCCCACCCTGAACCATACGGCGGCATTGCTCAATGGGCTGTCTTTTTCCAGGCCCTGTTTGCGCTTCAAGATTTTATTGCGTCCAGCGGCATCCACCAGCCATCGGCAGGTGATTGTTTTAACCTCATCACCATGAACGAACTTAACTTCATGCCGATCACCCGGACGCAAATCCACGGCTTGCACCCGCGCTCTGTCGTAAATAACCACGCCATCGGCCAGGTTCAGGTCATGCAAGTGGTTTTCGAAGCGTCCACGGTCCAATTGATAGCTGGGCACTGTTGGATACTTGCTCTGTCCGATTTCAAGCCGCTTGGTTACTTCGGAATTGTCGCCATGTGGCAGGAAAAATCTGAGACCCAACTTCGGTAACTGATCGGCCTCGATATGCTCTTTCAGCTTCAAGCGCTCACCGAAATAGTGTGCGGCCACCTCTACGCTGGACTCACCCACTTTATAGGCAGCCTCTGGTGCTGGCCGTTGCCCTCTTTCGATGACCGTTATACTTGCATTCGGCAGTGCCATTCGCAACTGGCGGGCCAACGTCAAACCTGCCAAACCACCGCCCATTACCAGAATATCCGTATCAGTCATTTTGCAACCTTTTATATAGTGTGATCGCATTCTTTATAAATTTACCAGACGCAAACTCGTCGCTTTCCCTCATCAGCGCCAACAACTTGTTCCAATCATTATCGATACCGTCATCTGATTTACTCAAAGGACTAGAAATTCACACTACCGAATAAAGAAGCGTCGGGTCGAGAGCACCTTATCCGGCAGATTTTTTTCTGCATGGTTACTGAAATCCTGACGTTTATTCCGAAGATAAAACAATCAATATCAGCCATGCTCACAGTTAATCATTTTTACTTCTTTCCACACCTTGTTCACTCACTGCGTACAGAGGTTCGTGATTCACTGTATATGTGGCAAGATCGCTGCTATGACTTTTTTCAAAGACCCATGTCAGTAGCCGAAAAAGAGGTAGCGTGAGTGCGGTACTGAACAGTGCCATCAGAGCCAGTGCTGAATAGGTGGTAACTCCAATAATGCCAACATCCAGAAGTATCCCGATCACAATCAATTCCACTAACCCCTTACACTGCAGCAGGACGCCTAATTGGATACTTTCCTTCCAGCGTAGGCCCGTCAGTCTCCCAACCAACATCACCACTCCGCCCTTCACAAATATGGTGCTAAATGTGAGGACAAACACGAGTAACCAGAACATGCCATCGCCACCTGGTAAGTCGAGACGTGTTCCGCTACTAAAAAAATAGATGGGCAGAAGAAGATAAGTGACGGCCGGTCGAAATGTGGACTCGCACTCTTTTAATACGGCCTGGGGAAGAATCATCCCTCCCAGAAATGCCCCGAGTATTCCATGGAGGCCGAGCATGTCGGTGAGCGATGCGGACAATAATACGACTGTGATGGCTAATACTGGACCGCCGTACGGTACTGTTTTATTCTGGTGGTAGCGACGCAGTAGTGGAGCAACGACCGCCAGCAATACAACACAGTATATTGCGAAGGCAAGCATTCTTGCCACTACTGCCCACGATGTAGTAGCACCCACATAGGACAGAATGATGCTCAATGCCATCCACAACCAGAGCTCATCAAGCATGGCACAACGCACTGCCAGTTGACCAATTCGATGCCGTATAAGGGATGACTCATCGAGAATACTGATCAACACCGGCAAAGCCGTAACAGACAAACATATGCCGATACTAATTGAGAACAAGATTGGAGAAGAGACCTGCCCGATATAGCTTGGATTTAACTGAAGAATCTTCAGGCCCAGGTAACTTCCCATACTCGATGTCACACAGAAGGCTATCACGCTGACATAGGCGAATCGATAGCGACCACCTTCGTTGCGGCTTGGCAGCGTACTGCAATGCCCGCTAAACGCGACAAAAAGTGATACACCTAACCATCCAAGTCCCTCCAATGAAGTTTTCAAGGGACCATGCAAAACATCAATGCCTTTTCCATTCAACCAATCGAAGAGTCCAGAATATTTTATTGTCGCGCCAAGTCCAATTTGAATGAATACCAATGGAACTACTTTGGATAGTCCGAACGTCTTGGCTATGATCAAAGGTCCCAGCAGACAGAATAGGAAGGCGATATAAAAAGATGCTGTCACAGCGCGCTCTTTAGTTTTTTTGATCGTTGTGTAAATCGAGCCATCTTCATCCCATTCGTCTTCAAAAAATTGATGTATTTTCCAAACGATTGATTCGTCGCAACATTCGCTATCCCATGACCCGCCAAATCTGGCGTATCTTGGAAACTGTAGAGTAGAGAAACTATTTCTTTACCGCATTGCAAGCATGAGTGATTGGTCTATTTTAATTTGGTGATTGATTAAATTTTCTTGCAACAACTTTATTCGATACCGGGAATTTTTTGCACTATTAGATTTGATAGGTAGGCGTCCAGAAGGCAATATTTCCTCGGCTATAGACTGTCGTTTAATCGATAGCGGGAAAAGCAGGCCTTTTTTCGGTATGTTTCAGATTTCTCACGCACCGGTATACCGAGACTTAAGATAGCTCCATGAGCCAGTAGGCACAGCCTATGCATTATTCTTGCGGACAGGAATAAGAGCGTGCAGATAACCAATGCGCACGCCGTTACGCGGCCCGCGGTCGAACGGCATCGCCGAAAACTACGTCAACACACTTGAACGGCACTCCGCGAGCCTGATGGATAGCAGCACCTCTAAAACCGTGCTTACGCAACTGCCGGACACCGCTACGCATTGCAATGCAATGCATCCACATTCGTCGTTGAAGCTGAGATCACCTTGCATGTTCAAAAGAGATCTAGTGCGACGGAGTCAGGAAAATGGCACCAACTCAAGGATGGGATGTGTCCCGTCATAAGGGGCAAGGTCACAGCAGTGCCGGCCAGCGTTTGAGCTGGTACAGGATCGTCGCCACTGTATCGGTCGAAATCGGCGCTTTCGCACGTCAATCACCTACTGGAGGATAGCGGTGAATGATCGGTGAACTTGGCCACCAATACCTGTGCCAGCAGGCTGGGCCCGGCGATTCCTTGCTTAATCGGCCGCCTCGGTGCTGCTGCCTGCACGCGTAGCAAGCACATGTCAGATTGAAGTACACATGTCGGATCACGCGGCCCTTGCTCGAGCAAGGGCCTGCGCACCGCCCTCTTCCTCGGCGCAGGATCAAGCGCAGTCATCTCGCACGTCGCCTCCCCTCGTCGGCCTGCAGGTCCTTAAGTTGCAGATCCAGGTGCTCGATCTGGTGGACCAGCTTTTCGGCCTTGCGGCCGAACTACGTGCATTGCTGCATGAGGTGTTCAATCTCGACGTTACGTGTGCTCAACTGCCCGACCAAGCCTGCCAGCTGTTCGTCACGTGTCCCGCAGCAGGCGTTCACAGACCAGCAGCACAGCTTTCAAGGCATCGATGTCGCGGAGGTCATAGGGCTGAGCATGCACCAAGCTTACGCGAGGCTGTACTCCGGATGACGCCAGTCGATGCCTTCAAGCAGCATCGACAATTGCACGTACGTCAGCGACATCCTGCCATCGAGGACCTGCTGGAGAATGACGCGGGCCTCTTTCTAACAGATTGGCACACAGGCAAAAACATCATCACTCCGCTTCAGAAAATTGATCACTTCTCCACGCCGAATTCGGATCATAGGGCCGCTGGAGGGATCCTCTTTCAATGTCGTTTGCAATGCGACGACAAGACTGCAGCGGATTATTGTCGGCCCGTGGAGAAGGCCATATCGACAAGGGTTGCCCCACGCTACCCCTAAGGAAACAAAAGAAAATTGCGACCTGATCGAATCCAGTCAGACAACACCAGTCAAGTTGCCGCACCTGTTCAATGTCCATCCAGGATGACTCGATTGCTGACCCAGACCACATTCACATAATAAAATGATTCCAGATTACACCTACGGTGATCCAACAAGTTATTCATCTATGCCGCGCTCGTCCGAGGTTTTCAGCCACTCAGTCTCGATGATAACGTCCCTGAGGGTCGGGACGACCTCGCGTACAGTAATGAGCGGTATCGCGCCGCTCTGGCGTTCCGCACAAAGAGCGAGCAAATGATTTGGTGTGGGCCGGCATTGCCAGAAACGCCAACGGCTCTCGATGTCGCCCAGTTTCGCGTCGATCGAGAGCCGCACCAGGCGCTCGTTCGGAAAGTGGAAACTGAACTGGTCGAGCGGAAGCGACAAGCCCATCCCGCGCGCCTTGCTATATGATTCCTTAAGGGTCCAGTATTCGAAAAAACGGTCCCGGCGTCGCTCTTGGTTCAGGCTAGCCAGCTCTGCGGCTTCGACCGGCGAAAAGAAGAGATTGGCAATTTCAAGCGCTGGCCGGCGCACGGCCAGGTTCTCGACATCGACGCCTAGGCCACAGTGCCTCGATACGGCAAGCGTGATCAGGTCGCGCGTATGCGAAATATTGAAGCACAAGCCACGCACATCGTGATGCGGGGCGATGTCCGGGCGCCCGTAGGCATTCAGGGCAAACTCCCAATCGTTCGGGGCGACCGTCGCATAGCGCGACAGCACCGTGCGAACCATCGCGCGTGTTACGAGGTAGCGCAGACGGTCATCGGCAAAATGAAAGCGTTTTTCCTGGCCACGCTCGGCGTCACTGAGCAATTCGCGCAGTTGCGACTGCAGCTGCGGATTGCCGATCTCATTATAATAGGCGAGCCATAGATCGATGTCTTGTTCGCTGGAGTTGGGGTGGGCTGGCATGTCGAAGTGCTTGTTACGCGGCCAGAAAATCAACCGCCAGTGGTTTGACGCAACCAGCCTCTTCAAAGATGATGATGTAGCTAGCATAGCGGGCTAGGTGATCGCCGAGGTTGATGAACTTGGTTTGCACGTGGCTCTTGGCCAATCGATCGAGCAGCTGGCGGTTCCATGGAATGAGGTCTGCCATATTTTCCAATCTGCCTGTGTTCAGCCAAAAAACGTTGCAATAATTAACAATTTTATCTTAAAATATCTATTTCTTTTCAATAAATATTGAAAAATAAGTCATCCGTGTGGGCACGTCGATGTTCCACATTAGAACAGCAGCTGAAATTCGGAATGCTGATGTCGGCCTTCAGGACACAGGCAATGAGTTCATGAGACCGCAGTCTGCGACGGTACCAGATGAAAGATTTAGTATTTGAGCAGGATGATCTCGATTTCCACATCGGGATATTCCGACGGCAGGCCGCGCACCACAGTCCTGCCTAAACGCCACCCGGTTATTGCCTTCTCCTAAGTAAACCACATCGTACAGTCATAACCTGCTTGCACCGTGACTCATTTGGAAGAAAAAGGATTGATGATGACAAACAAAAAGATGCTGAAACGGCAGTTTCTGGAGACGAAATCCCGAGCAGGCGTATATGCGATACGAAACCAGATCACGGGACGGGCCTTGGTTGCAGGAAGTACGAACGCTCAGGGCACACTTAACCGACATCGCTTTGAACTGCAGCATGGACAACATCGCAATGCGAGGCTTGCGCAAGACTGGATCGAGTACGGCGAGTCCAACTTTCTCTTCGACGTACTCGACATGGTCAAACCCAGCGAAGATCCAGCGTTCAACGCCGCACAAGAATTGAAAATGCTAGTTAGCCTATGGCGCCAGGAAATACCTTGTACCGGCGAACTTGGCTACGACGAACCCAGGAGCGACTCTCAATGAACACGAATCTCGGTTTTTGTTTGGCACTACACCATGCCCACGCCAACCTGCAACTCAAACTTGATGACGAGTTAGGCATACACCATGGAATCAGTTTTAATGACTTTGTACTACTCAATGTGCTCGCGCAGGCGGACGGTGGCCAGGTAAGTATTCCGGAACTCGTGCGTCCACTTGGTCAGTCCCAATCATCAGTGCTGCGTCAGTTGATCGTGCTTGAAAAGATTGGCCTTGTGGTGCGCGAAGGTGAAAATGGATGTCGTCAGGCTGTGCTTCGCCCAGCCGGGCGTGCGCTCGTGAACTCCGCAAGCGAGACTGCCAATGGCATTTGCACCGAAGCCGTTGAATCAATCCCCCCTGCAGCGGTGGAGACGATGTTCGCGGCACTGAAAAGTTTGCACGCACGCCAATCTTAGCGCTCTCATGAGCAATGCTATCGCGAGAATTCTCTGGATATGCAGCCACTTACACAGCTTGGCACTGCCGCCGTGGCACTATCTAGTGTTCTCTCGGATTTGCCAACAGCCGATCGCCGATCAAGTAGACCACAGCACACAAACGCTGGGCGAAGCGACAAACTCCACATCAAACGAATGCGCTTGAACTCGATCATCTACCGTTGGTGCATTACACTTTTGCTTGATCCAGTGTCTTTCCTGAGTCAACCCAGTCTTTGACCCATTTCGGCTGGCGACCACGGCCACTCCACTGTTGCGAAGCATCATTCGGATTGCGATACTTTACTGCAACCGTTTGAGTTTTCACCCTGACCCCATCACCGACCAACTCTTTGACTGATTTTCCAAGGCTCTGCGCAATTTGCAGAATTTTTGCCCGCGCTTCATCCAGATCCTTTTGCTCGCGGACCTTCAACTGTTTTTTGATATCGTCCTGTAATGCACGCAGTTCCGCAATGCTCAAATTTTCCAGATTCATAGAATTCACCTATTAAAACGTTTGAATGCCTGAGAAATTAACACATTTCCCTCCCCTATCATCCGTTCAGTTGCAAACTTTTTCAAAAAAATCCCAAGCCTGCACCTAAGTTGTGGCGCCAATCCTGGCCATCGCTAGTTTTCTCGCACACAACGTAGGTGGAAGCATCGCTACAGATCAGACGTGAAGACAATTGACCAAATCTACTTCAGCCTCCCTATCGCAGCGGCGGCCCGAAAAACTCTAGTGATGCGTCACCTAGCGGATCGCCAGCCGCTGCATTGGGCGTTGCCGCAGAAAGTAGCCGTTCAGACTCTGGATGGCGCGACTGTACGTCCATCGCCGTCAATCCGGCATATGCGAGAATGCGCAGCCGATTAATTCTCCTGGGGCCTTTCGGAAAATGTTGAAGGTCATCGAAGAGCGCTGGAATATCCTCTCTCATCAAGACAAAACTCATTCGCATTACCTCGCTCATCAAGCACTCCGGGGTAACCCGTGCGGTGTGCCTGGGTTCTCCAGCTCAGGTACGACACCAGCACGGTATGTTTTGGAAAATGCAGCCCCAGCGTATTGAAAGCCTTTGACATTGGCAAAGATCGGATCTTTTAGCTCGGTGATCATATGTCTCGGAAAAGCTGCCTTGAGCGCCTTCCTGTAAAAGAACGCGGCACCGCCAACCAAAATGATATTTTTGATATCGGCGGCATCTCCGACATAGCGGGTCATTTCAGCGACAGCCTGCTCCGGTATCTTGTGCGCCATGGCCAAATGGGGAGCAATATCGTAGTCGGATTGAAATATCACCGGTTTCTTGCCCTCCCGTAACGCCCGGTCAATCACATCGTAGTCTCGGTATTGTGATGCAGTAATCCTACTAATTCCATCGGCGATAGACTGTAATACGTCGAACATGCCACGGTTGACTGAGTGGCTTCGCTTTTCCACTGACTGCATCCCGTGAGAGACAATCCAATCAAAGGTACGTCGGCCAGGATCCACAATAAGACTGCGCTCCTTGCGTAATTCCGCGACCCGGTTATACGCAATTCCGTAATACATGAGAGCACCGGTCGGCTGCGCCACTGCCTTGACCCGCGCTATAGTGACCCGTTTGCCATTTCCTAGCTGATGCTCTCCCTGCACCTTTTTTTCCAGTACTGCTACCCAGCGCCGCTGCTTGAATGTGGCGACCGGAAGACCAACGACAAGAAGATCGATATGGTCGAGTTGCATGTAATCCACAGCCCCCAGCAATAACGCCATATATTCAGGGGTAAGGCAGTAGTGATCGTTTTGCAGCATATTCGCTGAGAAAACATCTGCTGCCAAATGGACATCGGGACCAACTTCGTAAAACAAGCCCTCGATAGGCACAGTCGTAGTCTTACGCTTTGCGCCCCATGCATCATGGTCACGCAATGACTCGGATGGTGCCGCCTGTGAAGGAAACATGTCACATTGCGGGGTCCCATCCACTTTGGTGCCGAAAATATACTTCGTGTTCCCACGTCCCACATCGACTGCCCGTACCACTGGATTCATGATCCTCTCCTGCCGAACTCATTGCTGCAATGTACTGCCAGATAGCAAGCAAAGAGGACAAACAGAGTGCGTTTTATGCGCCCCTTTTAAATTTGTAGCGTCTCCATCGCGTTTGCAGTGCGACTGGAATGGTTTTCGCGCCAATGCAGCGCCTATCCTGCCCCAAATACCTGCTCCCCATCTGTTCCCCACTCGTTGTGGAAACGCTTTCACCCCATTGTGCCGAGCTACACATCGACATTCGTCAATACGATTTACAATCAGAGGTATCACTCTCTGTTCACTTCTCAAGTGAAAAAAACGTTTTTTTCGACCTTACAATTTAAATTGGGGTTCAATTACAATTTTTCGCGGTAAAAAATCCCCTTGACTTCGATTTTGGCGCAGCCTAATCTGGGAACACTGTCTGGACCTGCTTCCATGACCATCGCGGTCTCAATGCAGCGCCCGTGAGCGAAACCACCGTCGCAGTCGTGACCTGCCATTGTCGACTGGACCACCAGTCAGTTATGAAAGAGCCATGGAACCATGGCCCAAAGTTCTCTGTATCCGATCCGCGAGATCGATGTCCGTAACCCCATCATTCCTGTACCGCCGTGAGCCGTCAGGAGCATGATCGCCTGCTGAACGCGATGCATGCAGATAGCCCATAGACATGATCTGGGGCGTGTCGGCACGACCGGCATCTCAGCAATTCCTCATTACACATTTCCCCTCGTGCGACCATCCTCGGATGTCGACATGCCGCCGTTGCCCGTGAGGCTTCGAGCATATCGGTATGCACGTAGCGCCAGAGGGTCCGGTGGTAGGACCTTGGATATCGGCGTGGGAGATGAACTCCTTGACATTCAATAGTTGGGCCTGGCAGTCAACCAGGCAGCCTTTGCTACGCACTTCGCGTGGCACTGCCCGCCCTTGAGGCGGGGGTAGCCGGGCAAGGCGAAATCCACCCGACTTCGGCATGCGCATTTTTAAGAGACCATTCGCTCGCGCGATAGACCCTATCCAAGAAAGCAATGCACCCAGGGCACACGCATTGCCTGCAATTCCTCGCCCGCAGGACGAACGCACATTGGCCGCGTCTCGCCGTGCCTGGGAAATGGCCAAGCATTAGACGTGGCACTGACAGCGCCACGTCGACACATTGTCTCAAGGGGACAGCACAACGTCATGACGCTGCATCAAAGAAACAGAAAGACTGGCGCACAGCACGGTTTGCTCCGTCCGCGCTGGATGGTATGTGGCTGTACGTTGAAGGTGTGGGAACAAGGAGATTGGTGATGACGAACAACAGCGACTGGAAAACCCAATTGGACATGATTTTGCTGGAACATAACGGCAAGCATGCGTATCGCAACAAAGTGGTGTCCCACAACACCATGGAAGCGCGCAAGCTGGGCCTGGAACGCGCATTTGCCACCCTACGTGCACTGGGATTCAAACCGACGCCTGACAACCTGAGCAGCAAACATCTCTACGTACTTATGCTGCACTGGACGGGAAAGGCCATCAACGCCCCGCGACAGGCGGTGGCGAAAACGATGCGCCAGCCATTCAGCGCCGCCTACATCCAGCAGCAAATGAGCTTTCTGCGTGTCTTTGCACGTTGGATCGGCAAACCCGGGCTGGTTCAGAGTGCCGAACAATATGCCAATGATCTGCACCTCGTGACTCGGCACTACAGTGCAGACAGCGACAAGAGCTGGACCGGGAATGGCGTCGAGGTGGACAAGGTAATCGACACTGTGACTGCCATGGACTACAGGGTCGGTACGCAGCTGCGCATGTTGCTAGCATTCGGACTGCGGCGCAAGGAAGCGGTGATGTTCTGCCCGCACACCGCAGAAGTACCAGCCTTTGCATTGCCAGCCGGTTACCCGCAGCACGGTACTGACCGCTACATTAGTTTCCTGCGCATCAAACGCGGCACTAAGGGAGGACGCTTGCGTTTCGCGGCAGTACGCAACGATGCACAGCGCAGGGCGTTAAGCGAAGCCTGTCGCCTCGCCCGCTTCCGGCACTCGCATATCGGGCACCCGGATTTGACACTGAAACAGTCGCTCGACCTGTTTTCCAACGTCGTGCGCAAGGCTGGTTTGACTAAGACCAACCTCGGCGTCACTCCGCATGGACTGCGCCACGAATTCGCGGGGGATCTCTTCTTTGACATTGCCGACTGCCAGGCACCGGTGCGCGCCGGGCAACTGCACCTGGACACGGAAGCAATACGCGCGCTCTACCATCAGGTGGCATTGCAACTAGGGCACAACCGCCCACAGATCAGCAATGCCTATCTCGGCTCGCCCATTCAGCACAAACCAGTACAGGAGGCTGATTGTGACCTTGTCTCGTGATGATAGAAATCACCGCCCTATTCCGAGGCGTGATCAGTCGCGTACGTCCGGTGAAAGGCCGCGTCGCATGCCGTTGCTTTCCATCGTCTGCCGCCTTGCATCGCGCTGTATCAATGCCTGGCGACTGCGCCACAGACCAAGTCACCGCAACAACGTAACCAAATCCCGTGCTGTGTTGCGGCAATTGCGCTCCTGGGACGGCCCGTATCTGAATCCCAGATGCATCGCCTTCCTGCGCAAGGTAGATCCGCTGATATTCGAGGAAATAGTACTGACGGCGTTGGAAGACTGCGGCCTGTTTGTCTGGCGCAATGTGCGCTACACCGGCGATGGCGGCATCGATGGCAAGGCATGGCATCCGCGCCATGGATGGTGCGCGGTACAGGTAAAGCGGTATTGCCAGCATGTGTCAGCCGACCATGTGCGGAAATTTGCTGAATTGGTGGCAACGTATCGGTATCCCGCCGGCCTGTTCGTCCACTCAGGACGCAGTGGTGCGGCGCTTTACCAGCACCTGGGGAATAGCCGGCTCACTCTGATCAGTGGCGAACGGCTACTGGAACTTCTGTTACAGCGCCAACTGGGCCGTCTATGGCAATAACGGCCCTCTAAAACCGAAGTAAGCAGTTCCGAATGTAAAGAAATGGATCGCCGCCAAATGCCTATACGCGGCGATCTCATTGTTCGTTTCAACCTGGAACGGTGACGCGGAAGCCAATTTCTGGCTCAACGCGATCCACCTTATGCGCGCGCAGATGAAAGATGCCAGCAACATCCCCCGAAAACCAGTGGCCGCCCCGGATCAAGGCCTCGCCACTATAATCTTCTCCAGCCGATGGGCCGTCGCCAGCTCCGCTCTGATACAGCCACTCCTCAATGCGATCTACCGTGGGCGAGTTAATGGGGAATGGCCCAGCAACAATACCATCCGCATCCCCCTGCACGTCGTCGAAAATCCATGTATAGGCATTTCCAGATACATCATGGATCACTTCACCGTTGGAGAGGACATGCCAGCGGCGTTCAAACAGACACGTTGAGCGGTGAATACCTGGCTGGGGGCCCTCGCACGTCCCTTTGTGCAGCCCTTGATACAGCCTACCATGCCCAACGGCGCCGCCAGTCCAGTTGATGGGCTGGCGCATGATATTGCAGGCGATGGCCAATGCCTGCCGCTCTGTCAGCAGCGCCATGCCACACTCGGCACTGATCCGTTTCACGTCCGAGAACGAAATCGACGTCCAGGGAGCTGTCCACGGGTCAATCTGAATGGTTTTGAATGCCCCCTCCCCACAAAGAAATGCACCGACACGGAATGCCGGCACCACCTCGCCACCGACAACGGTATCTGGCACGGTCACCAGACAGTTGTTTTGCAGGGTACGCGCGATGACCGCGTCGCGAATGGCGCCGGACCGCGACGGCGCCTCAACCTCGCAAGAAACGGCATACGCGGCCAAGGCCGCCAAAACATGGCGGTCGCTGGCCGCTTCCAACAAGAGCCGTTCGGCTAGGCCAGCCTGTGGTTCCCGCACAGTATTGTGGAATCAGATAGCCGGAGCCGCAGTGGTACGTAATAAACCATGCAGCGCGACTAAGGAAGATGCATTGTTCGACATGCTAGCCTCCGATAAAAAGAATATAGGAGGTTCAGTGTAAAAGCGTGAGACGACTTCTCAAGTCACCGCCACGCCATTACCTCATAGAGGAATGGACAGCAATGCGACGACGATGGGTTGGGCAGAATCCCGGCACATGCCGTCTGCGATGCAGCTGCGGCTCTGAAGAAAATAAATGGTCCGGTGCATGTCGCATGCCATCACAGCAAACCGCTGCGCCCTATCGCAATACACCTAACAAAAACGCCTGTGCCAGTTGAGGCGTGGCAGGAAGAAGAGGGCCACGGCTTGAAGTTTCACCAGGTGCGTCTAAAATGAGCATGCTTTTTGTGGGAATCGCTCTCACATTGCTCTTGTGCTCGCCAATCGCTGGCAACACAAGATCTTGCAAAATAGGTCTATCTTGCAGGCGTAGCGGTCGTTACCCGCCACCATACCTATCGGTTCACGCCGACGACGTGTTGTTCAACGTCATATCACACGTACGGTTTTGTCTCCGCACGCATTTCGTTTTCCCATCTGGAGAACGACAGTAACGGTGCGATACCGTTGCCATCCAAGGCCCAACTTTCGAGTTCCGGGCCTTCTTTTATCTGCACGCGGTATGCGCACATACCTGCGTTTTCATGCTCAATCGGGGATCAGCGTTCCCGATATAGGGCACGCCTGTCTCCAGGCATTTCTGGAGGCTTCTCATGTCCACACCACTTCTCTTTTCTTCTAGCTCTTTTCATTGTCTGCTTGTCGGTGGCAAGTACAGGAAAAGTCCATGGCTGCAACGTAGCACCGCCTGTCTCTTGCTGGATGCCAGCACTACCGCTATCGCCTGTGGCTTGGAAACATCTGCGACTGCAGGTTCTATCGCAGTGAATCGGAGAAACAGGCGATTCCTTGTATGGCGCCCCCGGTAGGGTCGCAACAATGGCGCCGCTCGGTGTCCTGACTTCATGTTTTTTTGCGGGAACGTTGCGGTTCCCCCCTGGGACCTGCCGTTCCCATTTTTCATTAAGGGGAACATCATGTCCAACAAAGCATACCGTGGCAATACCCAGCAAAGCGATCGCGATGACCAACCGTCGGGGCGTGATACCTGGCAGTTGCCATATGATGAACAGTCAAAAACGGTACATCGTCCTACCTCGACATATCCGCATCGCCCTGCCAAACGGAAAATGACAGCATTGGAAGAATGCGAGCAGCGAGCATGGATCAGCTTTTACCGGAATATCAATGATCCAGTCGTGGCGGCCGAAGTACTCCGTCTACTCGACAGCAATGGCGAGATCAGATCAGACCATCTCGGTCTGTATCTTCAAGCGAAACGATCGATTCGCATGCATAAGCAACGTCAGCTGCGTGCGGAACATCTTGCGGTTGCCCTGCGTTTCTGCGGGCGCATGCTGTTCACCGTGCCATTTACCACGGCGTACAGTCTGACGCGACGTTTTTTCGGGCTCATCGGCAGCGCCCTGGTTGCATGCGCACAGCAGCGTATCACTGAACCAGCAGCCGAACGCCTGCGCGATGTGGCGCGAAAAGGGCAACCTGCCAAGCCAACAGGAACGAATGGTGCCACGTCTCCGGACGACGCCAAGGCGACCAGTAATCACCCAGCTGGCAGATAGCTGGTCATATAGATGGGACGAATTAGCCAGACTTGCAGATGGACGCGACGGTATCGTCGATCAGCCGATGAAATTTCCGCGAGTCGGGTGATGTGCCCCAGTAATATTGTTTGCAGCGTTCGACATAGACGTCGAGATCGTCGATGCTTTTCACCCCCTCTGGCTCAATCAGAGTCAGATGTGTCAAGCGTTCGACGTCTCTCGACGTCAATCGAATAGAGTTTCCCAGTCTCAACATAAGAATCCCGATCCTCCATGCATATGCGCGCAACGTGACGGCCGCTGGCAAAGAAGCGCCATACGGAAGCATGCTGCTCATCATAGATACGGTCGGACCGCTATTCAAGCCTCCGTATGTCATTGGAAGTACTTTTGGCTGGTCTTCTTCAAAGAGCCAAGCTGAGTGCGTTGAGGCCGCCTATGTTCATCCATAGGATCCATCCTGCGTACGCGTCGGCCTGTTCTGGCGCGTCAAAGTTAATCCACTTTTTGCCCGTAATGCCTATACCCTGTCGGGAAAACCGTTCCCAAGTGGGACACCGTTTTCCCTTTCTTTAATCCATTTTGGGAGAACGTCATGACCTCTCTACATCTCATGTCGCGTGAAGAACTCGCCCGCGAGCTCGTCGATGCGCCAAAAAACCGAAGAAACACAGCAAGAACAGATGCCACCTCGACGCCAAATTGCCTGGGGACACCTGCATATGATCAAAAAGTGCGGCGCAAATTGGATCTCGCACGGGAAATTCTCCTCCGAGATCTGGCTGAACCATTGAAACGTACCTGGAGTTTGACGTCGCCAAAAACAGTGCGTGAATGGCTCACCATCCGCTACTGCGGCGTTGAGCGGGAGATCTTCCTGGCTCTCTATCTGGATGTCAAGATGCGTCTGATCGATACCGAGGACCTGTCGGTAGGCACCTTAACAACCACAAACGTCTATCCGCGCGAACTGGTCAAATCAGCACTCCGCCACAACGCCTGCTTCATTCTTTTTGCACACAATCATCCATCGGGCTGCCCCGATCCCAGTGACGCCGATGTGAACTTGACGCGAACGCTTCGCAGAGCAATGGCCCTGATCGATATTGAGGTGCTCGACCATGTCATTGTCGGCTCCGCCGATTTTTTTTCGTTTGCTGAGAAAGGTCTGTTGTAGGAGGGCGAGGTGCGGCGAAGTGCATTCTGGATCGCAATACCCAAGATCCTGCCACTGATCGACACGAACGCCTCGATTCTCATCTTTTTCAATGGAGAAAACCATGCGTAGCTTTTTTACGCGGGTCAGTTTTATCCTGGCCCAGACCAACCGGCTGTTCAACTCGAGCGCCGCACGGCAGGCAATGGATGCTGCGGCCGCTCATGCCGAAGCTGATGGCATGGTAGATGCGGTACGCGGCTACATGCAGCCGCCGCTCATGTTGCTCGGAGCACCTGCACTAAGCCATGCCTGGAGAAATGGCTACCATTTCGCGCAATGGCTGCGTGCATGCATGGCCATGGATACCAGCCTTCATAGAGTTCAGCTGCAGGCAGATAGCGGCCTGCTTCCCGGTCCTGAACGCAGAACTCATGACGGCAATTCCAGTTATCTTTTGGAGGAACAACAAACGCCATCTGGCACATGATCTGATGACTGGATGACTACTTCACGCCGGTATCTTGCCGGCATCCAGCCTGACCTGGACTGCCTCCTACTAAGGAGGATATGTGTCCCGGTCAGGCGGGCCACGTTTTTTCAATGGAGGCATTGAAAATGCGTTTTACGTTCAATAAGAAAGCCCAACGAACCGCCCTGCAGGCACTTAAACACCTGGAAACCGGATCATTCGCCAGCGCCGTCCTGGGCGCATTCAGCGCCATTCCTCGTACCACCGCTCTGGTCGCCCTTGGCTTGTTTGTCGTTTGCCGTGTCTGTACGACCATTATCGCCGGCATCGAAGACATGGAGACAAAAATAAAGCAAGGATCCAGGACAATGCCACAAGAGCCCAGCAGCCGCAGTGAAGAAAATACAACCGAATAGGCTTGCCGCTATGCGCAAATGAACTACACTTTCTTCACAGGGAAATAACTGGAGGAATAGCATGTCATTCGCCAACATAATTATATCGATCGACATTGCTGCTGCGGTGGTTGCAGTGGCTATTACCTGGCACTACGTTCGACAGACGAAGAAACAACGCAGTGTGAAAACATCATAGTCTGACCGCCCCTACAGAATCGCCGACGTGTTACTCGGCGATTTTTTCAACTGTCATTTTCTGTATGGCTCTACTCTTACCTCATCAAGGCAACTAGTTTTGCGGACATCTCCCATCGATTACACTAGGCCAATCACCGTCTCGATCTGATCTTTCAACCCTTCCGGGTGACTCGTATGACGCTTCAGCTCGTCATACACGCGTGCGCGTCCACGCGGGTTGATACGCCAGCCGCTCCCCCATTTCTTAGCAGCGTAGCTCTCAAAATCGCTTCGAACAATCCCCATCTCGCCCAGCAGGACCCACATTTCACCCAAGTCGGTAGGTTCTAAACTACCCTCCCCGGCCCCTGCATTCGACGCACCACTATTCTGTACCGTCGCGCCGCCATCGTCACCTGCTGCTATGCGCGCAGCGGAATCGGGCAGTTCGCCAGGCTCATCTCCAGCGACGTTAGCCGGCTCAAGCTCGACAGGACCCGTACCATTCAACAGGGTTGGTGATGGATCCGTCAGCTGCAATGCCTCCCCATCGCACTGATTCGTCAGCAGCACGGCGACATCAATGGGGGCCTGGAGCTCGATGATCCATTGAGCGGTCTTCACAGGACGTCCATCATCACCAATACGCGACACCTCGCGCAACATCTTCGTGATGTAGAAAGTAGATCGATTTGAATCCAGGTATCCTCCAATTTTCCCTCCACGCAGACAGGACACTGCTTCCAACCGCTCAATGGCACGGCTCATTGCATAGATGCTGTTGGTCGCCAGTTCAAAGGCATCGATCGATTGGACGCCAGGAACGTAGAACACAAAACGCCCAGAGAGATTGCATTGCCGTGCCTGGAATTGCGGGCAGCATTCAGGATCGCAAATGCCATGATTGTCGGGCCGCAGTTGCTTTGCTCGTCCGCCGAAGGTACGGATGATCCGCGTGCTGCCCGCCGCTACCTTGGCCGGCACGAACATCATGCAATGCCGTGTCCGGCCGTCGGCGGAATACTCGCTCCAGTACCGCTTCTCGTTGGCACTCCATGTCGCCAGCTCATGCGGCATGAACAGCTGCCATATGTCGGTTGGAAAAATAACCGGGAATCGGTACAGACGCAGCCCTTCGCCACGGTCCTCCCCGTACAAATGCATGATCTGTCCGGGTATGTCACGATTGGGAAAGTCTTCCGGGCGGACGGTAAACCAGGGGACATTTTTCGGTATCAAGGGTTTCTTAATCTGAGGAAACTGCTCCAGTATCCGATGAGAGATTTTCTGAAACGAGATGTTCTGCGTCACACCCTGCTCATAAATGGCAACAATATCCCGGTGTTTCGCCGCATCGGGTGTCAGGATCTGGATGCCGGCATGAATTTTCCCAGCGGTAGGGATACGTTTTATGCGGTGCCCCAGCACGGTGACTGGAGCAGCTTGGGCATTACGCAACGCTATTTCGCCATGGTTCATATTCCACTCCTTTACGGTTGCACGAGTTGGTATGTGCTTCCATGGTCGCCTGCACCGCATCCAAGTCAACCCTGGTCTTTCACATGGCGCGGCAATAGACATATAGGGAAATGAACCAGGTGATCGCCACTGTCCGGCGTCAGAGGAAAATGAACTAGCGAAGGAGCCTGGATCGGGTTAGTTGGCGGACAAGGCATCTATCCGCACACTTGCAGATGTGGAAACGATGCAGAGATCCTCTTACAAATAGCATTTTTTGGCTCATTGGTTAGCAATACCAACGCAAATACCCCGTCAAAACGGCAGTTTATTGGTCAACAACATGCAGGGAAATGGACCAACATGGGGCTACGCAGTGGCAAACGAGTGAGGGGAAGATGATGAATCCGACAAACGGTAACGTCAGCGTGATCCGTCAGGATCACGGCGAGATGAATCAAAAATTGCTGCAACGCCAGGCGCTGGAGTCACTCGCCCCGGTCGAGTCAGCCGGTCGCATCGTCAAAATGAGCCTTTCCAGCCCAGAAGGAAAGCGTCTGTTCCTCCGCTATTTTGATATTACGCAGCTCCACATGCACTACATCTCCAAAATTGCCCGACTTTCTTTACCTGATACCGATATCGAACAGGTTGAAAAGCAAGTACTTGAGCTTGTCGAAGAAAAAATAGACAGCATCGACAAGGAAATGGTCAGGGTGGAGCAGGAGCTTCACAAGAACAACATCGATTCCCTGGCAACCTATGTGATTGAACCGCTCACGCTTGAGGTACGTATGCTTGGAAAGATTGGTCGCCGACTACTGGAGCTCATTGGTAAAGTCGATCAGTTGATGCCCATGCTGGAAACGTTAGCCATTGACGAACTCATCTCTGAAAGCCAGCTCAGTATCAAGAAGAACCTTTTTAAAAGAATGGTGCGTAGCGTTGGCGGCATCGTCCGTACGCTCAAGATTGGCCTGCAGAGGAAAAGCGCGGCTCTTGCCAACACCAACAAAACCGCTGCACCTAAAAAAAATGAACCTGAGCAGAGCGACCATCCGGTAGTCAATGCATCGGCGTCTGATGGTCAGGTTGCTGGCGATGCGATTTCTGATAGTGCCCACTCTAATGGCATGGAAATGATGACCTGCGAATCGGAAGCCGCAATGACTCCCCCCGCTGGAGTGGGTGCCGGCGAGCCAGCCGGCCCGAGCGAGCCAATTATGCCCGCCATCCCTGAGCCTGTCTGACTCTCGCAGCGGGAATTGAGGTTTCGATCGCCATTTGTGCCACGTTGTGGCAAGGTATCTGAAAGACTCGTGGCGATTCAGACGTCCCCTTGCCGGAGGCAACATGATGCTTTCGGCAGTGCAGGTTTTTCCTGCAGTCGGCGGTCACTCAGCAATATCAGGTCGGCCCAGCAAAAAAAATGAACATTTTTCTGCCGCTTTATCTGCCTGTTTACATTTTTTGCAAACCGTTGATTGCATGAGAAATTTCTTAATTTGGGCTCACACTTGAGAATATTTTCTGCCGCTTTAATTGCCGCGCTCTCGCATATTGGGTAACGATTGACGGAGGCCGTCTGGCCGGAGTATCCCGCTGTAAAAATAGATCAGGAATACTGCCTCCTGAAGTGAACAGCTGATCATACTCGACGTTGGACACATTCATATGTTTGCTAAACGGTGCGAGGTTGACGTCATGCAGATCGGTGAAAACGCTCAGTAAATACCGCAAGGCTGACACTGACTATAAAAGCAGCACCTGTCCGCAAACCATGCGGTTTGCGCCTTTCAGGGCAAGGTCAATAAGTTATACACATGCTTGTGCACCGAAAGCGGGGATAACTTCATGAGGCGAATATACACAACAGAAACAGCATTCCACCAACAAAAATTACAGTCTATGGACTGTAAATTTAATATACAAGCCAAAGGTTGTATTTGGTATTTACAATGTATATACTGTGAAAAATACAGCCGGAGTTACCTCATGCGCTATCCAATCCGAACACTTCAGCAAATACGCCCCCTGCTGGTCAGCTTTCGCAAGCAAGCCGGCCTGACGCAACAAGCTCTGGCAGAACAGCTCGGCATAACACAGCAAAGTTACGCGCAAATCGAAGCTAATCCCGCATCGACTAGTGTGGAACGCCTCTACCTGGTACTGCGCCTGCTCGGTGTCGAACTCGTACTAGCCGGCAGCAACGAACCAGATCAGCCCGACGACATGCCGCCCACCTTGATAGGTACGCCCTTAAGCACTCCTGCCCTGCCCCGCCCAACAAAGGCCGGCCCAAACGGCCCCAAACAGGCCAAAGGAATACAGGCGCCGGCAAAAATCACCCCGCCGTCCGCGAAGAAAGAGATTTGGTAATCCATGGGAAGAAAAGCACATACTCAGCGTCTCAACGTCTGGTTGAACGGCACCCCGGTGGGGTTTTGGGACGCCATGCCCGGAAAATATGCATTCACGTATTTCGATACATGGCTAGCCGATGACGCCAGCAGGCCGCTCTCACTCTCGATGCCATTCAAGCCGCACAACGAAGCGTACCGCGGCCCCATGGTGCAGTACTACTTCGATAATCTGCTTCCCGACAGTGACCAAATCCGCCGCCGCATGGCCCTACACTTCCGTACCGAAGGCATTGAGCCATATCAGCTCCTAGCGGCTGTCGGGCGCGACTGCGTTGGCGCGATCCAGCTGCTCCCGCCAGATGAACAGCCCGTTGATCTATTTTCGATCACTGGTGATGTACTGGATGCAGCCGGCGTCGCCCGCCTATTGCGCAACACGCTCGCAGACACCCCATTTGGCCAGGCCGAAGACCAGACCGATCTGCGCCTGTCGATCGCCGGTGCGCAGGAGAAAACCGCCCTTTTATGGCATCAAGGCCAATGGAATCGGCCAACTGGGAATACCCCAACGACCCATATCGTGAAATTGCCAATGGGATTGGTGGGTAACATGCAGGCGGATATGCGCACCTCCGTCGAAAATGAATGGCTCTGTTCGCACATAATGCGGGCCTTTGGACTACCAACAGCCTCCTGCACGATAGAAACATTTGATGGTATGAAAGCGCTGGTCGTCGAACGTTTCGACCGCCGACGCGCACAAGACGGCAGCTGGATCGTGCGTTTGCCCCAAGAGGACTTTTGTCAGGCCACAGGCACATCGCCGCTGCAGAAGTACCAGTCCGATGGCGGACCAGGGATCACACAGATCATGGACATGTTGCTCGGTTCCACACAGGCGGAAATTGACCGGGCGCGTTTCTTTAAAACGCAACTCATCTTCTGGTTACTGGCTGCCACCGATGGCCACGCCAAGAACTTTAGTATTTTCCACCTTCCGAACAGTCAATTTCAGGCAACGCCACTGTATGACGTCTTGTCTGCCCATCCGATCATCGGACCTGGTGCGCATCAGCTCGCCCATCAACGGGCCAAGTTAGCAATGGCAGTACGCGGTTCAAGCAACTACTATCACATCGATCAGATCCAGCGTCGCCATTGGGCGAATCATGCGCGCCAAGTGGGGCTCGGTGCAGCTGCCGCCGAGGCGATAATTGACGAAGTACTCGCCGGCGCCACGGGTGTAGTCGATACCGTGGCCGCCCTCCTTCCACAGGACTTCCCCGTCGACGTTGCCGAGGCCATTTTCCATGGGCTGCTGCGCCAATGCCAGCGCTTGCGCGGTATGCCGACATAAACATATTTACTTGGTCGCTCGGTTAATCAGGCAGCGCAACGATTGGCAAGCCACCGCTACGTAAAGTGCCGTCCAATCACGCGAGCATCTACCCAGTCAGCGGATGGTTCAGGGCCGATGCGCCATCGATACTGTGGAGCTGCGCCTCGGCGATAGCTCATAAGTGGCATGGTGCCACTCCTAAAAATGCATCACTAGCCAGAGGCTCAGCGTATCGATATGCATTGCCAGCACTAGTCCGGCTTGACGTGTTTTCCATCCGCAGTATGCGAATGCATTCGATAAGCCCAAGTCGCATCCGTGAAAAACCAAAATCCACTGCCACGATCAGCATTGCGCCACATTGCATGACTGGTGACAGCACAGCGTTGATGAAAGCACTTTTTGCCGTCCCAATCCGCACGGCGCAACATACTTCAAGCCACCATCTGCTCCACCTCCAACCAGCCCTGCAGCTGCGACTTCACCTCGATCGCGCTGACGCCCCGCGCAGCATCACATATGACGTCCGCCATATCGGCAACTGCGGCACCAGCGGAAGTCAGCAGACACATTTGCATCACCTCGGGATGATGCTCCCGCCAACCACGCACCGTTTCAGCAATGGAGCGATCATCTGACGTCAGGACATCGATAACACGCTGTCCGAGCCGTCCTAAGTTGCCCTTGAGTGTCTCGGCTTCCTGCGCTTCCTCCTCTGAGCGCAGAAAAACGACACACACATCAGGATAAGGCACAAGCAGGCTCTCAAGAACAGGCGCCCAGACATAGCGGCGCGTCATCTCTGGACTTCCTTCCGATGCGAACAGTACGCCATTGGAGCGAATAAATAAAACGCGCGCCCTCAACGGCAACGGATGGCATACAAGTGAGCGCATACAACGCATCCTTTCTGGCTAAACATTTTAAGATCAAAACCACTGTACATTAACACAGTTATTTCCTAAAGGCGCGCCGAAAAGCTGAACTCTGCGCATCGTCAAAATGCCCTGCTCCAGTCCGCCGGGTAACAGTAACCGCTACAGAGGTGAGGGCCAGTAAGTGCTCGCTTTCGCCGATACCGTTGACGGCGAAGAGATCGTCGCTCCGCTGGTACGTCCATTGGAAAACAAGCTCGGGGGGCGTTGGCGCAACGAACCTGCGCCACATGCGGCGTTTTGGAGAGGTGTTCCAAGTAGAGAAATTGTCTACGCGCAGAGTCGACGGTTGAGCTGGATCCATTTTTGAAGAGCCCTGCTCAGCGCACCACCTCTCGGCAATTGCACGAATAGGATTCATAACGTATCATCCGTTACGAAACAAATGATACGTAACAAAATAGACTCAGGATACAGATGCCCCGTCTCGCCACCATTACGCAAGATCACGTCAACGCCATTGCAAACCGTCTCAAATCCACAGGAACAAAACCGACCGTTCGCCTGATCATCGCCGAACATGGCAGCGGAAGCCCAGGGACAGTACATCCCATGCTCAAGAACTGGGAAAGCGGCCAGCCACAACAGGCAACGGGCATCACCCTATCCCCAGTCCTGATGCGCGTACTGCAAGAACACTTCGGCCAGGAGGTGGCACGCGCGACGGCGGAGGTCCAATCACAGCTGGCAAACAGCGAAGAAACGGCTGCGGATCTGGCGCGGGAGAACAAGCAATTAGCGGAGCAGCTTGAAGAGCACGAAGACAATATCGGTCAGCTCATGGACGCCAACGCTGCCCTCCAGGGCCGTATCGACCAATTGGAGCACGACCTGGCAACCGCGCGCGAAGAAGCTCTCACGCAACGCTCCGGTGCCGAACGCGCTCATACCGAACTGGCCAAGCTGGAAATGCGACTGGAAGCCATGCCGCGCCTGGAAGCTGACTTGGCATCTGCAAAGGCAGAGGCCGAGTCTGAACGGCGTGCACGTACCGCTGCCGAGCAAGCGGCAGCCGTTAGCACCGCCCAGCGGGAGCATTTGGCCGAGCGCGTGACCGAGAATAAGCTGCGCATCGAGTCCCTGGAAGGTCAGTTAACCACCAGCCAGGAGCGGGAGCGCCGACAAGTCGCCGAGCTGACGTCAACACGCGTGGCCATCGAGGCGGGCAATGCACGATTGGAACAGGCGGAACGTACCATCAGCTCGCTCAGGGAAAACCTGGCAGCCTCGCGCTCCAGCGAGCGCCAGGCAATCGAGACCACGGCTGAACTGCGCGGCAAGATCGCGGCCTGACTAGGCCTGATACTGGCATACATCGATGCACATCGGAACGCCGGACATCACGCCCAGGAAATCCCAAAACCGGCGCAGCTAGTCAATTCAGCGATAAGACAGCAATCTGAATTAAATTGCACCAGAGATAGCGGCGCTAGCCAATACATACGGATGGCGCCAGCCCTCCATACAAGCGCAATCAGAGAAAGCATGGAGCCCTCGCATGGAGATCGTTGAGAAAGCGATAGTAGTGCATACGCATTGCTGTGAGTGGCTAAGAATTTACTCTGGACCATCCATGACGCAGGTACGCAACGCTTAACGAGGGCTCACAGCAAGTTCTAGCAAACGTGGGTAACGCAATGACGTTATAGCAACGCCGGAAGTCGACGACCATGTTGTTTAGCTGTAACTGCTCGATTAGCTGCACAGCTAAGCAAACACAAATCCATAAAGGAACGCGACCCGCACGTCAGAGACATCAACAGGGGCACTAGCGAAAACCAAACCAACTAAAAGGCAATATCCATGAACGTAAAAACCGAAATCAGCAAGTTTCACGCTCTGCTGTACCTTGTCGGCATGCGTTTCGATGTGGGGGTCGAGATCGTATATCAAAAACGATTGCTGCGCTCTCTGGGCGCCGACCCTGAGGAAGAAATCCACAATCGCGATGCGCGCAAATACATCTCGACCAGTCAGGCAAAAGTAGCGCTAGCGTCCGTGCGACAAGGAGCCATGATTGCCGATACTCCACTTAAAAGACAATTCCATATTAGCCAAAGCAAATACAGACCGACTCCGGAGGACGTTTTCACTGCCTATTTGCGCGCCCGTGGCAAGTAAAAATATACTCGCTCCTCCAGCGAAACGCACGGCGCACGTTTGCTGATCTACCCAGCGCTAAATTGACAGTTTAAAGTGACAATGATCAGTGAGCAGTTCGCGCATGACATGCCCCTGCAGCTGAAGCCACTTCACTGCACCGGCACACAACAAACTTGCTCTAAAAAATACTCCTCACGTCAAACCTGGGCAGTACAGTACTGGCAGGATCAATAACGAACCCATGACTTGTACCCGATTCCGCACTGCTCAAGCGTAACAACATCAACCTTGAAATCGCGCCCATGAACGCTATAATGTAAAGTATGCTTTACAAAATTGAGGTATAACATGAATTTAGCCCAAATTGGTGTACAAATTCACGATCGACGTGTCCGTGCTGGCCTATTGCAAGAGCAATTAGCCAAGTTTTCAGGACTGTCTCGTGTCACCATCAGCCAGCTGGAAAATGGCACCTTGAACGATCTTGGTTTTACCAAGCTCAAGGCAGTCATGGACATCTTTGGCATCAGCATGGAAACGGCCCAGCCTTCTGGCCTGAAAAGCGCGCTGACGGTTGCCGCCCGCAGTATCAGTACCAGCTATCGCCTCGTCGTCAGCCCCGACAAACTCGCATGGATGCTACGTTCCGGCCATGCGCCGGAAGAATACCAGCCACACTTGATGGCATTGCTTGATGAGACACCCATTTCCGTCGTCGTGAAGGCCGTGGAAGAGGCAGCAACAGCCGAAGTGCCCGCAAAGAAAATCATGCGCAATTTGAGTCAATGGGCGAAGGAGTGGAGAGTATGCAGAACAGTCTGGTAATGGCCGGCGCCCCGGGCATTCCGACAACCTGGGAAGTGCTGTTTTCCCACGCATTGACCATACTTGCTGAGATCGCCAAACATGGCCGTGCTGATCCATTCTGGACGTTTGGTGGCGGCACTGTTCTGATGCTCCGTTATGGCCATCGTTTCAGCAAGGACATCGATATCTTCGTACCAGATCCACAGTCGCTGGGCTTTGTCACACCGCGCTTGAGCGACGTTGCCGAATCCGTCACCTCGAACTACGTCGAAGCAGCAGGCTACGTCAAACTCTACCTCCAGGAAGGTGAAATTGACTTCGTGGCGGCCCCCAACCTGACGTCGCCAGGATTCGTCTACGAGACCATCCTGAATTGCCAGGTTCGGGTCGAGACCTCGGTGGAAATCATTGCGAAAAAAATGTGGCACCGAGGCGATCGCATTACCGGACGAGATATCTTTGACTTTGCATTGATCGCCGAAGTGGAACCCGATATCTTGATGGCTGAGCGCGTGTACATGGTCCGGCATGCGCAATCCATCTTCCAGCAGCTAGACGAGCGATATGCTCCGCTCAAGATCCAGTTCGATGCCGTCGATGCCATCCATTACCACCCGACCTTTGATGAAGCCTGCCAGGTGCTCCGAACCATGCTGCAAAGAATGGTCGCGCTTATCTAGCTAGCTGCGAATGCAGCCCTCAAAACGTAGATCCCATCATCCAACGGATCTTTCAACAGCGGCCGCACCGCCCACGGATTCAGCAGGTGCAAATACTCGCCTGAACTTCGCCTCTAGTAATTGATGGGGAGTGTATGCTCGACTTCGGCCAATATCCCCGGCCGGCGACGCTCCCACGCCCTGATTTGATCGAGCGCACCCTGCTCCGTGTAGATCATCGTGGTATCGACGCTGGCGTGGCCCAGCGCCGCGGCTACATCCACTACGCTATGCCCGTGCAACAGGGTCGCCTTGGCGAAGGTATGCCGCAGCCAGTGCGGCGAGGCTTTCAGCAATTCGGTGGCGGCATCATGCAGGCCGTCGCGCTGCAGCACCTGCGCGGCATCGGTGATCCGGCCCTTGACGATCTTGTAGAGTCCCTGCCGCGTCGTGACGCTGCCCCAGGCGCCAAAGAAGCGCCGGTCGGCCGCCCCCTTGACGGCGCGGGCGTTGATCGACAACGGCCGGGTGCGCGGCGACAGCACGATGGGCTGCACTTCGTTCGGAGCGGGCAGCGCCGGTAGCCCGAAACCCAGCCGGTAGGCGATCAGCGCATCCATCGCCACGCGCGTAAGCGGAATCGAACGTTCATTGGCGCCTTTGGCATCCTCCTCGTCGACGCGCACCACCCAGTAGGTTTTACCCGCTTCCGGATCGCTCAGCGCATACACGGCACCCATGCTGGCGCCCACCAGCTCAGAGGCGCGCAGCCCCGTCTCGCGCAAGAACACCAGGACAAAACGGTCGCGCAAATGCCGCTGATACGCCACCTGCCCCTCGTCCCGCTGGCGCTCCATCACGCCCAGCACCAGGTCATAGACGTCAGGCGCAATCGAGCGGCTGGTGTCCAGCCGGCGCGGCTTCGGTGTCCGGGTCAGTATCATGGGGTTGACGCGCAGGTAGCCGGTGCCATGGAAAGCCGCGAACATCGCGCGCGCAAAACGCATGATATCGGCCTGGCTGCTCGGCGACGGCTGCTTGCGAAACGGCGTGTAGCCCTTGTCGCCGGCGCGCGCCCCGCGTGCCGAGATGGCCCGCGCCGGCAGCGCGCTTAAAAAATCGCGGAAGGCCTTGACGTCCGGAATCGTCCAGCGCGACGGAGGAAGATGGGCGATCTGTTCGCAGTACCAGCGCAGCTTGGCCAGGTGAAACCGGTATGTAGCCAGCGTCTCACGGGAACTGTTGCGGCTGTTATCGGCCACTTCGCCCAGCCAGATATCCGCTGCTGCCCAGTCGTCGCTGACTGCACCGAACAGGTGCGCGGGCGGCAGCGCGTCCTGCGATCCATAGCTGGCCAAATCGCTCATCGTACGGGCCCGCCATTACGCTGGCCGGGAATCGGCGCGCCATGCCGGTAGGCGATCTGGCGGAACGTCTCCAGCGTCGCCTCCTGATCCTTCAGCTGCTGCACCAGATAGGCGTTGTTCTCCTTGACCGCGCGCGTCTCGCCGCGGACCTCATCCATCGCCCGCAAAGCAAACTGACGCATGTCCTGCAGCGCCTGGGGCAGCTGCTCGTTCGCCTGCGCCTGCTTGGCGGCCGCAGCCTGGGCCAGCGCGAATTGCTCCTGGTACAAGGCAGCCTGGCTCTGCACTACTTGTAACTGCGCTGCCAGGCGGGCGGCCGTTTCGCGCGCGCTGGCCAGCTCCGCTTCGGTACGGTCCAGCCGCTCGCGCAGGTAATCGGCATGCGCACGGTGCTGCTGCAGCAGCGTCTCGGTGCCATCCTGGTCACGCCCGCTGGCGGCCAGTGCCTCCTTCACTACCTGGCGCAACAGCTCGGCCAGCGGTACCCCGCGCTCCCCTGCCTGTGGAGCGACTGAGGCAACGGCAGGGACCAGGGCCAGGCGCTGCTCCAACGCAGTCTTTTCGGCAGCCAGGGTGGTGGTCGACGGCCGGCGCTCCGGAGCATAGGCCGCCAGCAGGCGCCGGTACACATCCGGACCATAGGTGCGACCGGTGGCGCTGTGCACAGCCGCGACAAAGTCGCGTACAAACGGACGGTGGTTGCGCAGGTCATTGGCGTGGCGGGTCACGATGGCAGGCAGCAAGGCCAGCAACGCGCGCGCCTCATCATCGGCCAGGCTGAAGGACGGGCGGCTCATGGCCTGCCCCCATGCCAGGCGCGGTAGTGCAACGGCGCGCCTGTGGCGAGCACGCCATTGTGCGGCGTCGCACGGGCCACGTGCGCCAGTGGCAAGGGCTGCAAAGGGACATCGGACAACATCATGCACTCCCGCGTCGAGGTGTGGGGGCCAGCTGCGGCAGCGCTGGCGGGCGCCGTCGGTATTGGGCGGACTCAGGACGGGCGCTAGAGCGCCGCGTGACAGGTAGTTTAACCGGTATAAAGATACCTGTAAATATCGTTTAGTTTACTTAGCAGCGATTAAGTAAACAAACTAATCTCAACTCAGTTTGAAAATGATGGGCAGCTATTTAACGCTCTCCAGGCACTTCGCAATACCCCATGGCCGTCATTTCAGCATGTACTGGTACGACCTCCGCCACGCAAGCACTGCGCTCTTGGCCCGCTGACTGCCTGCGCCCACCCCTTGCTCAGTCCGTGAACGATGTTTCTGCAGGCGGGCGCGGTGACCTCCCCTTCACCGTTCCATGAGCCAATGCCATGCGCAGCTCCCCACCGGCTCCAGGTCGCCTGCAGCAAATGCAAGCTGTCTCATTTGAGCTATACTAACGTCTTAAAGGAGATGATCATGCCAGAGTCAAAATTCCTTCTGAAGCCAGCGCTGACAGCTCGCACTGGCAACGTAAAGACTGCCCGCTCAATGGCCGGTGGCACTGCTACCCCTCAGATGCGTGCAGCTCGCCACAACGCCATCAATGTGCAAGTCACACTCTACGGATTTGATCCACAGGACCGGATCGCGGTGATACGGCAAGGCATACCCGCGTCGACGATCAGCAGCCTCTCGTCACGCATGGGTATGAGCAAAGAGAGTTTGCTGTCCAGCTTGGGGCTGTCCCGTGCCACCATCAGCCGCAAGGAAAAAGATGCCACCATCCTGTCGAAGGATGAGTCGGAAAGAGTGCTTGGTATCGAAACACTGATTGGCATGGCGCAGAGCATGGTCGAGCAGTCCGGCAATCCCATGGATTTCGATGCGGCTCGCTGGGTGGCCGACTGGCTGACAAGACCGTTGCCGGCATTGGCTGGCGCAACGCCTGCGAGTTACATGGACACCTTTGAAGGCCAGAAGCTGGTGGCTGAATTGCTCTCCATGAACCAGAGTGGAGCATACGCATGACAGAACTATGGCGCATTGCGGTGGAGGCACCAGCATACGCTGCCGATGATCTGAGCGGTACCGGTGCCAAGATGACGGGCGGGCGCTGGAACAGCAAGGGGACGCCCATGGTCTATTGCTCATCGAGCATCGCCTTGGCTACCCTCGAAACCGTCCATTATCTGCGTGGTGGTGGGCTGCCTTTCAACCGCTATCTAGTACAAATCAATATTCCAGATCCAGTGTGGAATACCCGCGAAATCCTCCACCCACTTCCCGACGGCTGGGATGCCATCCCAGCAGGCATGTCGGCCAGAAGTACTGGTGATGGATGGATTTCTGCAGGGACAAGCGCCCTCCTAGTGGTACCTTCTGTGATCGTTCCCGACGAGTGCAATGTATTGATTAATCCCCAGCATGGCGATGCCAAGTCGATTGTGGCAACCACCCGCAAGCGTTGGATATACGATCCACGCTTCTTCTCCTGACTTCCTAAAAGCATTTTCTACCAATGTGATTGAGGGACCGCTCGAGACATCCCCTGCACTACCGCCTGCGGGAAAGCATACAGCTCCCATAGGCAGTGGCTCATTCTCACGCAGACAAACCATGCTGCAATTTCTTGACCCAGTCAATATAGCAATGGCATCGCTCATCACGTGACCTGCATACCTAAGGCGAACACAGGAGCTACGAAGATGTGGCTCGTATCATCACCGTCAATGGCCGCACAATCCGCCGCCAGAACTTTACGTAGAAGACAAGTGCCACTTCGTACCTATCCTGGCACAGAGCAGATTTGTACAAACAGCGATGGCGGCATCAGGGAATGCAACCTCATGTCTCGTCACGTAGCATCGTTCTCAGGGCATCCTGATGGTGAAATTTGTATGCCGTTCTCTGCGCTGTGCCATAGGTGCTTGTCTATCTCACACTGCGCCAACCAGCATCTGCACGATACGACTCCCATCGAAAGAATAGCGATGCCCCTGGGAGGGCGTCAATAGATATGGCATGTTGCTCTGGCACGCTTCAGGCCTGATTAACGCAGCTTCCGGGAAAATGGCGGCTGGCATTTGGCCCCGTCGGCAAGGTGCCCAATGCGGCCGGTATACCCAAGGTAAAGCTCAATATGCCAGGTGGTTTGGGGAAAGGAGAATCGCCAGCGGCATGATTATGATGACAAGCCAAGGAGATAAATGTCTAGCCGTGCACCTGCGGGATGACCCAGCCGAGCAGCTATTCAGCTCAACCATTTTTCGGCAGGGAGCCCGATCGAAACTCCGTCCAGCTCCAAGCAGGCCGTCGGAAATCATTGTGATTGTTGGCCGCCATCACCAACAGCGTACTGTGTTGTCTACGGATTGGACTGCGTGGTGACATGTGGTTCACATCGCATCCGATTCTGTTCGTCGTCAGTTCGCAATCAATTCGCATGGAATACATCAACTTAAAACAACTTCTGCAGTGGAAGCTTTGTCAGCGAGGTAGTCGATTGCAAACCCATATCTGAAGACAAGATCCATCCGTACCGCTTTTGAGCATCTCATGCCAGTGCCAAGCACGGCTGACGTTTGGGAGAAGCTGGACGAAGGTGGTTTGTTTCTGCTTATCGTGTATTGTTTTGCCCGGAAGGATTGACGTGTGAGCAGGATGAGCCAACATCGAATGCTCCAACCGTGTAACTTGGCTGTTTAGCCTGTTTGACTACTGTTCTAGCCATGTCACTCCTTTCTAGAAAATATATTTGATTGGCACCTGCTCCCCTTCCAAGGTCCCTCAAGACGCCGCCGGCCAGCCCAGATAGATGGGGTTTGCCTTGATGGCGGTTGAGGTTCCCCAGGTGGACTTTCAAGACATGCAAAATCATCCACTGGCTCAATGGCGTATTGACATGCTGAAGTACAGTCATCCCTGATATTACTCAGTAATACCGCCTAACTCTTTGATTTAATAAAGATTTTATCGAAATGGAGTAGCGATAAGCCAGAACAGAGAGTGCAAGCGGACGTAGGACATGGATCACGGGACTGTCCCGCATGGCAGCATTGAATGGCCGTCCGCGTCATATTGAGGAAGCATGCATCTTCGTTGGGCTACAAGGCAGAGTGCCTTTGAACGTTGTTATCCTCCCCTAAAGGACTGGGATTCCTACAGCGCTGCGCAATGATTTTCGGGTTGCGTCGCTGAGACCCTGCCTCCGCGAGTGGCCTGATTACGCCATCTCTCCAGCTAACAAGCGCTGTCCACACACTCTAAACATTGGATCGCCTCCAACTAATTTGGGTAACCGCAATTGACGCAAAGGAATGACGTCTGAGTCTTCCGATCCGTAAGATGCATTCGGACGGCGCACTATAGTCGCCCTCACACTTTGCCACCGTTCTCCGGCAGCACATCGAGCAGCCGCAGACAGGAACTAGTCATGCCAAGCCTGACAGCTTCGCCGTCAGCACTCTTAACCCGGTCCCGAAAGGCGAGAGGTTAGGAGTACAACCGATCAAAGTCACATCGCGAGGTAGCTTGCATCACCAGAGATTGATTTTATAAAAGGTCCATACCCACACTGCGACACTTGTGATCGGATCACGCGATTTCACCTACCGCTGTCCCGATGCAGCACTTCATGAGAGGCGGGTTCCTCAACAGTGGCAGCTATCTGGCCGCGACCACTTTCCTGATCACCTACTACGCTATTTCTTTGGGAACGTCAATAAAATCAATGAGTTAGCTAGTATTACTGAGTAATATTGAAGGAACGGGCCGTTGAGGGGTCACAGCCTCAGTCACTGGTTATGGCGAAAGTGTCGTTTCCCACACAGAGCCGTAACCGTCGGCACGCTGCAGCAGTCGGCAATGTCTGTGCCCCATGCCTTACAAAGTCGCGGCATCGGCAAGGCCTGATTGAATATTGAAATTGTCCGTCATACAGATGAAGATTCGACCTTTGTGCACGCCCTGACCCTTACCGGACGGCACCGTCGCCATCCCCATGTCGCCAGTACGAAAACCAAATGCGGTCTTCGTCAGCCTCAGGTAGGCGCCCCGGAAGCCGAACCGGTGGCGCAGGGTCTTACAGAGCGAACACCGCCTGGTGCAGGTGACAAGCAGGATCGGCACGTGCGTACCGTGCCCACGCAGGCAGCGTAGCGCATGCGTCTTGACCAGGCCGAGCCGGCTGCGGTTCCACTTCGCGCGCCCGCTGGTCCCCGTCTGAATCGAAAGAGCGGTCTTTTACAGTGTCAGCAGCAGCGCTCGTGTAGCTTGACGGCGGTCGCATCGCGCATCGGCGTTCTCACCTACTGCAGGATGCGTGTCAGCCTCGCCGGGGTATTCGCCAAGAAGCCCCGAATGTTCTGCGCGGCCTTGTTACTGGTGCAGAGTCTGTACGCTAGTGTCAGGTTGCTCACATGGTTCGAGCCGCCGGCGGCACGTGCATGAATGTGTTCTATTTGCAGCGGGACGACGGTCGTGTCGCAATAGGCGTAGATTTGCCCAAATTTTCCGAGCGGGTACTCGCGTACTTCATAATCGGCAAGCATACCTGCTGATAGTCGAAGCGGCTGATGTACGGATTCTGCAGCAGTTGCATATCGAAGCACACCAATTCCTGAGCCAGGTGTGCGACCGTTGCCAGGCGGCGTAACCTGGAGACGCATGCCATGGTCGTATCGATGATGGCCGCAGCCAGCCCGTCAGTCTGTTGCGGTTGTTGAACTGTTGTGCGCGTAGCGAAGATTGTCCCGGCGCCGACGCCGCACGGGCCGTGCAGGGCATCACGGATGGCAGTAACACTGCTTCACCAGCTCGAGCAGGAACTGGATGGTTGGGCCACGCCGCTGACGTCAACAGTGTCTTCGATACGGCAAAGCGCCAGGCCGGTGGTTTTGCTGCCTGAGTCGAGTGACAACTGCAGGGGCTGCAAGACGCCTGTTTCGAGAAGACGCTCGACGAACCGAATGCACAACGGAAACAGCTTGTGGATCCGCGTACGGCAGCAGGCGATGCGGTTCTCTTCTCACTTCGGTGTACACGACATCAAGGGCCGCTGCCGCTTATCCAGAACAAATACAGCTATGGTCAATCTTTTGTGGCTCCGCCAAAAAAACCGTGGCACTTTGCGCTTACGCGCCTACCGGCGTTAGGCAGCAGATTCACTGCCTCGCTCTCCTTGAGAATGTTGCAAGCCGGCATCGGTCGGGACTGGATGAAGCAGCCCGGCGTCGGTCTTGCACATACATGTCACGCGGTACCTGAGGGCTTTCGCCCTCAGGTACTGTCTTGGGAGAACCTGAACTCTCGAGGTATTCGCTTTTCAAGCTATACCCTTCTGGGTGGGGTAGTTGAGAACGAATAAGATCGTTGTCTTCGGCAATTGTGAGACGCACTTCCACACCTCTATCCTATCTCAGGACGACATAGCCATTAAACATGATCGCGCAGCATGAATGCAAGGACATGGCGATCTCTGGCCTCAAGAGTTTAGCTCCCCGTAAAAGCTCCCTTTAAAAAGCACTGTTTTGAAGCTGAGAGTACATCTGTAGATATGTCTCCGAACAAACAACAGGACAGCCAGCCCAACAGGGTAAAGAACATCTGCTTAGCGTGGCACCAAGACATATGGGGCCGAGTGGCCTGAGTGCCTTCTGTTGGGCCGCGTGGACTAGAACCACAAGAGAATGCGAAGACTTGATGGTGGATCGGTAACAGCAGACTGGGCAAGTCATCCTAGCCACGATGCCGTTGACGTCTAGCCAGGTGAAACACAAAGAAACTTTCCCAGTCCAACGCCAGGTTGTCAGCACACTGTCGGAACGACTCTAGTGGTCTCGCCGCTTCTATTCTAGCCAGACAGCAGATAGCGGGGTAGTCAAACTACTGACCGACTTGTCAGGATGCCATATTGATGTCCTGAGTCTACATTACGTATGTGGGGCGTGAGGTATTGATTGTTGCAGTATTTGCGGCCAGCTAATCAGCGAAGACTGCTGCTCAACCGGCGGTGGGTGATATTGTGGCGATACCCTGACAGCCACGAAACCTACATACGGGCTACGGCCTAAATAGTCAAGAAACCGTTTTTGTATGCCAATCAATGCTGCAGCGTGAAGAACTTAGAAAAAACGATACCAGCCAACCATCGCCGGCACGGCTCCAGAGCGATTTTCCTGCGAAGTTACCCACGCTGGTATTAGGGGAGCTTTATCAGGGACTACTTTCGATAGTCCCTGATAAAGCTCCCCCTTAATGGACAAAACAGATCAGGTTCTTGTTAGATATCTGCGTAACACCATCTCTACAGCTCCAGGTAAGGCTAAATACACCTAGAAAGCCATTGGAGGTCAACATGCATCGGTTTCAGGAAGGATAAAAAGTGATACTAGAACATGAAATGATGTCCGCTAGTTAATCTGTATTCGTAACGCATAGCGATGATATGGAATTGACTCCCCGCTACATCTCACCTTGGATGAAAACCAATGCTTCTAAAATAAGAGTGCAGTGATGGAAACGCAGCTGGCACGTTGTACGGCATGAAACGAGATGCAAGATAAAGCCATTCTCGGAGAGTGGTCCCTGTTCAACCTCACCATTCGCGTCATGGCTAGTTTTCTTACATAGACAAAAAGAGCCCGCAGATGATCCTGGATGCACTGTTGTTGCATCACAATCCACAGCGCTCGTCCATGCGGCTGAAACTGGCCATGCTTTGCCTGCATAATCTGTTGATGTTGAATCGAGCGAAACTGGTACTCGCATAGCGCAGCAACGAGCCATTTTTATGCAATGGTTGCCATGGTTGGATAAGATATGTGTGAGCGAGTGGTCGATTGGATGTTTTGCTTCAGTCACGCCAACAGCATTAGATCTATCGCCGTTCTCTAAAGACGGGTAGATATCGAAAACGCGGCAAGTATGATTTCTCAGCGTTTTATTCCACCAGACTATCGTGTTATGAACAATCAACTTCGAAAAAAAGGCCTGGAAAATCCCAGGCCTTTGACATATAACAGATCAGGTTATTACTTAGTAATACACTGTAAGTTATTGATTTAATTGAATTTATTAAATTACTCCACTACTTCATCAGCCATTTTTCTTAGCATTTCGTCAATTTTTTGATGCACCATGGCTGCATCGATCGAGCGGTCCGAAATACGCACGATGATGTCGCGGTCCTTCGCCTGCGTCAAATACCGTGGTGCACCTGACGAAGAAGGAATCAAGTGCTTCTGCGCCCGGGGAGGGCGGCTGGCAGCGTTAATTTGCTGTGTGACCCACACTTGTATCGATCCTTGGTCAGCGCCTTCTTTGAGGCGTTGAATGGCCTTCAGGATGACGCCGTGGTGGGTAGGATAGGTCTCCCACAGAGAATTGATCACTTTTGCTGCATGCGCACCAAATAAGCCAGGCTCTTCATCGAGCAGGCTGAGTACCTCGGCAGGCAAGTTGAGCATCGCCAGGCCATTGGAGACCTTGGCTTGGGAGCACAGGAACATCGCAGCGACTGCTTTTTGCGTGGTTGCATATTCCTTGCTCATCGCCTTGCGGAACATCAGTGCTTCTTCATATTCAGTCGGAGGTGCACCGGTGTTGTCGACCATGACATCCAGCTCGGCTTCACGATCCGTCCGCGAAACGACCAGGACACGCGCCTGCTTCCAGCCGATGTTGATGGCGGCCTTCTTGCGGGTCTGTCCTTTGATGATCTCGTAGCGCCCGTTAGGCATCTGGCGTGCCGTAATTGGCGTGCTTTGTCCGGCGCTCAGGAACGACTGTGAAATTTCATCGATACGTTCCGGGTCATACTTCAACCGGGTTTGAAATGGGCTGTCATCGAGCAGATCCAGATCAATCAGTTTTTCCACGCCGAGTGCATTAACTGGCGCCACGACTGCTGGGGTGCTGGCAGGCAGGGAGTTGTAGGCCATTTCAGCTGGCTGGTCCTGGCCAATCTCTGCGGCTGGGGCATCGGCTGGCGTATCAAATGCGGTCGATGCGGTGATGCCGGCTTGCGGCACCAGGCGGCCTGACTGGATCAGGCCGGATACTTTTAATGGTTTTCTGCTCATAATTTTTCCTGCCCTGGTAATGTCGTGCCAGCCAAGCGCAGACCGTATAGTTTGATAAGCGACTTGGTTAAGTCGATGATGTCGCGTGCGCCCCCGCTATTGGGCTCTTTTTCCAGAACAGGGCCATTGCTGCTGATGTTGTCCGGATCGGACTCGCGCAGGAAGCCGACAAAATCACGGATGATGGTGTCGTTGATCTTGCCAGGAAATTTCGGCAGCAGTTTTGATAGCTGGTACTGGTGCGGTGTTTTCGACGTATTGAACTGGTTCACCACAATGTGCACGTCCAAATGAATCCCTTGCCGCCCAAAAGCAGCATTGATTTCCTGTACGTTGGATGCGAGCACGTCGAGTGCAGCAATGGCCTGTCCTTCGGCCGTCACCACGGTCAGCAGGGTCTTGCAGGCCACCATGAACGTCGTGGCCAGGACGGATGTTCCTGGTGCGGAATCAATGATGATGACGTCGTACTGGCTGAAAAACTCGATCTCCGCCTCCAGTAAGCGTGTAAAAGCTTGCTCCCGGTTCATGGCACCCATCAGCCAAGATTCATCGACCATGGTGATGTCGCTTGGGATCAGATCCAGCATGCCATCAGGATAGATCGAGCGGATAGCCTTTTCTGGATGCGCGCGCTGACCTTGCGAGGTGCGCTTCATCAGCTCGCCAATATGCGTAATTTCTTCGTCGAGCCAGTTGATGCCATACAGGCTTGTCAGCGACGACTGTGGATCACCATCGATCAGTAGTACGCGGTAGCCTGATAAGGCGATGCAGCTGGCGACGTTACCGCAAATGGTGGTCTTGCCAACGCCACCCTTGGCCATGCGCGTGTCGATCACCGGGGGTAGCGTCAAAGGGCGTTTGGTTTCTGGAGGAATATTCAGAAGTCCGAAGCGGATAGCGCGGATTTCAGCGGCACTGTACAGCTTGTGTTTGTTGTCTGCCTGTTCACGATACCGTGTACGAAACGTTTTTGGCGTACCAGTGAAGCCGCTCAATTCCATCGCTAGTTTCTGTTTAACACCTTCAAATGCGCGCATGAGGATCCCGTGGTAATGATTATTTCAATGATGATAGCGGGTTTCAATGTACTTTTCAATCGAACTTTTCCAAATAAAGGGAGATTGACGAAAATAAAGTCTATCGACAAGTTAAAAGGAATAGTCTCTTTCAAAAGCCCGGATGTGATTTTTAGGGTTGCATCAAGGCAAAATTTGCAGATCCAGGCATATGAAGGAGCTATCTGTATGCACAGGATGTATTTTCATTGCTTTAATTTTAATAAACCACATGGAGTGGATGTAGGAGGGTCATAGGTGAGTCTTAACAGGGACCCCTGCGACAGCGGATGCGTTGGTATTTCAATTATTCAATGCGTGGCCTCTTGATCTTCCTATACACGGGGGAGCTTTTACAGGGAGCATTGGGAGTTGAGGCCGTTGACGAGTGAGCTTTTACAGGGACCTCTAATCATGTGAGTGAACATGTGTGGATCTGATGAGAAAGTACGCGTGTGAGTCACTGTTGAAGTGGTTTACGTACATCAAATTGGCTCGAAGCGTGATGATATGAATATCTAGCCAGTATATAAGTTGCACTATTGCAACTTATAGGAAATATCTGGAAAAAAATATTGATGTGTACTCCCTGTAATCCCTCACCTTTAGTGTGTCGTACGCGTTATCGAGTCGATGAGAATATGCACCTTATGCATGAATATATGCTGCATTGGAAATTCAACGTGACGAAACAGGAGCTTTTACAGGGACTGATGTTTATATGTGGCGTGCTTTTGTTTATTTGTTAATCAATTGCTTAATTAGTAAATGGAACGTGCGCATCCCTGCAGAGACGATGCTCATTTGTCAACCTATTGGTGATCTCTTTTTTGCTATTCACCTATGGTGAGCTTCTACGGGAACAATGAACGAGGTGATTGCTGTCGATCTATCATTTGTTAAAGAAACATTTTTCGAGTAGTAAGGTGGGGTGTAGATTGATTGGTGAAGCTGAAAAGTGTTGAGTATCACGACGTTGTGATCCTGTAATCTAGCTTTGAAGACGCTATATTGTTCGCGATATACTTGTAAAGTTAGTATGTTTTCTTGGATTGCATGACTGATCTTTTTCATGAAATGCTGTAATTACCCTTTGGTAAGTGATGAATATTGTTTTTTTACTAAAATATCCTTATTTTTGGGTACTGAGTTCTGCATTAAACCTTCAGTGGAATATTTTTTTTGCTTGAGAGGTTTTTTGATAAAGAACCCTTTTAAAACCTTAAATACAAATTAAGCGCGCGTAGACCGAGCATTCATGCGGCTTTCCGAGGGATTCGGTGAGCTTGACCAGGGACAGGGGTGAGGCTGCACGGGGAGTTCGGTGAGTCGGTTCAGGGAGTGAATGTATTTAAGGTGAGGCTATACGGGTAGTGAGGGGAGGGGATACGGTGACTGAAGACCCTTCAGGTGAGCTTATACAGGGACAGTGCGTCAATGGAGATGGGGATAACTATTTTCCAGGCTGTTGTGACCGGTATAGCTTGATGTGGTGTGTGCTGTGTTTATGTGGTTCTTGCGTCGGGCGTATCCGGCTGGTGTCGGTTTACCGGGGTCGTGACAGTGGGGTCGCTCATTCTTAGGTGAGCTTTTACGGGGAGTTGTTTTCCTGATCACCAGGTTAGGTATCAATTGGTGTTGGTGATGGTTCTCTGGGGAGCTTCCACAGGGAGTGTTTTTGGTAGTACAGGCTATTTGTGGTGGGTTGCTAGCGTGCTATGGTCAGTAGGTGCCATTTTTATGCGAAATAGGTCAATTCGGTGCGGTGACAGGTGATGGAGGGCGCTGTGCAGCGTCTGCTGCGTCGATAGGTGAGACTACACAGGGAGTGCGCAGCATGTGGTGACCGATATGGCCATGCCATGGACAGCTTGTAGGTTCCGTGGTTGCGGCATTGGGAAAGTACTCTGGGCCGCCAGCCATGCGGTTTTGGCGTTGTTTGCTGGTTCTGGCGTTGCGAATCCAGGTGAGCTTGCACGGGGAGTTTGCCAGTCAATGGTTCTCATTCGAAACGTGCGGACCCTGTTTTAAGGTGAAAAATTTTTCAGAAAAAAATCACTTATTTTGGTGAAATTTCATGTGCGAGCATGCAAAGGTGAGTCAATTCGCGTTATAGTTCGCACCATGTAAAGGCGAGTATGGGCATGTGGAGCCATGCTTTCTCGATGAAAGAGGATCGGCGTGGCAACGAGAAAACCCAAGGCAGCCAAGAATGGCGAACTAACATCCCCATCGATGGAATTTCGCAAGACGAATGATGCGATCGGTCTGCGCGTGCGGGAAGGCAAGATGTCTTTGCTCACCCGTAAGGTGTTCAACGTTATGATGTATCACGCCCAGCAGCTGAAGGTCACGGGCGTCAATTCTCCGATCGATACGCCGGCGTCAAAAAAATACTTCTGGATTCGCTTGGCAGATCTGGCCCGCGATGCTGCGTATGACAGCAAGGACACCGAGTTTCTGAAGGCCCAGCTTGAAGAGATGCAGAACATCAAGTTGCTGATGGAAAATGACCGCCAGTGGACGTCCGAGCGCCTGGTCGCTTCGGTCACGCTGGTCAATCCGATGGGCTTGAAAAAGCATTCCGGGCAGGTCTGGTTTGGCTTTGCGTTTCCACCGGAAGTGCATGAGCTGGTCATGGCCCCGGGAACCTACACCCGCTTCAGTATTTTCTATCAGGGCTTGCTGCGTTCTGGCTCTTCCCTGGCACTGTATGAAATCTGCCGCCGCTATGCCACCAATCCCTCCAAGGTCACGCTGATCGAGACATATGAGCATTGGTATGGCGCGCTGACTGGTAATCCCGTGTCCGAGGATGCGCCACCGCCGCAGTATAAATATTTCAAGCGCGATGTCATTCGCCCTGCGATGGCGGAGATCAATGCCCTTACCGATATCCAGGTCGAGCTGATCGAACACCGTGTGGGCCGGCGCGTCGAGCGCCTGCAGTTCCGCGTCGAGCATACCAAGCAGCCGCAGCTTGGCTTTGCTGCACCGCCCGTCATCGATCTGGAACTCATGGGCAGTATTATGAAATTTGGCCTGACCCAGGTCGATGCAGCAGATGTGATGGCACAGCATGGCGATGACAAGATCCGCAGCGCCGTGGCCTTTGTGCAGGCGCGGATTGATCACAAGAGCAGTGCGCCATTGGATTCTCCGGCTGCGTATTTCCGCTGGACGATGAAGCAGGGGGCTGATGCCGCGAAAAACCTGCAGCTCAAGAGCAGCGCGGCAAAAAATAGCGTCGCCAAGAAAGACAGCGGCACGACGGTATTGGAGAAATTCCTCGCGGCGCGGGCGCAGGACGCGTATGACTTGTACAACGAACTCGATAACGCCGACCGCAGCGCCATTTTCGAGCGCTTCAAGGATCAGAATACGAACACGGCTGTCAATTTGGACCGCGGCGTCGAGAACGTTCTGGCACGCTCGCTGTTTACCAACTGGTACGCCCAGGAGCTCTGGGGTGAACCAACCATTGAGGCACTGGCCGCCTTCGTCGAGCAGTTCAGCCTGGCACCCCGCTAGCTGCGGGTGCAGGATCTGCTGCGGCGCCAGCTTCGCTGTCTTGGTTGGCCCGCATGTTCGACAGCATCCCAGTACTAGAAAATACCTTGGGCCCTAGGCGCCTGACAGGTCAATGGTGATGCCGCGAATGAGTGCCGCGCGCAGCTGCGCAGCATGCTGTTCACGGAAGGCGGCCGGCACTGTGCCTGGATCAGCAGTTTGCACCGCGAGTTGATTGCCTTGCAGTGTGGCGCGCAACAGTGGCACACCGGCCGATGCCATCGCCGTTCCCGAGAGCAGGTGAACCGGTATTATCGGTTGCCGCAGCACCTGGTCGGCAGCAGCCGCGGCGTGGTGGTTGGAAGGATTCAATGGCAATGACCGCAAATAGTCGACCGTTTTTGCAAGGGCGCTTTCCAGTTCGGCGATACGTTGTTCTGCCGTTGGATTAATCGGAGGCATCGTGGCAGCTTTCAGAAGAGGGTGGTGGAGCATCGTTCAGATCGTTGCTGGACGTCGATTCTACCGTGCTTTGCTGCAGACCGGAACGGCGGCACCATGCCGCATGCGCATGCGAGAAACGCCTGGCGAATTCCAGTCTGGAGTAGCCCATGTATTCCCGTACCGCTTCCAGGCCCAGTCCATCTTCGAGTAGACTGGCGCCGTAGGAGTTGCGCAGGGTTTGCGGGCTGACCCGTTCACCGCCAGCCATCGTTCCCAGGTCAGCCAGAAGTTTTTTCGCGCCAACGAACGCGCGCGCATAATCGACGGGATGTTCCTTCTCCGAACGCGTCCCGGGAAACATCAAGCCTTCGCTATCGCTCAGTGCCAGCCAACGGTCAATCGCCGGCCACGCGGCCGGATGTACCAGGGAACGGTGCGAGGTCATGGTGCCGCATTGCGGTGCAACGATAAACCGCTCGCGCCCATGTCCTACACAATTAACTGAGGTTATGTTGGCTTGCCCAGGCTTAAACCCGGCACCCAGCATCAACGCACACATCGCCTTGGCGCGGATGCGTACCAGGTTATCCTTATCTAGCGGATCGTTAGTATCGCACAGCAAGGCAAACACGCGTACCCGTTCAGCTGGGAGCAGAAAAGGCATCGGCTTTTCGTCGGCCGGCGGGGTTGCCGGGCGAAAGGTCGCCTCGGTCGGATTGACGAAATCAGGATCGGCTTGCTGCAAGGCGGCGTAAGCGCGCAGCAGCAGCAGCGCATAGCGCTGACGCGCTTCCACGCGTTTGCATACATGGGCCTGATCCAGGAAGTGACGGATATCTTCTTCATTGGCCAGCACGACGCTCTTGCCGCGGAACGTCCGCAGGTGGGCGATGAAGATCGCCCACATCGATGTGTAGACTGCGATGGTCTTGGCGCTGAAGTTGTGGCCTTCCTCGTACGCGTCTTTTTCAAGCCAGCGGTGAAAGGCCGCTTTGGGGTCGGTGGCCCATAAGAGTCTCCTTTTGTAGACGGTGTTGGCCGCGCGTAAGCGCGGTGATCTGCTTGTCATAAGTTAACCTCAGTTAATTGCACTAACGAAGGTATTGTATTCTATTTTCATCGCCAGGCAGGTGCGGGCTATAAGAGCGAGAACGCAGCCGGCTTGACCTTCGTGCTTGGTTTGGTCGATGCCGAGGGGGTTCTATGATCTTCGGTGACGTCAGGATGCAGGGATGCCGGCGCCGACTACCAGGCTTACCGGCGGGCATGCACGCACCCGCCTCTAAGGTACCGCTGGCGCAAGGGATTCCGTGATGCGTGGCTAGTGCATTGGCAGATAAAGAGATTTGCATCATCAGCTTTCCTCTTAAGGAGGTGAGATGAGAAATAAGTTGGGCCCCGGAGCGCCCTTGGCGTGAGCGCTGCTGGGCTAGTCCAGCAGCGCTCATCATCGCAATGATCACTGTAGCGCAGACAAGCAATGCGTGGTGCATTCGCGCGCGGGCCGCGGCGCTAAGCGTGCGCTTTTGGTAGGACGGCATATCCGCTGCGACTGGATTCCTATCGCGCCAAAGGCACATGCTGGCGGTTATGACGGACGGCGATGCTGATCTAAAAGCCCGCTAAAAACGTGACGCTATTGGTTACTGCCGGGAGGGATTGCGGGGCATGATGCCCTCACCTGAATGATTGGGAGATTCCCATGGACGCCGCTTATGTTGCCGCATCGATTGACATGGTTAAACGCGTGATGTCCGGGCAGACGTACAAGCAGGTTGGCGAGGCGTATGCCTTGCAGCAGACGGCGATACAGCACCGCGTCCGACTCATTGCGCGCGATCTGCAATCCATCGTCGGCGTGGTTGACGTGCCCGATCATGCCATTCCAACGGCGCGTATGCTGCGCGACAATCGCAACGCCTATCTCGAGGCGCTGGCGCATTACACGCCGGAGCGCGCTTGCCACTCGCGCATGAAGAAATGCGCGGTACCAGACGAGCAAGTCGATGCGCTTGCGCAGCAGATTCGGCAGCACAGCCGACATGCGCAGCGCGATGTCGCGCTGCTGATGATCCTGTTCTCCACCGCAGCGAAGCCCTTGGAAATCGCCAGACTGGAAGTGCGTGACTATCTTGCGCCGGATGGATCGGTGCGCGCGCAATCCGTCATTCGGCCGGAGGTTGCCATCAATGGTGCGCAGCGGCCTATGTATTTTTGCTGCGATGCGGTGAATATGGCTATTGACCAGTACCTTGCCCAAAGGATCTCGAAACTCCAGGGAATCGGTGACGCACAGCATTTTCGCGGACTTGCGCCTTTCTCGAAGCTTTTTCTGCGCCCGGACGGCGAGAACATGCGTATCATACAAAAGAAGACCAGCACCGGAATGCAATACTTGTGCAGCGATATCTTACTTGCCTATAAACGCATTTTTAGCTTTGGGCCTTTCGTCGGCATCACAGCGATGAGTGCACGCCGAACGATCGCACAGAAGCTCGATACGCGCGGCATTGGCTCCGCAGCCATCGGAACACTGCTGGGCGTCAGCGAGCGCGCTACCGTTAAGCGCTTGCTCGCGGCGGGCAACAGCAGGGGCAATCCCAGTACAGCCGTACGGCATCGCACCGCTCCTGGGCAACATGTCTGACAGAGGCGGAGTGGACACTGCCATGTATCTGGTCAGAGGTCGGCGTATGGACGACAGCGCCGCCGAACTGCAGCAGGTCCTGGCCGAGCTGCACGGCACCTCCGAGCGGCCGCGTTGCCTCTGTATGCCTGGCGGCGTCGACATGTACATTGCAAAGATAGATCGCTGCTTACTCAAGCGCATGCCCGGCACCGGCCACAAGCACCATCCGTCCTGCAAATCGTTTGAGCCGGAATACAGCGACTCAGGGCTGGGCGAATTAATGGGTGAGGCGGTAGTCGACAACGGCGATGCGCTCACCGAGATCTATGTCAATTTTTCCCTCAAAAAGAGCTGCGGGATAGCCAGGCACACAGCAAAAAAGACGGAGCCGGTCGACGTGAGTGTCGCAAAAAGGAAGATGTCGCTGCGCGCCTTCATGCATTATCTCTTCGACCGGGCCGGCTTCAATCGATGGTTGCCGGCGATGGAAGGCAAGCGCAACCAGGCCGTCATCCATAAATACCTTATGGAGGTGGCGAACAGTACCAGGATCAAAGGTAGACCGCTTTCGGAGCATTTATATGTGCCAGAGCAATTTAACGAACAGCGTAAAACCGAGATCGCCGAAAGGCGCCGCTGCAAATTCGGTTCCTTGACCAGTCATGTTGAAGAGGGATCAACCGGCATAGGGATCGTCGTCGGTGAGTTCAAAGGCGTCGCAGATGCGGCAACCGGTAAAAAAATCTCCATCAAACACATGTCGGACATGCCGCTGTTCATTGACGAAAAGTCCTGGAAGAAAATTGAACACAGCTTTGAGGCGACGTTTTTGTTGAAGGATGCCGATCCTGAGGCAGCATTGCGCATTATCCTGTGCGCACTGATCTATCCAAAGACTGAAGCGGCTTTTCTCATCCATGCGGCAAGTATGATGACGACGACCGCAAACTGGATCCCCGTTGAGGATGCCCATGAGGCGCAGCTCGTACATGCACTAACCAGCGAACGCCGGCATTTTATAAAGCCGCTGGCATATGACAGTAGGCATGCCGCACGTTTCGCCACAGCGTTACTCCTCGATACAGGGCCCATGCCTGTGCCTTTGCATGCCATCAGCACCTTCTGGAACGAAAAAGCCAAAGCCGAGAAAGCCGCGCAGCTGCAAGCGACTCCAGGCGCATGGGTATGGGCCTCTGACCAGCCTATGCCGCCGCTACCCGAGCCAATCAGAGGCTCACACTCGGCGCGGTCCCCTATGTAGCTTCCTGTATAGACGCCGCGCCGGTACGGTTGTGGCGGATGAAGTCTTACCTCGACGTACCAAACGCCAGGGGGAAACTTCTAACGTCAGGGTACTTTTCGTCGAACTTGGCCATTTCCACCGCTTGAATTGCGGCGCTACCAGTGCAAAAATATACATGCATATATTGAGAATCGCTCTCAAGTTGCTCCGGTCCTTGTCCATCGCGGACTTATCACTGGATCTTGCTGCACCGTCGCGGCAGGCGTAGCGGTCGTTACCCGCCACTCTCATCGGTGCCTCTGGCACCGATACGTTGCCCTTGCAACAGTGAACTGGTTATTCATCTACTTGGCCAGGTCTTTTACATGAATAGCTCCACATGTACTGGAAAGTCCATGTACTGAGGCGCTCCTGTCTGGCGGCCGGTATCGCCACATTACCGACCAGCATGCACGCTGGTTGTCTACTTACATTTCATTCACTTGCGGGGCTCCCGAAAACCCCGTATGGGGTTTGGGTGACTCCGTCTTTTCTGGAGAACCATCATGTCCCATCGATACGATCTACTGCATCACGAACGTCCAATCTGTATTCTTCTTGGCGGTACCGGTATTCTCCCTGCATGCAAGGAGCAAGCTAGTCCGAGCGCGATCCTACGGGGCCCATCACTGACGATAGGCATTCAGCGGAGTCTAGCCAAGGCGCGTCTGCTTTCAAGTTGGCCGCTGATGCCGCATACCTGCCGGCTCCTGTGTCCTGCACGGCGCAAGCTCTCCAAGTACGCCATGGCACTCGCGTTTCTTTTCCATATATCGCGCAGCCATCCATACGTCAACCTGGCAAATAAACAGGGAGGCTGAGATGAGCACCATGGTATTTGGCAACGGTGTCGAACCTGGCGGCATGGAACTGGACGATGAACGCTATCAAGGCGAGTGTCCCGGATGCGGTCATGAATGGGCACGTTATCGCTACTGGGAAAATGCCGACTCCGGGTCAATTAACCAGTATTGGAGCATTGACTGTCCCGCCTGCGGTTGCTGCTTCCCCTATGGAGAGGAGTAGTCAGCCCAACGACTGCACCAGCTATTCTCCGGTTCGGTGCAGTCCAACTCTGCCTGTGCAGTAAAGCATCACGCCAGGCTGTCCTGCTTGCAGCAAGTGCAGTGCCAAGGCCAGTACATCTAACGCCTATGCTGCCGGACCAAGTCCGGCCTGCAGGCGTGGCATGCAGCCACCGCAGATATCGGCCGCATGGCAAGCAATCCATAACAGCCTCGTTATCCGAGCCTGCCGCTGGGTTGCCTGCGGCGCCAGGCTCTGCCGACAAGGTATCCCGCGCGGAGCATGGCACAGCGATGGAGCGCGATATCACATAGTCACAACCATGCGGTGAGCGGAAACCACTTACGGCCGCATGGCCGAAATTCATGATTCAGCAACGGCCACACAACCCAAAGTACGGAGGAGGACATGAAACAGCATTTTTCGCCTTTCAATGGGAAGCATGAGCTTGGCACCGCCAGTTCGGCTGGCGAGCCCGCCACATTACTTGAACAGCTAGAGGCGCTGCTTCCAGGGACGCGCGTCATGACCCGGGATGGCGCGCATTTCATTCGGACAAACAGAACGTGTTTTTGTTTCTGCGACCTGGCGACGGGCCACCTGTGTTCGGCAAAGGATCTTTGCTATGTGCACGGAGGGGCGCTGCACGACGGTGCAGGGCATATGCATTAAGGAGCAATAAAATGGATGAGGTTCTGAGTATCACCATCAGATTGATTTATCAAGATTATTGCCGCGCGCTGGACATGCAATACGATGCACATCGCCGGCACGGACTCATGAGCGTATTACTGTTCCGCGCAGAGGAAATCGGCTATGACGACTACGCGCGCGGCAATAACCAGGTGCCGCGCCTATTTAATTGTCAGATTGGGCTGCGCGATGCCTGGCTGATGGGATTTGCCGAGGCAGCGATTCGCGACAGCGTGAATCAGCTAAGGACATCTTCACAGCCGAGCCGGCAGTCCCGTGAAGCTGACGTGCAAGGGTAGTTAGCGGGTACTGCTTCCGAGTAATACCGAAGCTGGCAATGTGTTTATCGAATGCGAAGTGATGCAGAAGCGTCCCCACTGAGCTGGCGACGCTACCGGGATCGCGGCCAGACGGCCGCGCCGGGTCACTTAACGGGGAGTATGCTAAGCCGCCAGGCAAAGCCTGCTGGCAGTCCTATTGCGAGCTAATGTCGGCGCTCTCGCCACTTCCGCCAGGCTGGCCATCCTTGCCCATGGAGATGATGTCATATTCGCCTTTGGTGCCTGGCGAGCGGTATTGGTAGGCGTGCCCCCATGGATCCAATGGTACATTCTTTTTCAAATATGGGCCGTTCCAGCGTGTTCCTGCGCTTGGTGGCGCGAGGAGCAATGCCGCCAAGCCATCTTCTGTTGTGGGATAGCGTCCCACATCCAAACGATAGGTATCAAGAGATTTTTCAAACGCCTCAATCTGCGCTCTGGCTACTGTAACCTCCGACTTGCCCAACTGGGCGAAGTACTTCGGACCGACATACGCTGCCAGCAGGCCGATGATCACGATAACGACCAATAATTCGAGCAATGTAAAGCCGCACGTGCCTCGCGGAACCGGCAAGTTATACCTATTTTTCTTATACATCATTCTCTCCGATATTGTTAACCCACTATCACCCTCTTTTACACGCCAAGCAATGTCTCAATTCTGTCTTTGCACCTTTGCTACCGATCTTGTTTCATTATTAATCTTTTTTTCGTTAAGCTGGCCTGGTGTACTGACGATCAAGTCGTGCGGATAGGTAAATTGCCAGTCAGCGTAGCGCTGCTTGCGGCGCAGGCTGGCGTCTTCGTCGAGATAATTGTCCTGCTTGATGGGGATCTGCGGCGACAGCGAATGGATGCCGACGATGCGCCCCTCCTGCCGCAGCAGGCCCCACTCCGCCTTGCCGGTGACGGGGTCCGCATACAGGCGGCGCAGATGCCGCCGGGCGTTGGCGTAGCGCGGGTCGCGCAGCAGCTCCTGCAAGGTCAAGGGATAGCGGGGCCGCCCGTCGCCCGGCGTGCTGTCGTAGTAGCGGCCCAGCGCGTTGCGGAATTCATGGCCGATGAACAGCAGTTCGCGCTCCTTTTCGCGCCGCGCGGCCGTAGCAAACAGCTCGCTGGCCAGCACCAGGCCCACGCCCATGAAGGCCACCAGCATCAGGGTCCAGATATACGCGAAGCCCAGTGCGGGGCGCCGGAAACTAGAGCTGCTCAAAGGGGATGCCCTCGCGTGTCTTGCCCTTGGCGCCGCTGCGCACGTCGGCCACGCCGCCGATCTCGCCATTGGGCGAAGGGATCAGCTGCCAGGTGGTGGCGGACTCCGTGACGGGGTCCAGCGGCACGCTGCGGAAGTAATGGTGGGTCACCAGGTCGGCCAGCGCGGCCGGATACTCGCCCTTGTCGGCATAGTATTTATCTAGGCCGCTCCTGAGCACTTGCAGGTTTTCCTTCAGCGCGACTTCCTTGGATTTTTCCACCGAGCCGAAATAGCGGGGAATGGCAATCGTCAGCAGCAGCGAGATGATCGCCAGCACCACCAGCAGTTCGACCAGGGTAAAGCCGCGGCGTGAGATAGAAGAGGGCATCAAGTTCACCATTCCTTGAGCGGCACGCCGTTCAGGCCCACCTTGGTCGAGCGCGAGGCGACGTCGAACACGTCCTCGCCTTCGCTGGGATTGTCGGGCGGTGAGGCATAGGCGCGCTTGCTCCAGCTGTCGGCGGCGCTGCCTTCTTCCCTGGGCTGGAACGGGTCGCGCGGCAGGCGGCGCAAAAAATAGATGTTCTGCTTCGAGACGCTGCGCTGGTCGGGCACCCCTTCGACCAGTTCCTCGAGTTTTTTCGGGTAGCCGGAAGCGCCCAGCGACAGCTTGATGCGGCCATTGTCCGAGGCGCGCTTATAGGCATCGATCGCTTCGCGCATTTCGATCAGGGCGCTGCGCAATTGCTGTTCCTTCGCCCGTTGCAGGGCCACCTGCGCCATGGGCACGGCCACCGTGGCCAGGGTCGCCATGATCGCCAGGGTGATCATCAGCTCGATGAAAGTAAAGCCGCGTGGTTTCACTGGCCACCTTTGACCGTGGCCTGTGGCGTGGCGCTGGCCTTGTCGCCGGCGACGGGCGCTTCGTCGCCGCCCGTCATGGGCGAGCCGGTACGCGGTGGGGCCTGCTCGGGCGCGGTGATGGCTTCCGGCGTGCCGCCCACGCTGGCGCGGCCGCCCACGGATGCCTCGGTGCCGGAATTGAATTCGGCCGTCGTCAGGTCCGGGCGGCGGATGCTGCGCAGCAGGCGCGGCGTGATCGACAGCACGATCTCGCTGCGCATGGCGTCATCCTTCTGGCTGCCGAACAGGCGGTTCAGCACGGGCAGCTCGCCCACGCCGGGCACCTTGTTGGCCGTGCCCCGGTCTTCGTCGCTGATCAGGCCCGCCAGCACCTGCGTCTCGCCGTCCTTCAGGCGCAGCACCGTGGAAGCGCTGCGCGTGCCGATCTGGTAAGCCTGCGTGCCCGTCTTGCTGATCACTTCCTTGACCACGTTCGACACTTCCAGGTTGATCTTGATGGCCACCTCGTCGTCCAGGTAGACGTTCGGTTCGACGTCGAGCTTCAAGCCCACGTCGATGTAATTGACGCTGTCGGAGCTGACGCCGTTATTCGTCGTGACGGTAATGACGGGCACCCGGTCGCCGATCAGGATCTTGGCCTTTTCCTTGTTGCGCACGCGGATGCGCGGGTTGGCCAGGATATTGCTGTCACTGTCCGTCTTGTTGGCGTTCAGGGTGACGCCGCCGATGCCCAGGTTGATATTGTCGCCATTGATGCGGTGCAGGTCCGCCACCTTCAGGCCGCCGAGTCCTCCCGTGCTACCTGCGACGCCAGCCAGTGTCAGGCTGGCCTGGTCTGGCCAGCGCACGCCTAGTTCCATCAGGCGCGTGCGCTTGACTTCCAGTACCTCGACTTCCAGCATCACTTCCGGGTCGGCCAGGTCCTGCACGTTGATGATGCGCTCGGCCATGCGCACCATTTCCGGCGTATCGCGCAGCATGATGATGCCCAGTCGCTCGTCGGTGACGACATCCTTGGCCTTGAGCAGGGTCTTGATGGAAAACGCCACCGTCTTGACGTCGGCATTGGCGAGAAAGAAGGTGCGCACCACGAGCTGCTGGTAATCCTTCACCTTTTGCGGCGTGTTCGGGTAGATCGTGATCGACTTGTCGCTGGTGACGCTTTGTTCCAACTGGTTGGCGCCGAGCAGCATGGCAATCGCTTCTTCGATGCTGGTGTCGCGCACGGAAATGGTGGCGCGCAGGGCAGGGTCGACCTCCTTGTCGAAGACGAAGTTCAGGCCCGAGACCTTGCTGAGAAGATCGAACACGGAGCGCAGCGACGCGTCGCGAAATTCGAGGGTCACGGGTTTGCGGTAGGCGGCCGCCAGCTTGCCGCCGGCCGGCAGGCTTTTGGATTGCGCCTCGCCGATGCGGTTTTTCAGGGCCAGCGCCTCGCGCTGTGCGGGGCGCTCCTGCAGCACCTGGCGCAAGGCTTCCTGCGCCTGCGCGATATTCGCTTCGCCGCCGCGCTGGTAGCTGGCCTGCGCCTCCTGCACCAGCTTGCGGTGCCGTTCATCCTGCACCACGCCGGCCAAGCCCCGCTGCGCCACGTCGTTGCTGGCGTCCAGCGCGAGCGCCTGCTGGTACAACGCCTGCGCTTCGGGCAGCTTGCCCTGCCGGCGCAGCGCTTCCGCAGCGCCATTCAGCTTGTTCAGCGCGCGCATCCGGCCGCTGGTGACGGCGATGCGGTACTTGGCGTTGGTCGGTTCGGCCTGTGCCGCCTGTTCCAGCAGGGCCAGGCCCTGTTCCGTGCGGCCCGCGCCCAGCATGGCCTGGCCATCGTTATAGGCCTGGTTGCCGGCGCAGGCGGCCAGCAGGGACAGCACCGGGAGCAGGGTGAGGATAGTACGAGACTTACGTGCGGCGCGTCGTTTCAATTGAGGTCCCCTACGGCGAGTGTCTGTTTCAGGTTGAGCGGCAGATAGGTAAATTGCAGGGCGCCCTGCACCACGCCGTCGAAGCGGTAACGCTCTTCAAGCGTGTCGCCGGGGCGCGCCACCACGTTGCGTTCGCCCGCTTGCAGGAAATAGGCCGCCTTGCCTTCGTCGACAAAGCGGCCTAGGAATTGAAAGGGCAGCGGTGGCGGCGCGTTCGCATCGACGGGGACAGCGGGTAGTGCAGCCTGGGCTGCCTGCTGGTCGAGCATGATCTTTTTCGGCGTCTCCGGCTGCCAGCTCTGCTTGGCGAACAGGGTCGCTGCCTCTTCATCGTCGAGCGCGCGGCGTGGATGGATGGCCAGCGCGGACGGGGGCGCAGGTGGCGTGGCCACCGCAAGCGCCGCCGGTACCCGTTCCACCTGGCGCGTGGTGGCGGTGGCTGGTCCGACGATGCTGCCTTCGTCTTCCGGTGCGAAGAAGGCGGCCAGCAGGGTCGCCACGGCCGCGCCGGCCAACACGACTTTCTTCATGATCGCACCTCCGGCTTTTTCACCAGCAGGATGAACTGGATGCGCGCGTCGATCTCGCCCGCCTCGATCTGCTCGCGCTTGAACAGCACGGAGTCGAGCGTCAGGGTGGGCAGCGCCTGCAGGGCATCGACGATAAAGGTCTGCAACTGCGCGTATTCGGCTTTGACGGGCAGGGTGATCTGGTAGCGCAGGAAGGCCGTGTTGCCGTCTTCCTGCGGCTTGTAGTCGGCCTTGGCCAGGGTGACACCGCTCTTTTGCGCCACTTCCAGCAAGGCCTTCAATTGGTCGGGAATGCTGTCATGCGCGGGCAGGTAGGCGTGAAAGGCGGCCAGGCTGTCCGCATCGGCATCGAGCGTGATGGGTGCCGGCGGCAGCGCCGACTGTCTGGCAGCAGCGGCCAGTTGCGCCGCCAATTGCTGCTGGCGTGCGGCCAGCGCATCGCCCTGCTGCATGGCGAAAGCGGCCAGCGCCAGGCAGGCCGCGCCGAGGGCGCTGGGCCAGCCGAGGGTGCGCCACAAACGTTGCGCTTCCCACGCCAGGCGCGGCGGCATGCGCAGCTGCAGGCGCGTGCGGGCCACGGGCGTGCTGGCTTTGAATACGGGTTTTATTGCCGCCATTGCGCCTCCAGCTGAAAACGGTAAGGGTGTTCGGGGGCGTTCGCATTCATCTCGTGCTTGAGCAGATACACGGAGCTGAACATGGGCTGCTGGTTCAGGAAGGCCAGGTAGTTGAGCATGTCCTGCGGCGTTTCCGCCTCGGCGGCGATCTTCAGGACGCTGGCGCCATCTTGTCCCTGCTGCGCGTTCAGGTCCAGCCCCAGCAAGGCCACGCGCACATCGCGCGGCGCCTGCACGGTCTTGACCAGGCGCGTGACGGGCAGGTTAAGCTGGCGCACGGCGGCGGCCACCTGTTTCAGTTCGATGTCGCGTTCGCGCTGCTGGCTGGCGGACAAGGGCGCGCGCACGGGACGCGCGGGCTGCAGCTGCGCCAGCTGCGCTTCCAGGCGCCGCGTTTCCTGTGCCTGCACCAGCCAGTACCCGGCGGCCGGCAGCAGCAGCAAGCCGCCCGCCAGGCACAGGGCCAGGCGCCAGCCCTTGAATGTCTGCACTGCGCCGGGCGCCAGCAATTCCAGGCGGCTCAGGCCCATGCTGCCTCCCGCATCAGGTGGGCGGCGCCGGTCACGGGAAGGGACTGGAAGCGTGCCGGCAGCTCGTCCTGCGGCATGCCGCTCAAGTCGAGCAGCGCCACGTGTTCGATCGCGTCCAGCTGTGGTGCGCGCAAGTTCCAGCGCCGCCACGCCCGATCCAGTTCGTCGCCCCAGGCGGCGCCGCAGGACTGGCTATGCAGGCCCGTGATGCGCCCGCCGCCCGTCGTTGCCAACAGCAGCCGTCCCGCTTCCACCAGGGCGAAGGCGGCAGGTTTGCCGCCGGCGATGCTGCGCCAGGCCGGCCCGACGATGGGTTCGAGGGACAGGCAGCGCCGTCCATGCGCGGCCGCCGCCTCCTGCACGCCGTGCAGCAGGGCCGCATCGATGCCGCAGGCCAGGCGCGGCTTGCCATAGGGCGCATCGTCGGCAGCCAGGCGCCAGGCGCGCGCGCCATCGCCGTAGACGGCAGCGAACTGGCTATGCAGGAAGCGCTGTGCGCTGGTTCGGTCGAGCAGGGCGCCGCTCCACGGCACCATCAGCATGGCGCACCAGCGGCTGGCCAGGCTGACGGCCAACGGCAGTTTTTTTTCATTGTGCTGTTCGAGCCAGCCGCGCAGGGCGGCCAGCGCCACTTCCCAGCTGGCGTCGGGGTTCGCAATGGGCAGGTGAAAGGCGCTGTCGGGCACGGGACGGCCGGCGCGGCGCAGCACGCCGTGCAGCCCGTGCGGCGCCAGGTGCAGGCACAGGGTGGCGCGGGTAAGGCGTTCAATAAGTGACACGATTGAGCTCCGCTAAAGTGGTTTCGCCGCGCCGCACCAGGTCCAGGCCCGCTTCGCGCGCCAGGCGAAAGCCGTTGCGCGCCGCTTCTTCCTTCATCTGGCTCAAGGGCGCGCGCGTGCAGATCATTTCGCGCATGGCGTCGCTGAGCATCAGCACTTCGGCGACGGCCTTGCGGCCCTTGTAGCCGGTGCCGCGGCAGTGGCCGCAGCCCTTGCCGGCCATGAATTGCCAGTCCTGCACCTGGTGCAGGGCCAGGCCGCTGTCGCGCAGCTGCTGCGCATCGGCCAGCACCTCGGCGCTGGCATCGACGGCGCAATGGGCGCAATTGAGGCGCAGCAGGCGCTGCGCCACGATGCCGTTCAGGGCCGCCGCAAAGCTGTAGGCGTCGACGCCCATGTGCAGGAAGCGCCCGACCACATCAAAGACGTTATTCGCGTGCACGGTGGTAAACACCAGGTGGCCCGTGAGCGCGGCCTGCACGGCGATCTGCGCCGTCTCGTCGTCGCGGATTTCGCCGATCATGATCTTGTCGGGATCGTGGCGCAGGATGGAGCGCAGGCCGCGCGCGAACGTCAGCCCCTTCTTTTCATTGACGGGGATCTGCAGCACGCGCGGCAAGCGGTATTCGACGGGGTCTTCGATGGTGACGATCTTGTCGCGGCCCGTATTGATTTCCGTGATGGCCGCATACAGGGTGGTGGTCTTGCCGGAACCCGTGGGCCCGGTCACCAGCAGCATGCCGTGCGGCTTGGCGGCCAGGCGGCGTATCTGCTCGATGGCGTCCTCGTTCAGGCCCAGGCTTTCCAGGCGCAGCGCTTGCGCCGCTTCCGTCAGCGCGCGCCGGTCCAGCAGGCGCAGCACGGCGTCCTCGCCAAAGATATTCGGCATGATGGAGACGCGAAAGTCGATCTCCGCCCCTTTCACGCGCACCTTGAAGCGGCCGTCCTGCGGGATGCGGCGCTCGGCGATGTCGAGATCGGCCATGACCTTGATGCGCGAGATGATCTGCTCGGCCATCGCCAGTCCCTGCACCTGGCCTGCCTGTACCAGCACGCCGTCGACGCGGTATTTGATGACCAGGCTGGCCACGTCGCATTCGAGGTGGATGTCGCTGGCCTGGAATTTCAGGGCATCGTAGATGGTGGAGTTCACCAGTTTCACTACGGGGCTGCTGTCCTCGCTGATGCGGATCAGCGAGATATCCTCGATACTCTGGTCGAGTCCCGGCACGTCATCTCCGTGCTGCATTTCCTGCATCGCCTGCTGCACGCTTTCCTGCTGCAGCAGATAGGCGGCCAGGTCGTCCGGGTGCGCCAGCGCTACCGTGAAGGGCGTGGACAGGGCGAAGTCGGCCCACTGCAGCAGGTCTTCCGCAAACGGGTTGCCGACGACGAGCACGGGCGGCGCGCCGGGGACGCCCGGCTGCAGCAGCACGCAGTCGCGCTGGGCGCAATCCGTGTAGGGCAGCAGGGCAAAGGCGGGCAAGGCGGCTTGCAGCTCGGCCATCGTCCAGGCCGGGTAGCGGAACAGGGCGGCCAGCTGGCGCAAAAAGACTTCGGGCGGCAAGGCCGCCATTTCCTGCAGCACGGCCATCCGCGGGCGGCCCTGTTCCAGCGCGCTGGCGTGGGCCCGGCGCAGCATGGCAGCATCAAGCACGGCCCGTTCTTCGTCGCGCGCGTTCATGGCAGGCACCACATGGTAAAAACCGTCACGATAAGCTCCCGGCCAGTTCAAAGATCGGCATGTACATCAGCACCACGACGCCGCCGATGACGACGCCGATGATGGTCATCAAGAGCGGTTCGAGCAGGCGCGAGGCCCAGTCCACCCAGCGGGCGAATTCCTCGTCGTGGAATTTGGCCGAGCGTTCCAGCATGTCACCCAGGCGGCCCGTGTTCTCGCCCACTTTCAGCAGCGATTGCGCCACCGGCGTGGCCATGCCGGCGTGTTCCAGCGCGGTGGAAAACGGCATGCCTTCCTGCACCGCGCGGCGCGCCTGCGCCAGCTGCTCCTGCTGCGCCGGCAGCAGCATGGGCGCGACCATGGCCAGCGCCTTGTGCAGGGGGATGCCGGCATGCAGCAGCAGGCTGAGAGCCCGATAGAAGCGGGCCAGGCGGAATTCGGCAGCCTTCTCCGCCAGCACGGGCAGGCGCAGCAGGCGCAAGACCAGGGCCTGGCGCGCGCCGGCATTGGCGATGCCGAAGACCACGGCGGCCACCACGGCGGCCAGCGCGCTGGCGCACAGCAGCGGATGCGCGGCCAGGGTCTGGCCAAAGCCGAGCAGCATTTGCGACATCCAGGGAATCTCGCGGCCCGAGCTTTCGTAGACGACGCTGAATTTGGGCACCACGTAGCCGAGCAGGAACAGGGTCACCAGGCCGCCGACGACGAGCAGCATGCACGGGTAGATGGCGGCGGAAATGAGTTTCTTGCGGATGGCGTCGAACTGCAGCTGGTAGCCGACGAAGCGCGCCAGCGCCTCGGGCAGGTTGCCCGAGCGTTCGGCCGCATGCACGGTGGCGATGTAAATGTCGGGGAAGATGTCGGGGAAACCGGCCAGGGTGTCGGAAAAGCTTAGGCCCTGTTGCAAGGTGAGCACGATGGCGGCCAGCGTGGCCTTTGCGCTTGGCCGCGTTTCCTTGTTATGCAGGGTGGCCATGGCCTCGCCCAGGTTCAGGCCCGCTTCGAGCAGGGCCAGCAGCTCCTGGCTGAATTGCAGCAGAGGCAGGCCCTGTTTGCCGGGACGCAGCGCGACGCCCGTCTCCTGCGCAGCGCCAGCGTCGACGGCCAGCACGCGCCAGCCGCCGCGCACGGCCGCGCGGATCGCTTCGGCCTCGCTGGCGGCGTCGATGGCCAGCGACTTCCTGTCGGCTGGGCCTTGTACCAGAAGATGGTATTGCATTCGCGTTTGGTCGCAATCAAAAACAAGATTCTTTTATGCGCCCACACAGTGGACAGCCACTGCGTGGGACTGTGGGTGCAAATCCAGCACGCAACACGCCGACACTTGCGCGCTGCGCTTTGTGGGGGGATTACCTGGTGAGCAGGCTGACTTTGTCAATCACGAACGAGGTTTGCAAACCTGCATCTTCGGTCGCGGCAAACGAAAGCTGCACGGTCTGGCCTTTGTAGCCGATCAGGTCGAAGGTGCGGATCTGATAGCCGGCTGCCTTGTTCACGTTCGAATACGTGGCCAGGGTACCCAGCACGACGCCAGTGCTGTTTTTCACCGTGACGACCAGTTTGTCGTACACGGTATTGTCCGTTTCAGCCGTGTCGATATGCAGCGCGAAGCTAAGGCTGGCGGACGTGGCGGCGGCGGGAATGGCTACGCTTTGCGTCAGCAATTCGTCGGCGGTCTTGCCGTTACCACCGAGCCATGCGAACTTCGTGCCTTCATAGGCGACCTGACCGGCATGACTGCCGATAGGGCCGTTGGTGCCGCCCCAACCAGTGGTGCCTGCCTCGAAGCCACCGTTGACGATACGCTCGGTGGAGGTTCCAGTGCCACCGCCTACTGTCAGGGTAGCATTGCCCGTCGTGGCAGTCACGGCCGGCGAAGACGAATCCGTCACGCTTGCCTTGAAGACGGCGCCATTGTCGGCCGTCTGTGCCGTAAAGCTGTAGCTGGACGAGGTGGCCCCGCTGATCACGGCGCCATTGCGAAACCACTTGTAGACGTACGGTGCTTTACCGCCCGTGGCGCCGAAGGTGAACGAAGCCGTGGTGCCCGTTGCGACAGTGATGCTGGAAGGCTGGGTAGTGATCTTCACGGGACCGACGCCACCCACTTCATCGACGTCGGTGCCGACGTTGATGGCCGCATACGCGCGCTTGACGGCAATGGCTTCGACGCTACCTACGCCATACAGTTCTTCAGCGGAGGCCAGCACCTTGTTGCGCGCATCCGCATAATTAGTCGCCGAAGTGAACTTGGTGGTGGCTGCCTTGAACCAGATGCGGTAAGCCTTGTCGTTGCCGATGCCCGTCATGGCCAGCGGGCTTTTGTTCAGATAGGAGCTGTAGTAGTCGCTGCTGGTGGTGGAATTGGAACCTTGCGCCAGGAAGTAGAACATGCGATTGTTTGGGCCGCTGCTCAAATGGGGATCGGAATTGCCAATACCACCGTACCACGCATTCGGGCTGTTGTTATCTTTATTAGGCTTGTACATCCAGCGCAAGGGATTCCCATTCTTGCCCATTTCTTTGCCTATCATCCAATCATTACCTGCATTGGGAATCGTGGCGCCCGTGCCGCCTGCCCGCGTATAGGCTTCGACCATTTCACCTGTGATGTCCGCACTGGACTCATTCAAGCCACCCGACTCGTCTGCGTAGATGAGAGCCGATGTGGCATGTATGATGCCGTGCCCCATTTCATGGCCAATAATATCAACGGCTCCGAGGTTATTATAAATATTCCCATCGCCGATGAACATACATCTACATTCATTGAAATAGAAGGCGTTGTCGAGTTCTGTACCAAAATGAACAGCGATGTAGGTAGAGGTGTCGTTGCCGTCCAGGCTAGACCAGCCCAGCACGTTCTTGTGCGTGTCGTAGGTATTCATCAGCCCCCACATGGCATTCACCGCCGCTGTCTCGCCATTGGCATTGGTCGTGCTGCCGCCCTTAATATATTGCTGGCCGTCGCCCCAGCTATTGCTCGTCTTGGAGTAGACATTGCCCGGGATGGCATCGGAAGTGCCGTGGTTGGCATTGGTGATCGCCATGGCGCCAAATACGCCACCTTTGCCACGATTAGGATCTTTCAAAAGATAGTTACCGTTCGAGAGCGTGGTGTTGAGTGGCACCTGGCCGCTGTATTGGCTGTTGCCCGTACCGGCCACGTTATGCAGCGCACTCCAATTCTTGATGACGGCACCGGTTTTGGCGTTCACGATCGAATCGTAGTAATACAGTTTACCGCCGCTGAGCATGCGTGTTTTGACCAGATAGGCAAGCTCGTAACGGTCAATCACTTCCTCCAGGTCCAGAGCATTGAGCGCAGCTTCCGACTTGTTTAGTGCACTGGCCACGCGCATGCTTTTCATGACTGGGTAGATCATCAATTCAGCGCGAGGCGGTGTCTGCTCGACGCCCTGCACGCCGATGTTCTTGACGGCGGCGGCGATGGCCTGGGCTTCGCTAAGTTTAGGCGTAGTGTCGATGTCACTGGCGCTGGGGGCCGCAGACCTGGCACTGGCCATGGCGCTGGCGCTGGCGGCGCCGGCATTGCCCTTGCCCAGCCCCGCTGCACGGTCCGAAGACGATTCACTGACGATGGCACCCGTGCTGTTATTGCTGACCACGACCGATTCGGAGCCGAACACAGTCAAACCTTTGAACGTATGCTGCACACGGCTGACGCGGGTGCCGGCGGCACCGGGATGTTCAGTAGCGACAATGAAACCGAGGTTGTCGTCGAGTCCCTTGCTATGTGCTTCGTTTTTCAGTTTCTGGACCAATGCGGCGCTCTCTTGTGGAGAAGCTGCAGCGACCGGCGCACCCATTTGGGGCGGCGTGGCCGATGCCGTAGTACTGGCCATCAGCGGCAAGATGGCGATGGATGCGGCGAGTATCGTCAGGCGTAATTTCATTTCTGCTCCATGTTTTTTGGTTGGAAAATAGTGGATAAAACGGCCACAATGGTGTGGTGGCCATCCCGGCATCCGGCACCTCTCGCGGGTAGCAAGCGGCATTTATTTTGCTTATGGGGCCGGTGGGAGCGACACTATTCTTCCAGGCAGGGCCAAGTCAAAAAAAAGCGAAAATGGAGCGAAAATGGAAAAAATGTTTTGAATGAAACATCCGTTTTTATACGCGTATCGGCTCAAAAAATTACACAAACGGCACTAAGTTTCCTAGAATAAACATACATTGTGTTTCGGATGTTTTCCCATCGAACACCGTTGCACCTTTTCAATATTGCGATCTACACTAAGTCTTCTCGCCGCTTTTTGGGAGGCGTGCAAGATAACAGATAGCAAGCGGCAAAGAACGCATACAACTCGCGCATCGGGGAAGAATTCATGATTATTCCATGACATCAGTGTCGTTTTTTGCCGTTTTCTTCACTCGGCCTTTCTCTGGAAAGTCGCTGATGCGGCATTCATCGTCCTAGGGGATGAAATGGACGCCGTTCCCTGCAGCAGACTGACCTGAGACAATAGTGGCATTACCACTTTCCGCCATCGGGCACGCAAAAAAGCTTTTCCGGCCTTGCCTTGAATACGCCACCAATCAGAAGTTGACGCGGCGCGACCGCTTCCTGGCCGAAATCGACAGCGTGACTCCGTGGGGCAAACTGCATCAAGCCGTCGAGTCAATCTATAGGAAGGTTGAAGGCACCGGTCGGCCACCGATCGGACTGGCGCGCATGCTGCGCATGTATGTGGCCCAGCAATGCTTTGGCTTGTCTGACGAAGACATCGAAGACGCGATCTACGACAGCCAATCCATTCGCGCCTTTCCCGGCATCGATCTGGTCGGCGAGTCGGCGCCATATGCAACAACCTTGCTGAAATTCCGTCACCTGTTGGAAGTCAACGGCTGACACGCCAGATCTTCGATACGATTAACGGGAACCTGGCTGAGACGGGGTTGGTGATGCGCGAAGGTACCCCTGGCGTATATCAAGCCATCCTGCGGCGTCTGGCCTGGGAGCGCATCAATCTGTCCAATATCATTTGCACTTTCAGCGAATTGACCTCGTTGCTGGAAGTGTCTCAACGACAAGCGACCTACCTGGTGCAGTCAAAGATTGCCGCCAGACGCTAGGGCAACTGTATAAATGCGCATCATGGCGAGGATGCCGCGCGATTGTCAGCATGGCGAGAGCGAATTCCAGCCTGCAGTATCCACAACGGGCTGTATTTGACAGTTGCTTATCGTTTTTCTGAAATCAGGGCCGTGGCGTACGGGCGCAGCACCTTCATATGTACCGCAATAGCGCACAGCGCTTCCTTGCGTGCGGCGCGATTGCTCGCGGTCTCACCCTAAATTCTTATCGGAAATTTTTAAGACTGTTCTGATTTCAGTCAGCAAAGTGTGTGACTACACTTCAGCATTGCACCGCTGCTCATCGCACCGGTGTGCTCAAAGTTACTCTGGTCCTCAGCAAATCTACTTTTCGAAAGCAACGACAATGTCAAAACAAATAAAGGTTCATCCTCCACGCGTAACGGGCTTACGTAATCGTCCACCCATTAGTGATGGTGGTGCTTTCCGGAGCGCTGATTTGCTTGATGCGGTTATCGATTTTCTTGGCTTAAAGAATGATGCGGCGCTGGGACGTGAACTGCAGGTGGCTCCTCCCATCCTTTCCAAAGTCAGGAACGGGGGCTTACCTGTTAGCGCAGCCATCCTGCTACGCATGCACGAGGCGAGTGGCCTCAGTATTCATGAGCTTAGGGCCTGCATGGGCGACCATCGCAAACGCTTTGGCATTCCGGATGAGCCGGAAGAAAAATGAGAGGGGCAGGCTTACCACTTGGCGTGCGTGGTTGAACTGCCGTAGCCAAGTCATCTCGGACACGCTGATCGATTTGCATGCCGCCATTTGCCATTGTTAGCTTGCGGGCGGCAGATTGCCAAATGCTGATATCAGATGCTTCAGTTATAGACGCCGGCGATGCACTTGGCGAAGCCGGTTTTAGCTTGAAGTGGTTGGCAATTTTTGCGCTGCCAGAGACATTCTACCTACTCCCTGTTTACGAACTGATTGCTTTCCTGAATAAAGCAATTTTTAAGCCCATTCCGATTGGTTAGTTTGCTTGTCGTCGATATCATTTTTCCATCTCAAACCAAGGAAAAACGCCGTGAAATCCATCAATCCCTCCATGAATAGCGAATTCCACGCTTTGCGCGTGATGACCTTGATGTCAGATCAAGATAGGGATGGGATGCGATGGTTGAGTGAAATGCTCGATGCACTCGATATTCGCGAAGTGGCAAAATTTCCTTCGTTGAGCGCCGCCCACGCCCCCCTGCGCGAAGGAAAATTTGACGTGATCATTGTGAATGTCGACCATGGTGGTTTGATGGTGCCAAGCGTGCTTAAAACGCTGGATGCGGAGAGCCATTTCGTGCGCTTCCCGCACATTTTATGGGTGGGTCAGCCAACATTGGCAGGCGTCGAGCCCACGCAAACGAACACCATTTTTGAGAACATAACAGGGCCTCGCATAGGTGGCGCATCTGTCGCTGCGCTGTCGGCACATGCCCGGCTGGCGCGTCAGGCTGGTATTAATGTCGGGATGCTGTGTGGTAGCAGCAAAGCAGCGTTCGCTGAAGCCTTGCGCGAACTATTGCTTGCTAGGCCAATCCAAAAAGATGTAGTCGCTGGAGCTGTGGAAAGTCCAACGGAGGCAGATGTCATCGAGGTTCTGACAACAGGCAAGAATCTTCGCGTGATGTTGCAGCCGCAATACGATTTAGGTACTCGGCGGATAGTCGGTGCGGAGGCCTTGTTGCGCTGGAATCACCCGAGCTATGGCGAAGTTCCCCCAGCGGTGCTGATCCCGATGGTAAATCGTCTTGGTTTGCATTTGCTATTGTTCAGCTTTGTCGAAACGCGCGTCATTGATATTCTACTTGCGCTTAAAAAACACCAGATAGAGTTACCGATTGCATTGAATGCGTCTTCTGAAACCGTGTGCACGCCTGGTCTTCCTGAGCGATTGGCTGAGAAGATGCGACGTGCCGGCCTGTCGCCGCAACTGCTGAAGATTGAGTTAGTCGGAGATTTGCCTATCGTTGACGAACTGCGCCTTTCTGCTTCGCTCAATACGTTACGCGCGAAAGGTTTTCCGATTTCGCTGGATGATTTCGGACAGGGTTCGGCTACTCTCAATCTGTTGGCTAAGATGTCCTTTGATGAAGTGAAAATTGACGGTTCGTTTGTGCACGATATGAAGACGAACGCCTCCTCACGGGCCGTGATTAGCGCCACCTTGTCACTGGTGCGATTGATGAACCTTAGGCTGGTAGTCGAGGGTATTGAAGATGAGTCGTGTATCGGCGCACTGTTCAATCTTGGCTGCCGTACCGGCCAGGGCTATGCCCTGGCGCGTCCAATGGAGCTCGCAGATTTTTTTGAATGCGTCGGCAAGGATTGAGGTGGAGAACCGCTCCATTGGAGCGTTCGAACCGGCAGATGAAAAAACTCACCCTGCCTGGTTTTCAATGAAAAAAACAACTCGCGATCATTGAATCACGTGGTTTTTCAGAGATTTTCATTTTGCTGAAATAATTCTATTGATAAACCACATATTTGTGTGATGTAGTGTCGTTAATAGGAGTGATATTGGTAGAAAGAAACTTTCCCTGCCTGATTTCTTGTCGCTGCACATATCTATGAAACACTTACGTATTGCTTTGCTTGACGATCATGCAGTGGTGCGGCACGGTCTTGTCAACCGATTAGCCGTCGAGCAGGATATTGAAGTAGTGGGTGCTTATGGCACCAGTCGCGAGCTGATGGCAGGATTGCTGCTCGCCCCGGCCGACATTTTATTGCTCGACTACGCTCTTGGTCCAGATGAACTCGATGGGGTATCGCTAATACGTGCATTAAGGGTGAAATTTCCCGATTGTCCTATCTTGGTATTGTCCACGCATCACGAACCGGCCACAGTGGCATTGGCATTGCGTGTCGGAGCCCGCGGTTTCGTGGGCAAAGGCGAAGAGATGGCCGAGTTGATCACGGCATTGCGAAGGGTGGCATCGGGCGCCGTTTATCTGAGTGCGGACATGTCCTACCGGGTGGCGGAAGCCACAACCAGCTACGATGCCGGTGCGACAAATGCCAGTGCGGATGTGCTGCATGGCGCGGCGTTGTCAGCGCGCGAACGGGAAGTGATCCGCTGCTATCTGGCGGGTATGACGGTGACTGAAATTGCTGAAAAGTTCAAGCGTAGTATTAAAACCATCAGTTCGCAAAAAGCCGCCGCTTTCCGAAAACTAGGTGTCACATCGAATAACGAGCTGTTCAAGATTAGCCAGACAATAGGAGAAGCATGAGCTATTGGCGTGCGGGCACTTAGGAGCTTCTACTGACTGTATGCAGTTTGGCCGCCCAAGGCCAAAGTCTGTGGATACGTTCAGTACGGAGGATCGCCCTGCGCGCGCATCCTGTACTGCGGATTGGATTACGCCCTGAATTGTCACCAGTCTACTGGACACCCGCGAGTCATTCAAAATGCTTTCGCTCAAACTTTGCTGGCGAAAGCCAGTCATTAAATCGGTGACAGCGCTGCAGATTGTAGACCATTTCGATATAGTCGAAGAAGTATTGCCTGGCGTCGTCCCCAGTTGCATAGGTCTGGCGCTGGATGCGCTCCCGCTTCAGCAGTTGGAAGAAGCTTCCAGCGACAGTATTGTCATGATAGTTTCCACGCCGGCTCTTCCTTGGCTCAAGCCGATGCGCCGTCAAGAAATCTCGCCAGTCCTTGCTGGTGAACTACAAACCCTGATCCGACGAACCATCATAGAATCGACCGGCTGGCGTGCCAGGCATAGCCAGCCTGCATGGGTTCGAATGCAGCTCAGTCCGTCACCCAGACCCGGTTTGGCGCCAGCACGTCAAATTGCTGCTACAGGTGATTCGGTGCCACCACCGATAGTAAGCTGCTGCCTTTCGATTTGCGCTTGCCATACCCGATCTGCGAGTGCAGGCCCGCTGAGCGCATGAAATGGTCGTGGCGATTCAGCTACTTCCACTATTATTTATCATTAGCACAGCTAGTCTAAATGGAATGGGACTGGCAGTAACGGCGTGCACGATCGATGACGAGTAAGCATCGTGATAAGGCGCAGCCTGCCGCCTGTACGATCAAGTGGATAAGTCAGCAGGCGATGCCAGCACTGAAATCATTCAGTGACAGAGGGAAAGCCAGGGCGGCGTTTCATCGAAGGGCATGCATTTCTTCCCGGCGTACCGGACGTGGATCTGCAACGCCCATATCGGGATAGAATCGTGCAGCCATACCAAAACTGCTGGATTTAAATGAGGGAACGCGCCCTTGCAAGGCAACGATTTCGATGGGCAAGGGCGTACCGTTCAGGTGCGCCGTATGCCGGCTGGGGGAACTGCCAAGTCAAGGCCCGGATGCTCGCTCTCCAAGGCGTAAAATTAAAACATGCGAACGTATCAGCGATGAAAGCGCCGCCGCTGGTCACCCATTCCCGCCCTGAGTTCGCCAATGGCCAGGCCGGAGGCCTCATGCATGCGGATTAACATGTCCGCATCGATTTCTGCATGACCGCTTCTTAGTTTGCCGATAGTGAAGGGCGGTACGCCCAGTTCGCGCGCCAGACAGGCATCATTGCGCAAGCCCATGTACGCGAGCAACCAGTCAAGCAGGGCAGTCGCTCCATGACGGCTGGCACGTGTATCCATCCGCGCCGCTGAGGCACTGTCGGGATGCATGGCCATCTGCTCCTCACTTTTCATTTCACGTCGATCCATTTCAATATACTTTCAATTCAGTTGCCATGCTGTGTTCAAGGTGCCGCTTTAGAAACTCTGTGCGCTCCATAGGGCGGGACAAGATCAAGCCCTGACCGATGTGACAGCCCATGCGACACAAGGCAGTGATCGTCGATTCATTCTCGATGCCCCCGGTAACCAGCCTCATGTTGAGCTTTCGTGACAGGGAAATAATGGTCGCGACGATGGCATGCGATTGTGCATTCGTTGTCATGTCACGGATGAAGGCGCCGTCGATCTTGACTTCATCGAACGGCATCTTGACTAACAGGTTCAAAGTCGAAAAACCCGCACCAAAATCGTTAAGGGACAAGGGAAAACCTTTCGCCCTCAGGGCGTTGAGGCAGGCCGACAGGCAGAGCTCATCGGGTACTGGCAAATCCACGGTCATATCGATTTTCAGTAGCCGAGGCGGAAGGCAGGCATCCCACATCGTGTCGGAAAGCTGATCGGCCATGCCAGGCTCGCACACAGTGTTGATCGAGGCGTTTACGGCAATTGGCATGTCCGCGCCAATGCTGCGCAGGCGGCGCAGCATATCGATCACCTGTGTCACCACCAGCTTGAACAAGGGCAAATGCAAACCGAGCCGGCTCACCATGGGAACCAACACCGAGGGCGATACTTCGCCGTACTGCGGATGGCGCCAGCGCAGCAACGCTTCGGCGCTGACCATACGTCTGCTGCGCAGTACATACTGGGGCTGGAAGGCGACACGCAATCCTTCGCCTGAAGTAATCGCATGGATGACGTCTGCGTCGCTGGGTAATGCTGCCACAGATGCAGCAGGTATGGGCAGGTAGCCAGTCTGATGGGAACCGCTCATATTGAGGTGCTGCGAGGCCAATAGCTGACTCACCGCGACGGATCGAGTGGCGTACACGGAGGCGCCCATGGCGGTTTTCCTAGTGGATTGAGATGCACCCAGTATATTGACAGCCATTTCAATGGGAAATCGGAATGCGCCTAAAAAGCCTCGCTCTCAAGACAGGAGCGGACGGCCGAATATGCACCAGACACGCACGGCATTTTTCTTTCAGTTGAGCACCATCGGACTTTTCAGACCATTCCTATGTCATTGTGATCACTAAATAATTAGCATCTTCATACGGTGTTTTTTGCCTCGCTAGCTGATAGGTGTTTCAGATGAGCTTGCGAAGAAAGTGCAGTCGCCTGCTTTTGCAAGCGACCTTATATTCATCAATGGAGATGTCATGAGAAATCGTATCTGTCTGTTCCTGTTCATCGGGAGCTCCTGCCTGCTGTCGTCCTCCGCCTCGGCTGTGGGTCATACCCAGACCAAGTATCCTATCGTGCTTGTGCATGGCCTGCTTGGCTATGACAGAATAGGCCCCGTCGAATATTTCTACGGCATACCGAAAGCTTTGCGCGACGGCGGTGCCCAGGTACATATTGTGAATGTGTCTGCTGCCAATAGAACCGAGGTAAGAGGTGAGCAGTTGCTGGTTCAGGTACGCCAGATTCTTGCGGCGACCGGTGCCGCCAAAGTCAATTTGATCGGACATAGTCACGGTGCTCCCACCGCGCGTTATGTGGCCTCCGTGCATCCTGAGCTGGTAGCTTCCGTGACCAGTGTCTCGGGTGTCAACAAGGGCTCGAAGGTTGCCGATGCGCTCAGGAAAAACCTGCCTGTCGGCGGCGCGGTTCTAGTCGGCGCGGGTGCGCGGCTAGTCAGCTTTCTTTCCGGCAACGGAGGCTTACCGCAAAATGGTGCGGCCGCCCTGGAATCCCTCAGCACGTTAGGTTCCATTAAATTTAATATGCGCCACAATGCCGGTCTTCCAGCCACGGCATGCGGGGAAGGCGCCCATGAAGTCAACGGAGTGCGTTACTTTTCCTGGAGCGGTGCGCAGCCGCGAACGCGCCCGATCTTGGACAGCAGCGACAAATTGCTGTTTATGACATCCCTGTACTTCAACGGCGAAAAAAACGATGGCATGGTCAGCAGTTGCTCGAGCCATCTGGGTAAGGTGATACGCGACGATTACATTATGAATCACTTGGATAGCGTCAACCAGTTTTTTGGTATTGTCAGCCTGGTGCAACCCAATCCTGTGACCTTATTCCGCGACCAGGCAAATCGCCTGCAGGGCTTGGGCCTGTAGGCAGAGGAGATGGCAATGCGTACATGGGCAATTGTTGTGGGAACTGGAGTGGCGACGATCTTACTGTATACCATGCTGGACCACATGAACCCTCCAGCCGCTCTCCACGAAAAAACAGAACCGGACCTGTTTGCCTTTGTACGCTCGATGGAAGGAACGCGTCCCGACGGCGCAGTCAGCGTCGATATCGGCGATCAACTGGTGGTTGACGCGGAACTGGGTCGTTTGTTCGACTATTATCTGGCCAGACTTGGTGAAACCAGCCTGGCCGCTATCCGCAGCCAGATCGAGGCAGAACTGGAACGTCGGCTCAAGCCGGCGCATGCCCGTGAAGCCAAGCGCCTGCTGGGCGCCTATCTGGATTACAGACAAGCCCTGGTCGCCGTCGAAGAGAGTCTGCCGTCTGGCGCTGACATGCTTGCGGGAGTGCGCTTGCGGCAGCAAGCCATGCGTCAGTTGCGCGCTAATTACTTTACACCCAAGGAAAGCGAGGGGCTGTTTGGCGCGGAAGATAGTTACGACAACGACGCCGTCGCCCGCATGGAGGTGATGTCCGACACTTCTCTGAGTGAGGCGCAACAGGTGGAAAAACTAGCGATCCTGGACCGGCAGATGCCGCCCGCCTTGCTTGCTGAACGCGAGGCGCCGCAAAAGGTGCTCAAGCTGGAGGAGGCTGTGCTAGCGCTGCGCGCGACGGGGGCGGGTGAGAACGAGGTGTACCGTTTGCGCGCCACGACCTTTTCGCCGGAAGCTGCCGCGCGCCTGGCCGAGGTTGACAGGGCAGAGGGGCAATGGCAGCAGCGGATAAGGCGGTATCAGGAAGAACGCAAGTGGCTGCTCGCCGACCACACTGCAGAGCAGGCTGCCGAACCGCTGCAGCGATTGCGCGACGCCCAATTCCTGCCCCATGAACAGCTCAGGCTGGATGCCTATGAGTAACTGAAGCCCGCCCCTTCTTTGACTCCAAGTCCGTCCTATTCGCATGCGTGCATGGTTTGAAGACGGGGAGAGTGGGTGAACGCGCGCTGGGCAAGAGCGAAAGATAAGGCTCTTCCATTGGCAAGTAGGGGAAGTACCGCAATCTTCCCTTGGCTATGCTGTCTGACTTTGTATGCATACCTCGCTGAGAGCAGATCATGCGGCCAGCCGAATAAATAGGCTTTATCGTGCAGTTTGATCACCTGAATACGCCAGCGGCAGGCAGGAATTGCCCTATTGCATGGCGGCGCGCCACACGACGCGATCATCGTACTACTTGAAAGTGTGGCGCAGCTGTGATTGGCCTGTCCCGCCTGCCACTCGCATCACTTGCATCGACATGGCCATGCGCAGGGTCTGCAACGCTACCGCTGCGTGCCCTGCGGGCGTACCTTCCAGTGCTTTGACGGGCAGCCCGCCGGCCCATTTGCACGACAAGGCGGTGCGGCGAGAGTGTTGTTCGGTTCCGCCTCGGTGCTCCAGGCCACACAACAGCTAGGACTGCACCGCCACGCCACATCTCGCCGGCGCCACTGTTTTCTCAGCGAAACGAAGACGAAAAGGCCCCATGGCTTGCGCGGCGTCGTTGAGGCCGACGAGTTATATCTGCTCGAGCCGGGAAATCAGCCAAGCAGATGAGGCATGCGGCCCGCCGCCCAGGTGGCCATCCCCACCAGAGCGGCATCTCCAGTGAATAAGTATCCATCTTGGTGGTGTGCGACCGCACAATTTCATCAGGGGCTAAGAGGCGTTGACTAAGGCGCAGCTGCACCATTGTTGTTGCCCGTCATCGACCAGAACGTGCTGCTGATAACCGATGGTCATGCCGCGTACCGGGCTTTTGCCGCTGGCATCAGCCACCAGGCTGTAAGTTTGTGGTGGTTTGCACACCCGATGGCTATGCGATGGATGCCATACAATTAACTGATGGATCTCTTGCCTTTGAATGGCCCACGCTCACGCCCGCTCACTGCCGGTGAGATAGCTGCTGAAAAATCACATTTTTTAGAGCAGTCCTATATGCGAAGCAGTTGCAAGGCAGTAAATTTACTGAGCCGTCATGATGGATTGATTTCATGAAGGTGAGTAAAATTTTCGTAGCTAGACAATTCAATAGCTGTTGAACAGTCACATTTAATTAATGAGGTAAGAATACAAATTTTATCGGAAATTGAAATTCAAGACATTTCGGGCGGTCGCGCATTTTGCTCGGATCACATGTCAGCTAGCGACTATTCCAGCACGGCTGGTTTCCGGGGTGGCATCGCCAGCATCGGAGGGGGCATTGCTGTCGTGCCAGGTGGACAAGCTCTGGGCGGCAGCATCATGATTGGTGCTGCCGCGTTGTATGCGTACAATTCATATTGATCGGGCTAATAAGGCAAGCGATAAAGCGGGCTGAACATACCCAGCTACTTGCTATCCTGTTGCTGATAGTGACGCCGGCCGCAATATTTCTGTGACAGTATTGCGGCCGCCTGTTGCCTGGGGAAAGTCATACGACTGAATTGAAGAAAGAACTTTTAATGCATATAGCCGTCGACAAGTCAGGTTCACAATGGTTGGTACTGGAACATTTATTTAAGAAGAAAAATGGCGTGCTGCTCGCGTCGCTAGCAGGATTTCAACGAAGAAAATTTCTGTATATTTTTTGCGATCTGTTGGCATTGCTTTCCATCATCGCCGGAATGGCGTGGATTCTGTATCCCGAGAGAATTTTCCTGCAATCCTTTCCACTGACCGTCTTGCTGTTGCTGCTGGCAGGGCAAGGTATCCGCTTTAAAACGGTAGCGATGCCGCAAGCGGTGAGCCAGGAAAAAATGGATGCGTTCTTAAAGATACACATTGGGCTATTGTTCGCGGCCATGATGGGCTGTCTTTTTCAGGTTGCAGTGGCTGTGTGGAAGATGTTTGCACCGTGGTGAAAAAAATTCGCTGCAATCGCCAGCGTCCGGGCGAAGGTCGGGCATCCGTTTCATGTCATGAAGAACCTGTTCTGGCATCGCAAAACGCGCTATCGCGGCCTGGCCAAAAACACTGCACAGCTGTTTAAGCTGTTCGCCTTCGCCAATCTGGTGCTCGCCGCCAGGCGCTTTACGATCACTAAATCCCGTAGTCTGTCTTGATTACAGAAATGCAGGACATCCTGCAGGGCTTCCTGCTCAACCCCGCCGAGCGCCGCTTGCTGCCGCGCTGATGCTTCCGTCACGATGTCGTCGTAGTCGATGCCGCTGTCGTCCGCTGCCTGCAGCTGCGGCATGCCGAAGTGATGGCTGCGCGTGAAAACAGCTTCCAGCAGCTGAAACTGTTCCCAGCCGTGCCGGCGGGCGGCATCGGCATGCTCAACGCCATCTATGGCCCGCTGCCGGACTCTGCACTTCATGCCGGCCCAGTACCGCGACGATTTTTCACGTGAGGGCAATGGCGGCAAGCTGTTCTTCATCCATGAGATGGTCCACTTGTGCGCAAACATTCGCGTGCAGGGTGCAGTCCACGCGCAGAACGTCAATGTGTATCACAGCCGCATGAGGGAATGCCTAAGGCCGTTTCACGGCGTGGCGACGCGCTACCTGGCGAACGATCTGGGATGACGCAAGATACTCGACGCCAGACGCATTCATTCACCAAAAATCGTTACTGAAAGCACCATTGGGAACATTCCCACATCTGACGGTGACATAGCCAAAGATGATAGCAGCGACTTCATTTTCAAAGAATCTGTGTTCCGTTTGGGACTGCAAAATTTCCTTTGATCGCTCTAAATACATCTCGCCTCTGCGTCCGAGCGCGCTATGAGCGAGGCGATAACGGCAACGGCCGCAATGCTTGTGGCGTTTAGCGTAAAGGTGGCTTTTCAGCGTCCGGCCACACGAGGATGCGGTCTCGCATCAATCATGCCCGCCAATTCTGCCGGTGTTGGATGCGCCATCTACCTTGATCATCGTTTCTTCCTGTTTTCCAACACAAACTTTGCCAGCTGAATATTGTTGTATGAGCATTTTTTAGCGATCAATATCAGTGCGTGCCGGTGCGGAAGGCGTGGCAATTAGTGACCTTCTTCCCCCTGCTTGTTTGCGTTGCAATTTAGGAGTAGTCCGATTTTTCAAGAAGATCTCTTTCTGTATATTGACCGGCATAGGGGTGAATTTACCTATATGAGCCAGGATTGAACATCACATCACATCATATTTAAGGAATGAAAAGCATTGTTTACCTACGTAGTTTTTTTTGGATTATTTCTTCATTGCAACCGCGCCATATGCCATGAGAGCCGTGTTCATGATTAAAAATTCCTTAAATACTCTGACACTGACGCTGGTGATTTTTTCCTTGCTGGCTTGTGGTGGAAACTCTCAACCCAGTACCACATCTGAAGCCGAATCGAATGTCGTACCGGATAGTTATCTGACGTTTTCGGGTGCGCTAGGCGTGCACGGAGCGCAATTATCTCCCGCGCTCGCGTCGACGATGCGACCGGTGTCCGAAGTGCAGGGGAAGCAAGATTACACCTTGCGATTGCGCACCGTATCAGGTCAAACCTTCGATTTACCTTTGCAGGTAGTGGCACTTTCGCAACCCACAGTCCATCAAGCTCACTTTGCGGGGAGTATGCGCAATCCAGGCCAGGTAGCTTCCGTACAACTGCTGGATCAGCAAGGACAGGCTTTGCCCTTCATTGATACAGACAGCAACGATACCTCATTAAAGCCTGATGTCGGCCAGGCAAGCTTAAGCTTTTGGAAGCAGGGAGAGAACCTTAGGTTGAAATGGAATCATTTGGCTGAACCGTTTGTTTCAGTAATACATGTGACAAACAGGGGCCTTAGGACGGTGATAGTCCAAAACTTGGTCGGCGGTGATGCGAGTGTGGATATTGGAAATCTGGATGCGGGAGGAGTATTTGAAGTAAGCCTATCAACCAGATGGCAAGCTCGAATGGTGTTGATCCGCAATTTGAAATAACCTTCTATCACATTATTTTTACATGTTTTTATTAGTTATGGAATTTTATTGATGAGGAAAATTTTAATCTGCTGCGCAATTTTCCTCACTTTAACTTGGGAGGAAATTAAATAGCTCTTCCCATGTTGAATTTTTTAAATTGGAATAAATTGATATGATGCATTCCTGATTGTTTTGCATTATGCAATTTTAATTTAAGTACTTATTTTTGTTGATTGATTTATGAAAAAAATAGACCAAATAAAATTATACCTAGTTTTATTATCTTGTGTCGGATGCATACTTAGTTCTACTAGCTATGCTGCTGAGCCGGCAAAAGCAGACCTGACATATAAAAATAGGCGTTCTTTGTGGACGGGCACGCAGTTGCAGCACCCGGACTCGACGGCAATCATCAATCCTGCCGCGCCGCGCCTAGCGATCGTATCGTTATCTATGATGCAAGGTTTGCGGGTGGGTATGAGCGAGCTCGATGTCAGTTCCATGCTCGGCAAGCCGCTAGCTCAGCCAGTCCCTGAACAAATGCAATACATGGTCGCCACTCCTGCAGGGTTACGCTTCATTGCCACATTATGGTTTAACGCGGAGCAGCGTTTATGGATGGCTGATACCAGCCATGGACCCACTCCAGATCTCGCTGCCTTGCTCAGCGTGTCGAATTCCCGTCCGTCGGCCCCTAAAGTCAGCCTGATCATCAAAGGCAAAGCATTGTTTGCTTCGAATAGCGCAGTATTGCTTCCGGCCAGCGTTGAGCTTGATCGGGCCGCACAAAATCTGTTAGCGCAGCCAGAAAGCGCACGCTTGACCGTGCGCGGCTATACAGACCGTACGGGCTCGCAGGCGCGAAATCTAGTCTTGTCGCAACAGCGCGCTGATGTTGTACGCGCTTACTTGATACGGCGTGGCGTGGCGGCCGAACGTATTGTTGCCCTAGGCAAGGGGAGCGCCGACCCCATCGTTAATTGCCCGGGGCGGTCCAGTCCCGCAGTTGTCGCCTGCCTGGAACCGAATCGCCGGGTCGAGCTGCAAACGGATTGATCTGCCAAGTAAATAGTAATCCCCGTATTTTCTTATATTTTTTAAAAAGAGCTTTCTATGACACTTAATCTTATTCAAACATCAAATTCTGGCGCGGCAACACAAAGCGCTGTTCCTGCTAAACTCTCGAAACGCCTCAGCGTCCGGCCTGGCATGCATTATGAATTAGTAAACCCGGCTACGGGAAAGGCGCCAGCCGGTATGAAGGTCAAACGTGTCGGCGACAATTTGCATGTCACCGTGGACGATCAGTTGGTGCTGGAATTGAATAACTTCTACAGGGATGCTAGTCCTGGCAATCCGAGTTTTTTCGATATCAATAGCTCGGCTGACGGCTCCATCAGTATTTCTCAGTCAACTTCGCCCTTGCAAGCACTTGATGATGGTTATCTGATGTATTCAGAAACTCCGGATGCACTGTCATTGCCAATGATGGACATGGCATTGTTGCCAGGAATTGGTGGTGCACTTCTTGTGGCTGGTGCAGCATCCTCAGGAATGCAGTCAAGCAAGAGTAAAAAAACGGTGCAAGCCATCACGGCTATCAGCGATGCGGCGCAAGGCAACACAGCGTCGCCAACGACGACAAGCGTGGACACGTACACTGCCGCCGGCATCAAGGGCGTGACGGCTGACAATCTGGCAGCGGTGAACGCACAGTTGAACAGCGCTGCGACCGATGGCGCCGCCACTGGTACGCCTGAAAAAATTCAAGCAATTGTAAACGCCGTCAATGCTGTGAAAGGCGGCGCTGCCGGCGGTACGCCGGTAAGTGAGGCACAACTAGAAACTCTGGGGGTGAAGGGCGTAACTCCTGCGAACCTGGCAGAGGTACAGAAAGCAATCGCCGCCACGCCGGATGACGGCACGGGTGTCGACACGATTGAGGAATTGCAGGCAGTCGTGAATGCTGGCATCGTCGCAGCAGCCAAACCGGTCCAGGCGGATCCAATGCAGGAACAGTCGAAAGAAGGCGCCATTGACGCCATTCAGTTTGCGGCGCAAAGCAACACGGCGTCGCCAACGACGCCAAGCATCGACACGTACATTGTTGCCGGTATCAAGGGCGTGACGGCGGACAACCTGGCAGCGGTGAACGCGCAGTTGAACAGCCCAGCGACCGATGGCCCAGCCGCCAATACGCCTGAAAAAATCCAGGCTATTGTGAATGGCGTGATCGCTATCAAAGAAAAAATCGACGCCATCGATGCCATTAAGAATGCGGCGCAAGGTGACACAGCGTCGCCAACGACGACAAGCCTGGACACCTACGTTGATGCCGGCATCAAGGGCGTGACAGCGGACAATCTGGCAGCGGTCAACGCGCAGTTGAACAGCCCAGCGACCAATGGCGCAGCCGCCGATACCCCTGAAAAAATCCAGGCTGTTGTGAATGGCGTGATCGCGGCCAAAGCCATTGACGTTATTCAGCATGCGGCGCAGGGCGACACGGCGTCGCCAGCGACGACAAGCGTGCAAACCTACGCCGATGCCGGCATCAAGGGTGTGACGGCGGACAACCTGGCAGCGGTGAACGCGCAGTTGAACAGCCCAGCAACCGATGGCCCAGCCGCCAATACACCTGAAAAAATCCAGGCTATTGTGGATGGCGCGATCGCTATCAAAGAAAAAACCGACGCCATCGAAGCCATTAAGAATGCGGCGCAAGGTGACACAGCGTCGCCAACGACGACAAGCCTGGACACCTACGTTGATGCCGGCATCAAGGGCGTGACAGCGGACAATCTGGCAGCGGTCAACGCGCAATTGAACAGCCCAGCGACCAATGGCGCAGCCGCCGATACCCCTGAAAAAATCCAGGCTGTTGTGAATGGCGTGATCGCGGCCAAAGCCATTGACGTTATTCAGCATGCGGCGCAGGGCGACACTGCGTCGCCAGCGACGACAAGCGTGCAAACCTACGCCGATGCCGGCATCAAGGGTGTGACGGCGGACAACCTGGCAGCGGTGAACGCGCAGTTGAACAGCCCAGCAACCGATGGCCCAGCCGCCAATACACCTGAAAAAATCCAGGCTATTGTGGATGGCGCGATCGCTGCCAAAGAAAAGACCGATGCCATCGAAGCCATTAAAAATGCAGCGCAAGGTGACACGGCATCGCCAACGACGACAAGCGTGGACACCTACGTTGATGCCGGTATCAAGGGCGTGACGGCGGACAACCTGGCAGCGGTGAACGCGCAGTTGAACAGCCCAGGGACCGATGCCACAGCCGCCAATACACCTGAAAAAATCCAGGCGATTGTGAATGGCGTGATCGCTGCCAAAGCCATCGACATTATTCAGCATGCGGCGCAAGGCGACACGGCGTCGCCAACGACGACAAGCGTGCAAACCTTTGCCGATGCCGGTATCAAGGGCGTGACAGCGGACAACCTGACAGCGGTGAACGCGCAGTTGAACAGCCCAGGGACCGATGCCACAGCCGCCAATACACCTGAAAAAATCCAGGCGATTGTGGATGGCGCGATCGCTATCAAAGAAAAGACCGACGCCATCGAAGCCATTAAGAATGCGGCGCAAGGTGACACGGCATCGCCAACGACGACAAGCGTGGACACCTACGCCGACGCCGGCATCAAGGGCGTGACGGCGGACAACCTGGCAGCGGTGAACGCGCAGTTGAACAGCCCAGGGACCGATGCCACAGCCGCCAATACACCTGAAAAAATCCAGGCGATTGTGAATGGCGTGATCGCTGCCAAAGCCATCGACATTATTCAGCATGCGGCGCAAGGCGACACGGCGTCGCCAACGACGACAAGCGTGCAAACCTTTGCCGATGCCGGTATCAAGGGCGTGACAGCGGACAACCTGACAGCGGTCAACGCGCAGTTGAACAGCCCAGGGACCGATGCCACAGCCGCCAATACACCTGAAAAAATCCAGGCGATTGTGGATGGCGCGATCGCTGCCAAAGAAAAGACCGATGCCATCGAAGCCATTAAAAATGCAGCGCAAGGTGACACGGCATCGCCAACGACGACAAGCGTGGACACCTACGCCGACGCCGGTATCAAGGGCGTGACGGCGGACAACCTGGCAGCGGTGAACGCGCAGTTGAACAGCCCAGGGACCGATGCCACAGCCGCCAATACACCTGAAAAAATCCAGGCGATTGTGAATGGCGTGATCGCTGCCAAAGCCATCGACATTATTCAGCATGCGGCGCAAGGCGACACGGCGTCGCCAACGACGACAAGCGTGCAAACCTTTGCCGATGCCGGTATCAAGGGCGTGACAGCGGACAACCTGACAGCGGTCAACGCGCAGTTGAACAGCCCAGGGACCGATGCCACAGCCGCCAATACACCTGAAAAAATCCAGGCGATTGTGAATGGCGTGATCGCTGACAAAGCCATTGACGCTATTCAGCATGCGGCGCAAGGCGACACGGCGTCGCCAACGACGACAAGCGTGCAAACCTACGCCGACGCCGGTATCAGGGGTGTGACAGCGGACAACCTGGCAGCAGTCAACGCGCAGTTGAACAGCCCAGCGACCAATGGCGCAGCCGCCGATACACCTGAAAAAATCCAGGCGATTGTGAATGGCGTGATCGCTGCCAAAGCTATTGACGTTATTCAACATGCGGCGCAAGGCGACACGGCGTCGCCAACGACGACAAGCGTGCAAACCTACGCCGATGCCGGTATCAAGGGTGTGACGGCGGACAACCTGGCAGCGGTGAACGCGCAGTTGAACAACCCAGCGACCGATGCCACAGCCGCCAATACACCTGAAAAAATCCAGGCTATTGTGGATGGCGTAAACGCTGCCAAAGCTATTGCCGCTATTCAGCATGCGGCGCAAGGTGACACGGCATCGCCAACGACGACAAGCGTGCACACCTACGCCGATGCCGGTATCAAGGGTGTGACAGCAGACAACCTGGCAGCGGTGAACGCGCAGTTGAACGACCCAGCGACCAATGGCGCAGCCGCCGATACACCTGAAAAAATCCAGGCGATTGTGAATGGCGTGCTCGCTGACAAAGCCATTGACGCTATTCAGCATGCGGCGCAAGGCGACACGGCGTCGCCAACGACGACAAGCGTGCAAACCTACGCTGACGCCGGCATCAAGGGCGTGACGGCGGATAACCTGGCAGCGGTGAACGCGCAGTTGAACAGCCCAGGGACCGATGCCACAGCCGCCAATACACCTGAAAAAATCCAGGCGATTGTGGATGGCGCGATCGCTATCAAAGAAAAGACCGACGCCATCGAAGCCATTAAGAATGCGGCGCAAGGTGACACGGCATCGCCAACGACGACAAGCGTGGACACCTACGCCGACGCCGGCATCAAGGGCGTGACGGCGGACAACCTGGCGGCGGTCAACGCGCAGCTGAACAGCCCAGCGACCAATGGCGCAGCCGCCAATACGCCTGATAAAATCCAGGCGATTGTGAATGGCGTGATCGCGGCCAAAGCCATCGACATTATTCAGCATGCAGCGCAAGGCGACACGGCGTCGCCAACGACGACAAGCGTGCAAACCTTTGCCGATGCCGGTATCAAGGGCGTGACGGCGGAGAACCTTGCAGCGGTGAACGCGCAGTTGAACAGCCCAGGGACCGATGCCACAGCCGCCAATACACCTGAAAAAATCCAGGCGATTGTGAATGGCGTGATCGCTCACAAAGCTATCGACGCTATTCAACATGCGGCGCAAGGCGACACGGCGTCGCCGACGACGACAAGCGTGCAAACCTATGCCGATGCCGGTATCAAGGGCGTGACGGCGGAAAACCTGGCAGCGGTCAACGCGCAGTTGAATAGCCCAGAGACAAACAGCGCAGCCGCCGATACCCCTGAAAAAATCCAAGCGATTGTAAATGGCGTGATCGCTGACAAAGCCATTGACGTTATTCAACATGCGGCGCAAGGCGACACGGCGTCGCCAACGACGACAAGCGTGCAAACCTATGCCGATGCCGGTATCAAGGGTGTGACGGCGGACAACCTGGCAGCGGTCAACGCGCAGTTGAATAGTCCAGGGACCGATGGCTCAGCCGCGAATACACCTGAAAAAATCCAGGCTATTGTGGATGGCGCGATCGCTGCCAAAGAAAAGACCGACGCCATCGAAGCCATTAAGAATGCGGCGCAAGGTGACACGGCATCGCCAACGACGACAAGCGTGCAAACCTACGCTGACGCCGGTATCAAGGGCGTGACAGCGGACAACCTGACAGCGGTCAACGCGCAGTTGAACAGCCCAGGGACCGATGCCACAGCCGCCAATACACCTGAAAAAATCCAGGTGATTGTGAATGGCGTGATCGCTGACAAAGCCATTGACGCTATTCAGCATGCGGCGCAAGGCGACACGGCGTCGCCAACGACGACAAGCGTGCAAACCTATGCCGATGCCGGTATCAAGGGCGTGACGGCGGACAACCTGGCAGCGGTCAACGCGCAGTTGAATAGCCCAGCGACAAACAGCGCAGCCGCCGATACCCCTGAAAAAATCCAGGCGATAGTGGATGGCGTGATCGCTGACAAAGCAAAGGTCGACGCTATCGACGCCATTCATGATGCGGCGGAAGACAACACAGCGTCGGAGACAACACCGAGCGTGGAAACGTATGCCAGCGCCGGTGTTAATGGCGTAACGTCGGCTAATCTGGCAGCGTTGAACGAAGCCCTGAACAGTGGTGCGATCACTGGCGCAGCCGCCGATACGCCTGAAAAAATCCAGGCGATTGTGGATAGTCTTAAAGAGAGCCAGCCGATCAGAGACGCGCTCAAGGCAATTAGCGATGCGGCACAAGCCGACACGGCGTCTCCATCAACGACAAGCGTGGACACGTATGCCGTCGCCGGTGTTCAAGGCGTGACGGCGGACAACCTGGCAGCGGTAAACGCGCTGTTGAACAACGCCGCTATTGATGGTCCAGCCGCAAATACGGCTGCCAAAATCCAGGCTATTGTGAATGGCGCAATAGCTGCCAAAGTAAAGACCGATGCTGTCGACACCATTCAGCATGCGGCGCAAGACAACACGGCGTCGGCGACAACACCAAGCCTGGAAACGTATGCCAACGCCGGTGTCAGAGGCGTAACGTCGGCGAATCTGGCAGCGTTGAACGAAGCCTTGAACAGTACAGCGATCAACGGCGCAGCCACCGATACGCCCGCAAAGATCCAGTCGATTGTGGATAGTCTTAAAGAGAGTCAGCCGATTAAGGACGCACTCAAGGCGATCAACGATGCCGCGCAAGGCAACACGGCGTCGCCAACGACGACAAGCGTGGATACCTACGCCAACGCCGGTATCAAGGGCGTGACAGAGGACAACCTGGCAGCGGTAAACGCGCTGTTGAACAGCGCATTAATCGACGGCCCGGCCGTGAATACGGCTGCCAAAATCCAGTCTATTGTGGATGGCGCGATCGCTGCCAAAGCAAAAACTGACGCCATCGAAGCCATTAAGAATGCGGCGCAAGACAACACGGCATCGCCGACGACGACAAGCGTGGACACCTACGCCAACGCCGGCATTGAAGGGGTGACAGCGGACAACCTGGCAGCGGTGAACGCACTGCTGAACAACGCAGCGATCGATGGCGCAGCCGCCAGTACACCCGAAAAAATCCAGGCTCTTGTCGATGGTGCGATCACTACCACAGCTATTGACGCTATTCGGAATGCGGCGCAAGGCAACACTGCATCGCCAACGACGCCTAGCGAGGACACGTACGCTGCCGCCGGTGTTGTAGGTGTGACATCGGCCAACCTGGCAGCGGTGAACGCACTGTTGAACAACGCAGTGATCGATGGCGCAGCAACCGATACGCCTGCAAAGATCCAAGCCATCGTGAATGATATCGTAGCTGTCGAGGCGAAAAGCGACGCGATCGAAGCCATTAAGAATGCTGCGCAAAACGACACTGCCTCGGCGACAACGACAGGCGTGGACACGTACGCCGCCGGCGGTATTAAAGGTGTGACGTCGGACAACCTGGCAGCGGTGAACGCACTGTTGAACAGTGCAGCGATCAATGGCGCCGCCGCCGATACTCCTGAAAAAATCCAGGCGCTTGTGGATGGCGCGGTAGTTGCCAAAGCAAAATCCGATGCTATCGAGGCCATTCAGGATGCGGCGCAAGACAACACGGCATCGGCAACGACGCCAAGTGTGAGCACATACACCGCCGCTGGCGTGACAGGTGTGTCAGGCGATAACCTGGAGGCAGTCAACAGTGTCTTGAATTCCATAGCGGTCAATAGCCCAGCCACCGATACGGCTGCAAAAATCCAGGCGATTGTGGATAACGTGCAGGTAGTCAAAGCGGCAGCGGCCGGCGGTACGCCGCCCACCCTGGCGCAACTGGAAGGACTGGGCATTACCGATGTGACGCCACTGAACCTGGCAGCGTTGCAGGCTGCGATAGCGGCCACCGCAGACGACGGCTCTGGTGTCAACACGCTAGCTAAATTGCAGGGTCTGGCCACGGCTGGTCAGGAAGCAGCAGTGGCCAATGCGATCAAGGCGATCAGCGATGCGGCGCAAGCCAACAATGCCTCGCCTAGCACGGCAAGCGCAGCGCTGTACGCCGCCGCTGGCGTGGAGGGTGTGTCGGGCGATAACCTGGAGGCACTCAACAGTGTCTTGAACGGCGCAGTCGATGGCCCAGCCACCGATACTGCTGCAAAAATCCAGGCGATTGTTGATACCCTGCAGGTAGTCAAAGCGGCAGCGGCTGGCGGCACGCCGCCGACCGAGGCACAGCTGAAAACGCTGGGCATTACCGATGTCACGCCAGCTAACCTGGCAGCGCTGCAGGCAGCGATAGCGGCCACGGCGGATGACGGCACTGGCGTCAACACGCTTGAGAAATTGCAGGCGGTGGTGCATGCTGGCGTCGCTCAGGCGGCTGTGGATGCAGCTAAAGCAGCCCAGGTGATTCTGGATGCCCTCAATGCGATCAAGGATGCGGCGCAAGGAGACAATGCGACCGCGACAACACCAAGTCAGGAAACGTATGCCAAGGCCGGGATCAATGGCGTGACGAAAGACAACTTGGCAGCGTTGAATGTTGCCTTGAACACCGCGGCGGTCGATGGCGCAGCCACGGATACGCCTGAAAAAATCCAGGCGATTGTGGATAATCTTCCAGAAAGTCAACCGATTAAGGAAGCGCTCAAGGCGATCAGTGATGCGGCGCAAGCGAACACTGCGACGAACGGTACGCCTACGGCAGCAACATACGACACCGCTGGGGTTAACGGTGTGACGCGCGATAACGTGGAGGCCGTCAACAATGTCTTGAACGGCGCAGTCGATGGCCCAGCCACCGATACGGCTGCGAAAATCCAGGTGATTGTCGATAACCTGCAGGTAGTCAAAGCGGCAGCGAACGGCGGCACGCCCCCAACCGAGGCTCAGCTGAAAACGCTGGGTATTACCGGCGTGACGCCAGCTAACTTGGCAGCGGTGCAGGCTGCGATAGCGGCCACGGCGGATGACGGCTCTGGCGTCAACACCCTAGCCAAACTGCAGGGCGCGGTCGCGGCTGGCCAGGAGGCAGCGGTGGCCAATGCGGTTAAGGCAATCAGCGATGCGGCGCAAGCCAACAATGCGTCGCCTAGAACGGCAAGCGCGGCGATGTACGACACCGCCGGCGTGACAGGTGTGTCGGGAGATAACCTGGCGGCAATTAACAGTGTCTTGAACGGTGGCGTGGTCGATGGCCCAGCCACCGATACGGTGGCAAAAATCCAGGCGATTGTCGATAACCTGCAGGTAGTCAAAGCGGCAGCGGCTGGCGGCACGCCGCCGACCGCGGCGCAGCTGAGAGCGCTGGGCATTACCAATGTGACGCCAGCTAACCTGGAAGCGGTGCAAAAAGCGATAGAAGCCACTGCGAACGATGGTTCTGGTGTCAACACGCTTGCCAAGTTGCAGGGCCTGGTCGCGGCTGGTCAGGCAACAGCGATGGTCAGTGCGGTCACGGCGATTAGCGATGCGGCGCAAGCGAACAATGCGTCGCCTAGCACGGCTGGCGAAGTGCTGTATACCGCCGCTGGCGTGACGGGTGTCAGGGGTGATAACCTGGATGCAGTGAACGATGCTCTGAACAGCCCGCTTATCGATGGTCAGCGCACCGATACGCGGCCTAAAATTCAGACCATTGTGAATGCTGTCAACGCGGTCAAAGCGGCAGCGGCTGGCGGCACGCCACCAACCAGGCAGCAACTGGAGACGTTGGGCATCACTGGCGTGTCGGACGCTAACCTGGCAGCGGTGCAGGCAGCGATCAACGCCACGGAAGACAGCGGCGCTGGTGTTGACCGCATCGCCGAATTGCAGGGTGTGGTATCGATGGCGGTAGCGATCAATGCGATCAGCGTTGCCGCGCAGTCCAACAACGCCGTGCCGGCGATGCAGAACCAGGCAATGTACAGCGCCGCTGGCGTGACAGGGGTGACACAAGACAACCTGGCAGCAGTGAACAACGCCTTGAATAGCACTCCTATCAATGGCGCTGCTACTAATACGGCTGCAAAAATTCAGGCGATAGTGGATGCCGTCCAGGCAGTGAAAACCGCAGCGGCCGACGGCGCGCCGCCAACCCTGGAGCAACTGCAAGCGCTGGGCATTCCCGGTGTGACGTTAGCTAACCTGAAAGCGGTGCAGGCAGCAATCGCCGCCACGAGGAACGACGGCGGTTCAGTAGATACCATCCCCGAATTGCTCAGCGTGGTATCAACCGCCATAGCGATCAAGTCGATCAGCGATGCGGCGGAAGACAACAATGCGTCGCCGACAACGGTAAACCAGGAAATGTACGCTAACGCCGGTATCCAGTTGCCGCTGACGAACGGCATCCTGTCGGCCGTCAACGACGCCTTGAACAACCTGCCTATCGATGGCGAGGCCACTAATACGCAGCCTAAAATCCGGGCAATTGTGCAAGCCGTCAATGCTGTGTTAACCAGCGCGGCTGGCACAACGCCGCCAACCCTGGCGCAACTGAATGCCTTGGGTATCGACGGTATGAAGCCCGAGAATTTGGCAGCAGTGCAGGCCGCTATCGCCGCTACGGCGGATGATGGCACTGAAGTCAACACCATTGCCAAGTTGCAGGGCGTGGCCACGGCTGCCCAGGCGGCAGCGGTGGACAGTGCGGTCAAGGCAATCAGCGATGCGGCGCAAGCCAACAATGCGTCGCCTAGGACGGCAAGCCTGGCGCTGTACAAGGCCGCTGGCGTGGAGGATGTGTCGAACGATAACCTGGAGGCAGTCAACAGTGTCTTGAACGGTGCCGTGGTCGATGGCCCAGCCACCGATACAGCTGCAAAAATCCAGGCGATTGTCGATAACCTGCAGGTAGTGAAAGCTGCAGCGGCCGGCGGCACGCCACCAACCGAGGCGCAGCTGAAAACGCTGGGCATTACCGATGTCACGCCAGCTAACCTGGCAGCGCTGCAGGCAGCGATCGCGGCCACGGCGGACGACGGGTCTGGTGTCAACACGCTTGCCAAATTGCAGGGCGTGCTCGCGACTGGCCAGGCGACATCAGCGGTCAAGTCGATCAGCGATGCGGCGCAAGCCAACAATGCGTCGCCTAGAACGGTAAGCGAAGCGGTCTACACGGCCGCTGGCGTGACTGGGGTATCGCAAGATAACCTGGCGACAGTGAATGGTGTCTTGAACGGGACAGTCAATGGCGCAGCCACCGATACGGCTGCAAAAATCCAGGCGATTGTAGACGCCGTCAATACGGTAATGGACGCCGCGGCGGGTGGCACGCCACCAACCCTGGCGCAGCTGCAAACAATGGGCATTCCTGGTGTGAGGCCAGCTAACCTGGGTGTGGTGCAGGCAGCGATCGAGGCCACGGCGGACGACGGCAGCGCAGTCAATACCTTCCCCAAGTTGCGCGACGTGGTATCGAAAGCAATCGCGATCAAGTCGATCAGCGATGCGGCGCAAGCTAACAACGCGTCAGCGGGGGTGGTCCCAGCGGCAATGTACGCTAGCGCTGGTGTTCAGCTGCCGGCGACAAACGGCCTCCTGTTGGCCGTCAATGACGCCTTGAACAGCCGGCTTATCGATGGCGAAGCCGCCAATACGCAGCCTGAAATCCAGGCTATTGTGAACGCCTTCAATGCTGTGCTCACCGGCGCGGCAGGCGCAACGCCACCAACCTTGGAACAACTGAAGACCTTGGGGATCACCGGTGTGACGCCTGAAAACCTGGATAAGGTGCAAGCTGCGATCTCCGCCACGGCGAACGACGGCACGGGCGTCAACACGATTGCGCGACTGCAGCGCGTGGCCGAGACTGGCCAGTTGGCGGCTGCGGTCAAGACGATCAGCGATGCGGCGCAAGACAACGATGCCACGCTGACGACGCCAAGCCTGGACACGTATGCCAACGCCGGTGTCAAGGGCGTGACGTCGGGCAACCAGGAATTTGTGGTCGATATCTTGAAAACCCAGTTGATCGACAGGGCTGCGACCGATACGACTGCAGAAATTCAGGGGATTGTCGACGCCGCCAATGCGGTGTTAAGCGGCGCGGCCGGCGGTACGCCACCAACCCTGGCGCAACTCAATGCCCTGGGTATCACCGGTGTTACCGCAGCCACGCTGCCGGCGATGCAAGCAGCGATCGAGAAAACATCGAATGACGGTCGCGGAGTCGATACGATCGCTGAATTGCAAGCAGTCATCAATGCGGTCGATGTCATTGCTCCAACCGTCAGTTCGGTCCGCATCAGCGGTTCCTCGGGCAATACACGCAGCGATACCTTGAAAGAGGGCAATGGGGTGCAGCTCGAAGTGACGATGAGCGAGAATGTCGTCGTGTCGGGGGCGCCGCGCCTGCAGATCATGGTCGGCAGTACTGTGGTCGATGCCGTCTACGATGCAAGTGCAAGCGCGAAGGACCCAACACAACTGATATTCACTACCAGCATCTTGGCTGGGCAAACCGACACCAACGGCATCAGCATCGGGGCCAATAGCCTGAGCTTGAACGGCGGCACGATAGCCGATGCCACCGGCAATCAGGCCGTGTTGACGCATACCGCAGTGGCGGATAATAAGGCCTATATGGTCGATACCAGCGCACCGGTATTTACCAGCGGCGCCACGGCCACCCTCAAGGGGGGAAGCATTAGCACATCAACCATCGTATATGATGCGGCGGCCACCGATCCTTCCGGTGTTACCTTCTCCCTCGGCACCAGTCTCGACAACGCCAAGTTCAATATCGACAGCAGCAGCGGCGTGGTGACACTTAAATCGACGCAGACGTACTACACGGCGGAAATGCAAAAAGACCGTTTACTCTCTGTCAACATCACTGCCGATGATGGGATAGGACACGTGTCCACCCAGAAGGTCGACATCACCATGAAAAGGCCGGACAGCGTGGACGTCTGGTTTGACAAGGAGCATACCAAAGCGGCAGGCACGCTGAGATTCCCAGTCGAGGTTGATGCTGGAACGGTCTACTATTTCTGGGATCGTGACGGTAACGGAATTGCCGGTAGTAAAGGCGATCTGATGACTACTGCAGACATAAGTAAATATTTCCAATTTAGCCACGATCACTCGGCAAGCAGCCCTACAGGAGAAGGTACCACATCGCTCCGCTATGGTAGCTTGTATACGGCGAAAGGCGACATGCTGTGGGTTGCGCTTCCCCAAGTTGGTAACGAATTGTCGATAAGTGCCAATACTGCGGTAGGCGGCAATCCCAAAACCAACGGCAGTAATGAAGCCAGTCCTCATTGGGATTATCATGCCATCTATGATGCGTATAACGGTAAGGGCACGGTGGCAGGTGTTGATGGCACGCCTCCGAACTGGGTCGGCGGAAATTACTGGTCCTCAGAAATACCCTTACCAGGTCAGCATTACCTCCATAACAGTGGAACTGGCATTATGTCAAATGGGTTGGACAAGGACCCAACCTCGTTAGCTTATGTAGCCTTGCAAGTATTGTAGTCACTTGTCATCCGGCGCCCTGTTTTTTGCGTCGAGTGACGCGCAGGCATCAGGCCCTTTGTGAAAGGAGAGGTACCTCGCCTGGCTTGGGGTGCGCTGGCAACGGCCGGTAGCGCCAGGCTTGCGATAATGCCGTTGCCTGGGAATCCCGGGCAACGGCCGGCGTGGCGCCGCCATCAAACTGTCCGTAATGCATGCCGTCCAGTCCTAGACTGGACGGCATTTTTTTTTGGTGCGCCCGCTAGGGCGTACTGCTGTGTGTACAAAGTTGGCCGCGATCTGGACAAGGCGAGCGACGTGCAGCGCGAGGGCATGAGGGCAGCAATGCGCCTTTGCCCTGGCCTATGCCGACGCGTCACATCCGATAGACGACTTTTTCCCATGCGACACTAGTCGTTGCAGGGGCGCGGCCGGAAAGACGCTACCGACCAGGAATCAGCTGCAAATTCTGGGCACCGCTGGCGTGACCAACCAAAACCTGTCGGCAGTGCCGGCCGCGATTGCCAAAACGAAGGATGACGACAGCGGTGTGAATGAACTTGCCGAGGTGCGGGCTCTGGTCAGGGGATGCAGACGACAATGACGAACAATACGCTTTGGGCGTTCGGCGTGACGCTGGCGTTGGTGCAGCCGATGAGCGCGATCTGTATCGTATCATCGGCCAAGGGTAGGTTAGTCGATATGCCTGAAGCGGCGCACAAGCTTATGGATGGATTGGATGCACCACACATCCCGACGGTCGTTGCCAGCCAGGGCAATACCAGCTCGCCGGAACTTGGGCACGGCGGACTCAAGAGGCAGATAGGTGTAAGTCCCGCGCAGCGGGAAGGGAGGGAGGGGGCAGGCGGCCGGAAGTGCCGCCTGGAAGAGGCAGTGCGCGTTAGCGCTCGCCCATGGACTGGGAAAAGGTCTTGCTGATGGGTTTGGTGAGATAGCTCAATACCGTGCGCTCCATGGCCTTGATGTCGACACTGGCCGTCATGCCGGGGCGTACCTCGATTTGCCTGGCCTTCTTGCCCTTGAATTCGCTTTCCCGGATGCGGATATTGACTCGGTAATAAGATAGCTGCCCTTTTTGCGTTTCCTCGGTGATGGTGTCGGCACTGATGTAAATGACTTCGCCTTGCATCGCGCCGAAAATGGAATAATCATAGGCATCAAGCTTGACCGAGGCCGACTGGCCCTTAACGATGAAGCCTATGTCGGCCGGCATAATTTTTGTCTCGGCGATCAGGTCTCCGCCCAGCGGCAACATTTCCATGACAATGTCGCCCGCACGGATCACAGCGCCTATGGTGGTAATCTTGATATTTTTGACGATGCCATCGGCCGGCGCCATCAGTTCCGTATGCTCAAGCAGCTGGCTGCGGTCACGCAGCATTTCGCCCTGGGTATTCAAGTCTTCCTGCGCCTTGGTCATTTCGGCCTGTGCATCCTGGAAGTATTTGTTGCGCTTGTTGGTGATCTGCGCATTCAGGTCGGCCACCGATCGGCGCAAGCGCAGTATCTCGCCGTGCCCGACGTCGCCGGTCGCTTCCAGGCTCAAATTCATTTGCAACTCCCGGTCGGCCAGTACCCGCATGTTTTGCAACGACAATACGTCCTGGTCAATGGCTTGCTTACGCTTGTTGTAGAGATCTGTCTGGTTACGGATATAGTCCGCATACGGGCGTAGCGTGTCATCGAACGCCAGCGGGCGGCCGTACACTTCGGCATGCAGGCGCGTCAGTGCGATGCGCAAGGCGGCGATCTTGGCATTGCTGTCGCTCACGGCCGATTGCGCTCTTTCCTTTTCCAGCGTCACCAGCAGCTGGCCAGCCTTGACCGTCTCGCCTTCCTTGACGTGGATATGGGTAATGACGCCCAATTCCGGCGACTGGATGACTTGCGTCTTGGCGCTGGCGATAATCTGCGCCTGGGCATGAGTGACCTGATCGATCTTTGATACGGAAGCCCAGGCAATCAGGCACAGCAGGCCAACGATGGCCACACGCAAGGTCCAGCGTTGACGCGATGGTGCCGCCGCCTCATGGTGGGGGTGGTTTTCAGGGGACATAAATCAATCTTTCTCGAGGGACGTGGAGTGGGCTGCATTGGTCGGCTGGTCGCTGGCAAGCACCTGAACGCGCTGCGCGGCCGGGCTGCCCGGCGGCGTACGCAGGTGCTGCAGTACCGCGTCGCGCGGGCCATCGAGCACGATCTGGTTGCCGGTGATGATGATGAGACGGTCCACCAGCGCCAGCAGCGAGGCCTTGTGGGTAACGATGATGAGGGTTTTTCCAGGCTGCATTTCTTCCCCCAGCACCTGCAGGCAGCGCTGTTCCTGCTCCGCGTCCATCGAGGCGGTTGGTTCGTCCAGCAGCAGGATGCCGGGCGCCGCCAGCAGCAGGCGGGTAAATGCCAGCAGTTGGCGCTGCCCGCCCGACAGGCCCTTGCCGCCTTCCATGATGGGCAAGTCCAGCCCCTTGGGATGGCGTGCTACCACGTTAGACAGGCCGCTGCGCTGCATGGCCGCATGGATCGCGGCGTCGCCCGGGTCGGCCAGGCCGATCAGCAGGTTGTCGCGCAAGGTGCCCATGAACAGGCGGTGCTCCTGTTGCAGATAGCCGATATGCTCGGTGACAACCTGGCGGTTGATGTGGGCCAGATTCAAACCATCGAGCAAAACACTGCCTGCCTGGGGCGTGTATAAGCCGGCCAACATGCGCAGCAAAGTGGATTTGCCAGCGCCAATCTGGCCCATGATGCCGATGCGTTCGCCCGGCATAATGTTAAGTTTGCCAATCTGCAGGCCATGTGGGCTGCCAGGATAGTTAAAGCGCACCTCATCGAGCACGAAATGGCCGCGCAAGTACGGCGGAAGCAGGGGCCGCTCTATGCCATCGTTGTCGGCTTTCAGGTCGTACAGCCGTTCCAGCGATTTCTCAGCCGCCTTGGCATGGGAATGTTGCACAATCAGGCCCGGCAGGGCCAGCACAGGTGCCATGATGCGTCCGCTCAAGATCGACATGGCAATCACGGAACCCATGGTCATCTCGCCGCGCATCACTAGCCAGGCGCCAAGGGCAACCAGGCTGGCATAGCTTAATTGTTGCAGCGTCGCGGCTATGTAGGCGAGATTTTCGGTGACATGGCGCATGCGCACGTCGTTGCGGATGCTGTCGGCGGTGACGTTGATCCAGCGCGACAGCATCTTCCAGCTGCCGGCGCCAGCCTTGATGGTTTCCGCGCCTTCCACGGTTTCCACCAGCAGGCCCGTCTTCAGATTGGCGCTTTGAGCGCCCTCCATTGCCAGTTTGTCGATGCGCCGCCGCGCCACTATGCCGCTCAGCACGGCGATGACGCCATACAACAGTGGCACCAGTGCCGCCAGCGGGCTGCCCAGCATGCCGATGATCAGCGTGAAGAGCAGGGCCAGCGGGAAATCCACCAAGGTAAACAAGGTGCTGGCGGTGTAGAAGGAACGCACATTTTCGTAACCACGGATTTGACCGGCCAGACTGCCGACCGAGCCGGGCATCTGATCGATACGCACGCTCAGCAGGCGTTGAAAGATATCGCGTGACAGACGGCTGTCCATGCCGATGGCGACGCTGTCCATGATGCGTGAACGCGCCAGTTTCATCAGCAATTCCAAAAAGATGGCAAGCGTGACGCCACCACCCAGGATAATCAAGGTTGCGTTGCTGCGCGTCGGGATCACGCGATCGTACACCTGCATGGAAAACAGCGAGATACACAGCGTGAGCATGCCGATGAAGACCGTCGCCAGCGCCGCCTCGACCAGCACGCCACGGTATTGCCGCAAGGCCTGTTGCAATGTGAAGTGAAAGCCGGTGCCCGTTGCCGGGAGGGCATGCGTGTTGACGGCCATCACGCGCTTGCGCAGCTCGTCGCTGCCGATAGCCAAGGTGCCGGCGGCGAAGGTAACTTGCCAAGCTCCCCGCGTATCCATATCGATGATCACGCCCCAGCCATGCTGCTCATGCAGGGCAAGCAGCGGCAGCCTTGCGCGATCAGGCAGATTCATCGGTATCGGGGCGGGTATGCCCAGGGCGCTGCAGGTAGCGCGCAGCCCGGCTATGCTGTCGCCCTTGCTGCTTGCAAGGCAAGCTTTCAGCTGAAGAGCATCCATGCTTGCCCCTTGTTGCTGTGCGAGGTTCTGCAATGCAGCCTCTAATGTCGACCTTGCATTCATTGTGAAGCTTTCTTTTTCAGTGAGGATTGCCAAAATGGATCATTCATGCGCACACGCAAGCGATAGGCGCTGCCGACCACGCTGGCACGCGTATCGGCCAGATTGATACCGACATCGTGGTTTTCGCGCGCCGCGTTGAGCACCTCTTGCCAACTGCGACGGCTGGCGACGAACTGGCGCTGATACGATTCCATGATCAGCTGGGTCGAGGTAAACGATTGTTCCAGCGCGATAATCCGGCCGCGGCTGTTGCCCAGTTCTACTATTTCCTGTTGCATGGTGTCGCGGGCGTCTCTCTCAGCCTGGTCGACGCCTTGGGCGGCGCTCTCAGCGCGGGAATCTGCACTACGGCTCCTGGCGGACGAAGAAAAGCCGGCGCCGGGCGCATATTGCAAGCCAAAAAACACGCTTTTGGTCTGCGGATTAAGCGTGTTGGCGTTGCCGATTTGCTTTTGCAGGACCACATAGGCTTCAGGGAGGCGGCCAGCCCGCTCGGCATTGGCCTGTTCTTTGGCCACCTGTGCCTGAAAGCGCGCCTTGATAACGGATGGCAAATGATCCACCGCCTCGGCCGCCAACGGCGAACCTGTGCGCGCCAGATCCGTTTCGATGCGCGCCACTTGCTCTTGCTGATTGAGCGGACCCAACAAATAGTCGGCCGCGTATGCCTGACCAAGCAGCACGTTGAGTCGGTTTTGGGCGGCACGCGCCGCGCCCTCCGCCTGCACCATTTCCACAGTGATCTGGGAGTTGCGGGCGGCGACCAGTTCGAGTTCGATCGCTGGCGATACCAATGCCTTGACGCGGCGCTGCATCAATGCAAAGAACTGGCTGTATTTTTGCTGCGTGGCGGCAATGACCTGCATCCGTCCATGCGCCTGTTGCAGCCCTTGCCAGGCGTCGATGACGCGCAAGGCCAGCTGCTGCTCAATTTCCTGCATCTGCGCACCGCGCACCAGGGTATTGCTGCGCGCGGCGCGGATGCCCGCCTCGGTGCGCCCGCCATCCCATACGGTATATCTTGCGCTGATGACGCTAGGGGACGTGCCGGAAGTGTCCGATTGCATGGACAAGGAGGGGTAACGTTGCAACTGGGCAGCGTGCAGATCTTCCTGGGCTGCGTTGCCCATCGCCCGCTCGGCAAGAATGGCTGGATGCTGCTGCAATGCCATCGCGACCAATGCCTCAAGATTGTTTTCCTGCGTATCGTTCGTTGTGGCAAAGGTGGGCAGCGCCACCAGCATGATGAGCAGTGTCGCGGCGGTACGGAAGCGGAAATGTTGGCGAACATGGCACGTCGCGGCCTGTCGTGGTGATAACGTTACATTCACGGTGAAGTTCAATCCTGGCTGTTCGCCCAGCGATGCGCGTTGGCAGTGGGCGTATGGTTATTGGGCATGTACGTTGGAGGGCATTGCGGACGCAAATGGGCGCGCTAAGTTCTCGTATCCGTGCAATGAAGGCGCTTGATAGCGCAACATATTTTCTTGACTAGAATATATATTTCAGAGCCATCGGGAACAATCAGACTGATCTTAAAACGGAAGGCTTAACGCAGCCGGGGGGCACGGGGATGTACTTCTGACACTACTATGTTAATGGGTAAAACAAGGCGGTTACGGCGAGGCCCGCAACGCGTACATGCCCCCCCCTGATGAGCCATAGTCGGCTTGAAGAATGGCCCGCTCCTGGTGCGGGCCATGTTGATAAGTGACAATAAAGTGGATCAAGGTAACGCGGCAGGACCGATATAGCGATCAATAAAGCGGTACATCGTCTCGCCCCACAGTATGTTGTTGCTTTCCTTGGACCAGCCGTGACCTTCACCCGTCATCACCATCCACTCAACGATATTACCCTGCCTGCGCAACTGATCCCGCATTCTTTCGCCGTGGATCAGGGGCACGCGTAGGTCCTCGCTACCGTAAGCCATCAGGACGGGTGCCTTGATTTTAGCGGCATTGCCGATGGCCGAGACCCGTTGAAAATACGCCTCGTCGGTCTTCGGATCGCCGTGCATTTTGGCGCCAAGATCGTCCATATAGGGTCCGGACATATCGGACCAGTTGACGGTAAACAACATCTTGACATCCGTAACGCCTACCCAGTTGATACCGCATTTGTATAATTCCGGAGTTTTCACCAGTCCATACATGGTGGCGTAACCGCCGTAACTGGCGCCGATGATGCACACGCGGTTGCGGTCAACGATGCCTTGCTTCACCAGATCCTCGATACCGTCCGTGATATCGTCTTGCATGGCCAACCCCCATTGTTTCCAGCCCGCGACGTGATGCTTCCAGCCAAAACCCGTCGACATGCGAAACTGCGGCTGGAACACGGCGTAGCCGCGCGAGGCCAACATCTGGGTCGTGGGGTCGTAGCCAAAGTCGTCGCGCGCGTGTGGTCCGCCATGAATGTAGGCCACCAGCGGCAAGGCTTTGGGTGCGCGATCTGGCGGCAAGGTCAGATAGGCCGGTATGGTTAATCCATCGCGCGCCTGGTAGGAGGTCACTTTTTGCTCCGAAAGCTGCTTGCCATCCAGAATCGGCTTCACGCTGTACAACGACTCCAGCGTTTTTTTGCGCGTATCATACAGATAGATCTTGCCGGCATTATTGACTCCGATGGTGCTGACCACCGCATGTTCGCCGCGCCACTGAAAGCGCACTTCCTCGTTGGGCAGGCTGGCGTTCAGCGATGCTTGCAGGCGGGCATATTCCGCATCAAAGTAATGCATTGTCGGCTTCATGCCATCTACCGATACCCCGATGATTTTCTTGCGTGCCTCGTCAAACAGCAAGCCGTCGTCAATATCGGCATGCGCATCTTCGGCAATCAATTCGCCGGGGCTATTGTTGGCAAGATTCCAGATATGGATGCCGGCCTTGTCACGGCCGTTGAAGCGGCCAGCGACAAACAGGGTTTTGTTATCAAAATCAAAGCCCAGCGGATTCATTACTTTACCCTCGTCAGCGTAAGCCTGGTAAATCGGCGTCCAGGGCGCTTTTTCTTCGTCGCGATAGTACACGGTCTGTTTGATGCGCTTGCTACCTTCTTCGACGGTGTTGGCCGATGCTACGCGGATCACATTTGCGTGATCGAGCAGCCAGCCGCTGACAGCGCCCGGATTGTTAAACGTCAGCAGCGTTCTGCGTCCGGTGGTGGTATCAACGCGAAACACGTCACTGGCGCCCAGTTTGGCACCGCGGCCGCGTTCATTATTCGCGATAATTAAATCATTGCTGTCATCGCCAACCCGCTTTAGCACTTGCACAGGCTTGTAAGGGATGCCCGTGCTGATGGCATCCTTGATGCTGGCCACCAGGATACGGAAAGCGCTGCCGTCGCGATTGACGGCAAACAAGCCGCCGCCCGTCTGGTTTTCCATGACCTCATCACTGCCTTTGCTGATGCTAAATACGAGGCGCTGATTATTCACCCATTGCGGGCCTGCAACATCCCAGTCAGGGTCGGAAGCGACCACCGTGGAAGCGCGTGTCGCGAGGTTGATGATAGCCAGCACAAAGCGACCGTTGCGCGGCGTGAGCACGGCAAGATTCTGGCCATCCGGCGACAACACGGGGCGTCCGTTGAATTCAGAACGCTTGAAGAAATCTGCGATGGGAATCGATGCGTCAGCTCGGGCGGCAGTGGCATACAGACCGCCGCTGGCGAGTAGCAGGGTAAGTAGTGTGGGAACAAAACAGGTTTTCAATTGGCATCTCCATCATGAAGGGACAAGGGTCTGGCCGGCGTACCAGCCAAACCCCCAATAGGGTGCAAGCCGCGCTGAACGTTCCGGCGGTCCTGCCTGAGCAGCGTTATTTGAAGCTGTAGTCGGCAGTCAACTGGAAGTAGCGCCCCATCGAGCTATGCAGGCCGGCAAGGAAGTTATTGCCAAAATTCGGATGGAATGGTGGTTTGCGGTCAAATGCGTTCCGAATTGCAAAGCTCAGCTTGGTGTTCTTGAAGCCGGAATAGCCGCCGCCCAGGTTGAACACGGTAAAGGAAGAAATACCCTTGCATAGAGCGGGATAGCCTTCTGTCGCCAGTGCACACGGTTCGGTTCGGTCTCCGAAAGAAGACATCTTGCCGACATACTCGACATCGGCCGACAAATGGTAGGCGGCTTTTCTCCACGCGATGCCGAGATTGCCTTGAACTGTGGGCAGGCCGCGCGTACCGGCAAACTGAATCAGCTTTTCCTCCGCCGTCGGGGCAAACTGGTAAGACTGTGTATGGCTGAGGTTCAACTGCGGATGCAAAGTACCATACTCGCCGAGATTAACGCGGCCGACCATTTTCAAATCCAGACCGCGCACTTTTGTCACTGCCACGTTTGTCAGCAGCATCATGATGGAAGTCACTTCGCCCGCAGTTGCGCCGGCCACCTGGTCCGCTGGCGTGAGCGCCGCGCGCGTGATATTGACGGCAGGGTTGTTGGCGTAACGCGATGGGTTCTCGAGAACCTTCGACAGACTCAAGGTGGAAATTTCACTATCGCGTTGAATTTGCCATACATCAAGCGTGGTCAGGAAGGAAGTACTGGGTTCCCACGCCAACCCCAGGGTCATGTTCTTGGCGGTCTCCGGCTTGAGATCCTTGTTGGCGCCGCTTTGATATACGCTTTGGCTGCTGCAGCCCAAGGTATAGCTGGCATTGCAGCGGGCGGGGTCCCTGAACTGCACGTAGGCATTGCGTATGTCGGTGGAGTTTTCCACCAATGTTGGTGCACGAAAACCCTCCGAATAGGTAGCACGCAATAAGAAGGCGGGAGTCACGGACCATTTCAAGCCCAGCTTCGGCGTTGTCGAACTGCCGTAGTCCGAATAACGGTCATGCCGCGCCGCGAGGTTCGCCTCCACGTTCTTCATGAGGGGGATGGTAAACTCGCCATATATTGAAGCGATATTGCGGCTGTTCGAGATCCCTGGCGGCGATTGCGCTTGATGGTAGAGTGCGCCGGCAATAGAGCGTGGGTCAGGCGAAGTCGTCAGGGATTCACGCCGATACTCGGCACCCAGGGCCATGCCCACGGCACCGGCGGGCAGGCTAAACAATTCGCCGGAGACCTTGGCATCAATTTGCGCCAGGCTGGATTTGAATGCACCGTCGGCGCTGGCAGTGATACTGTTATACAGCGCTTCGTTGGCCTTGCCACCGCCCAAAATAAAGCTGCCATTGTTGTAGGCGTTAATAAATGGTGTTTTCAGGATGGCGCTACTGTTGTGGGATTGCACCTTGCTGCCGGTGACAAGCAGCGCGGTTTCCCAGTCCCAATTTTTGTAATCGCCCTTGATGCCAGCCAGGTATCGGCTAAAATCGGTCGTATTCTTCATGCCTTGCCCTGGAAAGTCGCGCAGCGAGGCGCGCACGCGTACCGTACCATTTCCGCCAGCCAAGGTTTTTCCATCAGTACCAATCAAATCTTTCGGATACTGCGGGTGGCTAATGGGCAAGGCTCCGGTGATCTGATCATTTTGACCGGCCAGCCAATGGGGCAGACCAGTCACCGTGGCGGTATTGCGGTTAAGCATGAGTTCGCCAAATACCGTGGTGCTGGCATTGAGCTGCCAGGTAATCTTGCTGGTAAGCCCGATACGATCAGTCTTGCCGCCCGCATTGATAGTGCTGTCCTGAAGATTGTCAAAGACGCAGGCCTGACCCATCGCGGTCTTGTCCAATATAGCCGAGGCCGAAACTAGGCGGTCTGCGGGGCATGTGCTGTCCAGGGTGCGCGACACCAGGCGGCCTGTGGCCTTGTCATTCCAGAAAATATTGCCAGGGTAGGTGTATAGCGTGCGATTATCCTTGTAGCCCCATGTGCGCAGATCTTCCGTGCCCATATAAGCGTCGCGCTTGTGCAAAAAAGCTTCCTTGCGCGAACGCACGTCCAGCGTGGCATAGGCGTTGAAGTGATCCTTAACCAGGCTGCCTTTGCCGACGCTAATGCTGGCGCGCTGCGTTTCGCCATCGCCGCGGCTGGACTGGCCCAGCGAGCCACTGAGCTCCAGACCTTCAAAGCTGCTGCGCAAGATAATGTTGATCACACCGGCCATCGCTTCGGAGCCGTAGATTGCCGAGGCGCCGTCCTTCAGGATTTCAATACGTTCCACCGCGCCGACGGGGATGGAGTTCAGGTCGACGAAGGTGGTCTGAAATTCTGGTTGCGCATACGCAGCAAGACGACGGCCATTGATCAGCATGAGCGTAGCCTGACTGCCTATGCCGCGCAAGTTCAGGCCGGCGGCACCTGCCGTGAAGCCGTTGGTATTGTTTTCATTGACGCCGCCCACGTTGGCGGAAATGCCGCGCAGTACTTCATTGAGGGAGGTGGCACCGCCGCGTGTCATTTCTTCACGCGTGATGATTTGCACCGGCGAGGCCGATTCGAGTTCAATGCGCCGCACGTTCGAGCCGGTGACATAAACCTTTTTTACGGAAGCCGTTTCCGCTGTCTCCTCTTGTTTATCCGTGCTAATAGCTGAATTGCCTGGATTTGTCTGCTGTGCATGTGCTTGTCCGGTCATGCTGAAGCCGGCCGCTGTCGCTAGCGCCAGGCGCACCAGTATGACGATTTTTTTTTCGTTTAGTCGCATTGCATTGCCCCTTGGTTATGTAGAAATCATTGTTGTTTTAATCCATAACAAAACCAGTCGCTTAGTCAGACGGCATCCCCGTAATAACAGCGGTGGCATCTGGTAAGTAAGCGACTGGCGTCATTGGGAATATTGCGATTTTCCCAATGACGAATTCAAAGGTATAAGATGTGCAATGCCCTAAAAATAGGACTGATCCTAAAGGGAGGTGTTAAATTTTAAAAACAACAACGTCCTACCTGGCCAGAAAATGCGGTAGTAAGCTGCACAGGTAGAAGGTCGGCGACTGTCGCCTGAAACGGAGGCGGTCCTGCGGAGCAATCCTGGCTCGGCCTGAAATGGGGAAGCAGTCAGGCAGGGGAGCGGACTAAAGAGCAAACTTGCTCATTTTGCCGTTAAGAAAGTCCTCGCGCTCCAAGGGGCAACTCAATGCCTGGCCCTGACCTGTGCCGCAGCCCATGCGGCGCAATGGTGCCATCATGGCGTCATTATCGATGCCTTGCGTATGCAGTTTCAATTTGAACCGCGAGGCCATGGCACGGACGCTGGCATGTTCCTCAGCATGTATAAGTCCAGCGTCGATTCTGACTTCATCGAACAGCATTGTGGATAGCACGTTCAGGACTGCCGGACTGACAACGGATACATTCAGCGACAATGGAATGCCTTTCGTTCGCAGCGTACCGAGGCAGGCCAGCAGACGAGGTGCATCGAATGCCACCAAATCCTCGCGCACGTCGATTGTCAGCATCCGTGGCGGCAGACCCGCCCGCGACATTCTGTTCGACAGGAATATCGCGATGCCGGGCTCGCAGATTGTGCAGGCCGGCACATGCACACGTAGCGATACATTCTCGTTGAGGCGACGCAGGTGCGACAGGACATCAATGGCTTGCGTGACGATAAAGTTGAATAGCAGCATATGCAGGCCTAGCCGATGCGCCATCGGCGCCAGCACTGACAAAGGCACATCGCCATTGACTGAATGTCGCCAGCATAGTTGTGCCTCGGCGCCGGTCATGCGCATGCTATGCAAGTCGTATTGTGGCTGATACATCAGGCGCAGACCAGCGCCCGATGTAATTGCGTGGATGACATCAGCGTCGGTTGGCAGCGCGGAAAGGCTTTTAGTGGAAGTAAACCCCTGTTCAGGGCGCGCTGGCTGACTGTCTGGCATCGCACTGCTGGGGGCGTCACTGAGGCCGTTCGCCGTGAAGAATGTTTTTGATGGTGCGGTGCTCAACATGGTATTTCCCCAAGGTTATCTGGTTGCAGTATGCGGACGGCTGTGATGTGGGGGAATCGGAATGGGCCTAAAATCAAAGTCCTTTTCGGCCACCGGTGCTTTTGTTTTCGTCGCTAAGGCGATCGGTTTGGGTCCGAACCCAGTCATGTGCCGTCGCCGGAAACATGTTGGCTTCGCAGTAACGCTGATGTGCCACCAGGATGACAACACGGCGTTGCCCAAGAATAAACTGGGGCATCTGGTCGAGAAACTGGAGCAGTTGAAGGCTAGTGTGCGGGCGAAAGTCGAGCATCCGTTTCATGTCAACCAAAGCACGGTGATCTGCGCCGTTTCGTCTTCGCAGATTTTACCGATCACGATCTTGTCGCGGTCGTGGCGCAGGATGGAGCGCAGGCCGCGCGCGAACCTCAGCCCCTGTTTTTCGTTGACGGGGATCTGCAGCACGCGCGGCAGCCGCTACTCCCGTGCCAAGGGGCAAGTCAAAAAAATGTAAGAATGCGTCGGAAATGTAAAAAATGTTTTGAATGAACCATTCGTTTTTTTGCAGAGCATTTCCCTATCCTCGCACCTAAGATCAATAAAGTTCCCTGCAATAAACAAGTGTTGTGTTTCGGACGTTTTCATATAAAACGCTGTTGCACTTTCCCAATATTGCGTTCTACACTGGGCACTTGATTGGTGTTTTTTCAAGCCTAGATCAGCAAAAAGAGCGCAGGCGGCAAAGACCGCATTCTTCTCCGCGCATCAGGAAAAAATCGGGAGTATTTCATGGTATTCATTCTTTTTACTGGCGTGTTTTTCAGTAGTGTTTTATCTCAAACACTACTGGCGCCATGTCCAACCACATAGCGCACGTCGATTCGCGCGCCACTCTGCCAAGGTCACTTTCTACAGTCTCTCGGCCGCCTCCAACGGCGTCGCCGATGGTGAAATTCGATCTTTTTTTAAGATAGGCCAAAGTTGATAACCCTACCGAGGGGAGGACCATTTGCACTATGCTTTCTATAACGACCAAAGTTGAACAAATGGTGATGGAATCGGCTTTCCTGAGCGAGGGACTGGCTCGCGGATTGCTCAATCTTTCCGAGCTGGCGCGTCAACTTCAGCCGCAGTTAGAAAAAGCGCTATGGAAGCCGGTCAGTAAAGGTGCCGTTGTCACCGCGTTATGCCGAGTCGCCGAGCGGATTCCCCAGCAGCATTCGGAGGAAACCGTTCTTGAGCAGCGCACTAGCGCACTCAGCATGCGTAGCGATTTAGTTGTGTTTACCTACCGCTACTCCGACCAGACTTATGCTTGCCAGCGTCGATTGCTGGAATTACCTCAGCCGGAGCGTGGAACTTTCATCACGATCACGCACGGGGTGAACGAAGTGATGGTGATCTGCAGCAGGACTCTGCAGTCCACAGTGGATGAGATGTTCATCGACGAGCAGGAAGTGGCACGCATACATCGCGTCTCAGCGGTCACGCTGCACCTTGCACAAGACACTTGCTACACCCCAGGCATTTATCACGCCATATTGCGGCGTTTGGCCTGGGAGCGTATCAATCTGACCAACATCATCTGTACCTTCAGCGAGCTGACCCTGCTGCTGGAAGCGTCCCAGACACAAGCAGCTTACCTGGTGCTATCGAAAATTGCTGCGATACGCTAGAGCATGACCACAGATCGGAAGTAGCGCTGGCATTCCCTGTATCAGCAAGCCAATGCCGGCATCGAGCGCGCGGACTGTGTACTTCCACATAGCGTGGAGCAAGAATGACGTGAGCCCCTTGAGCAATCGCATTGCTCCAGCCGTTTGAGTGAAGGCGTTGGACAGCGGAACAGCAAGCCTCGTCCAAATATGCTGATCGCATATTGGCGCTGCCTATTTACACCGTCACTGCCAATTTTAGGAGTGGTCTGATTTCAGTCAGAACACAGTCTGACTACACTTCCCTTTCTCAACTGTGTCGTTCACGGGAGGACATTGTTGCCTCAGTTCGTCCGTTCTTGAGCCGCTGGATACCTATGTGCGGCCGAAGTGTACAAGCTGAGCTTGATAGATCAAGAATTTTTATCAACGCATTTCACCATGTAGTGTTAGCCAAAGAAGGCAACCAATACCACTTACAGTGCGCGTTCCATGGCGCAACTATTCTTCGAAAGATGCAGCAATGACACAGCAAACACAATCAATGCCAAAAAAAGTAATAGGGCTGCGCAATCGCCGGACCGTGCGAGATGGCGGTATAGGGGCCACACTCAGAAACGCGGACCTACTTGACGGGCTGATCGACATTCTGGGGCTTAAAAATGATGCCGCGCTGGCCCGGGCCTTGGACGTTTCCCCTCCAATCCTTTCCAAAATCAGGCATGGTGGGCGCAATGTGAGCGCGAGCACCTTGATACGCATGCATGAAGTGAGCGGACTGAATATTTACGAACTGCGAGCGTGCATGGGCGACCATCGACGGCGTTTTGGCATCCCGGACTAGTCATGTCATAAGCAATTCTTTGATCGATGCCGGACATGCCGCTATCGATGAGCCATGTATTTGACCTTGTCTCAATGCGTGAGGCAATTTGATATCGCCATATTTTCAATCTAAGGAAACAGCGTAGTGAAACTCATTAGGCCATCCATGGCTAGCCAATTCCACGCCCTGCGCGTGATGACGTTGACATCCAATCCGGACAATGCGCGCCGGCTGGGAGCTGCACTGGATGCCGCTAATCTGACGAAACGTGACAATGTGCCTTCGTTGGCCATGGCAGCGGCCCGACTGCAGGAAGGCAGCGTCGATCTGATCGTTGCCGATGTTGATCATGGTGGATTAATGGTACCAAGCTTGCTCCGTTCCATGGGCTTGACGAAACGCCTCGAACGTATTCCACCTATCCTGTGGGTCGGGCTGTCGGATTTGGTTGATAGCAAGCCAAGAGTCAAAAGTAAGACCTTCAGCAAAACAGAAGGACCTCGGATCGGCCTGGTCGATGCTGCCGCGCTCATGTCGCTTGTCCGTTTAGCGCATCAAGCGGGGGTCAGTGTAGAAATGGTTTTCGGCGAAGGCAAGGTTGCATTTACCGAGGCCGTAGAAAAGCTACTACTTGCCAGGTCAGTCAATAAAAATAGGCCTTCCAACATCACGCCAGAAGCGCCCTCTGAGTCCGATGTAATTGAAGCGCTAACGACAGGAAGAAATCTTCGTGTCATGCTGCAACCACAATATGATCTGCAAACACGATGTGTCGTTGGTGCAGAGGCACTTTTGCGATGGCATCATCCGACATATGGCGAGGTGCCGCCATCCGTTCTCATTCCGATGGTAAACCGGCTTGGCTTGCATTTGTTACTTTTTAGTTTTATCGAAGCGCGTGTCATCGATGTGCTGCTTTCTCTGAAATCACACCAGGCCGCCCTGTCGATTGCCCTGAATGCATCAGCCGAAACTGTGTCTACGCCGGGCCTTCCGGAGCGATTAGCGGAAAAAATGCAGCGGGCGGGGCTACCGCCAGCGTTGCTGAAAATTGAGCTGACTGGCGACCTGGCATCAGCCAACGAACTCGACTTAGCTGCGTCCGTCCAATCGCTGCGCAGCAAAGGGTTCTTGGTTTCCCTTGATGACTTTGGACAAGGTAGTGCCTCACTGAATCTACTGACGAAAATACCATTCGACGAGATCAAAATTGACGGTTCGCTCGTACGCGATATCGAGACGAACCCAGCTGCGCGAATTGTTCTTGCCGCGACAGTGTCCCTTGCACGATTGATGAACCTGACATTGATAGTCGAAGGGATTGAAGAAGAGTCTAGTATTGCTCCTTTGCTCGATCTGAGATGCGACATCGGGCAAGGTTATGCGCTAGCACGACCGATGGAGATTCGGGATTTTTTCGCACACGTGCAACGCAACGAGCCGGTTGCGGAGTAATGAACAAACCGACTTCGGCATTGAAAGCGATTATTTTGGCAACCATAAAAAATGTAAATCCGGCAAGGAAAATGGATGCATAGAAAAGCAACACACATAATTTTATTGTTTTGTTGGGGCATTTTTTGTTAATTAGTCACATCTGTACAGCCTACGGTGGTACAAATAGGAATAATTTGAGTAGTCGCCATTTCCCCTACCTATACCTAGCATATCGCTGCTACAAATACCTATGAAACGCTTACGTATCGCCTTGCTTGATGACCATGCGGTAGTACGCCACGGTCTTGTCAACCGTTTTTCAACAGAGCACGATATTGAGGTGGTGGGTGCCTACAGCACCAGTCGCGAACTAATCGCGGGTTTGCAGGTAACTCCGGCTGACATTCTGTTGCTCGATTATGCATTGAGTCCCAATGAACTCGACGGTGTGTCACTCATCCGTGCGCTGCGGGTAAAATTTCCCGACTGCCCAATTTTAATCCTGTCCACGCACCATGAGCCAGCGACGGTCGCACTGGCATTACGCGTTGGTGCACGCGGCTTCGTCGGAAAGGGCGATGAAATGGTGGAGTTGATCAAGGCATTGCGAACAGTCGCGTCTGGTGCCGTGTATCTCAGTGCCGACATGTCGTACCGAGTCGCGGAAGCCACAATCACCCACCATGCTGACACAGACACGAGCGATGCCGAGACGCTTCTCGGTGCAGCGTTATCGGCACGCGAGCGCGAAGTCATCCGTTGCTATTTGCATGGCATGACCGTAACGGAAATTGCGGAGAAATTCAAGCGTAGTATCAAGACGATCAGCTCACAGAAGGCTAGCGCCTTTCGCAAACTGGGCGTGACCTCCAACAACGAGCTGTTCAAGATTAGGCATACCATAGGCGAGTCATGAAAGTCTGGCTTTTTAGCCTAGGGGCCGTTCTGCTGGCTGTATACTGTTGCGCTGCGCAAGGTCAGATCGATGTTAATTTATTCAGCAAGGATGAACTAGCCTGGACGCGCGCGCATCCACTATTAAAATTGGGGCTGATGCCAAATCAGGAGCCATTTAGTTTTAAGCGGCGCGGCGGCGCCTGGATGGGTATTGGACCTGAGTATATAAAACTATTGAGGCACCAAAGTGGTCTGAAATTCGAGGTGATCACGTTAAACAGTACGGATAACGGCCTTTCTCAGTTGCAAGACAAGGATGTTGATCTCGTTCCTCTGGTACGCAGCATTGGAATGCCGGCGCCGCGGGCGGGAATTCGCTATAGCACACCATACTTTTCTGTCCAGACCATTGTTGCCACCACTGCCAGGGAGCTCGCCGGTGTTGATGGCATGAGCCTGGATGCAAAGACCATTGTGCTGCCTGCAGCGGAAGATGAGCTATATCGCCCCGTCCTGCAGAAACGCTTCAAAAACGTACGTATTGTCATCAGCCGCAATATGGAGCAGGCACTGGTTCTGCTATCTAAGGGTGACGCTGATGTCGCCATTGGTAGCGAAGCACAGTTGCTACCTGATCTACGACACCAACACGATAGCGCGCTGCATTTCGTCACGTTACCAGTGGCCATGACTTCCGATGTACGCATAGCAATGCGGGAAAGTGATACGCAGCTTGCATCGATAGTAAATAAGATCTTGGCAAGTGTTGCTCCCACAAAGGTGCGACTGGTACGGCAGGACTGGCTTGGCTTACCAGAGCAAAAGCTGTCGCCCTTCCAGTTAGTCGCGCAACGCTATAGCGAAGAAGCGACTTTGGGAGCGGCTTTACTCTTCATGATCGTAGGTTTGGCATTTCAAATCTATCGCGAACATCAACGTGCCGTGCGCAGCGAACGTAAGGCAGCCATGTTCCTTGCTGTCATGAGCCATGAAATCCGTTCGCCGATGAATGCGGTACTCGCCGCAGTCGAACTATTACGCTTCACGTCACTGGACGTACAGCAGCGGTATTTTGTTGATCTGGCAAACGGTGGGGCCACCACGTTGCTGCAACTGCTCGATAACGTACTCGATATCTCGAAGCTAGAAGCCGGTCAACTGACGCTGTCTTTGGACGCAATCGATGTCGTCACACTTGCTAATGATGTAGTCGCCCTACAGCAGTTGCGGGCACGGGAAAAGGGTATCACCCTGGAGGTAGTTGTACCACAGACACCGCCAGCTCTGATGCTCGACGAATCCAGGCTGCTCCAGGTACTGCACAATTTGGTATCGAATGCCATCAAGTTTACAGACAGCGGAGGCGTAACGATACAAATCACTCTGCATGCGTCAGAAGCGAGCACTGCACAACTGGAGATTGCCGTTTGTGATACTGGTATTGGCATCGCTCCACAGGCGCAAAAGGCGCTATTCCAGCCCTTCGCTCAAGTGGCGGGCACCTACAAGCGATCTGGCGGCACGGGGCTGGGACTGGTCATATGCCGTGAACTAGCAGATTTAATGCATGGCACGCTGTCCCTTGTAAGCACCCTGGGGCAGGGAACACGCGTGACGCTAATGCTGCCTGCGGACATTGCACAAGACCATGCCATCTCCATCGAGCAACCCTGCGCGAACAACATTGTGTCCCCCGAGCCTACAAGACGCCTGAGTGTCCTCGTGGTAGAAGATTTATTGGCCAATCAGGCGGTATTACGGGCACAGCTCTCCAGTCTGTACTGCGATACTGTGATGGCGGGGGATGGCGCCACAGCATTGGATTATTTTAGCCAACGGGAGTATGACCTTGTACTCATGGATTGCGACTTGCCGGATGTAGACGGCTACAGCCTTGCGGCCGAATGGCGCAGACAGGAAGCCGGGTTGGAACAAGCGCGCTGTCCCATCATTGCCATCTCAGCGTCGACCGGCCAAGAGCATGCAGAGCGGTGTTTTGAAGCGGGCATGGATGGCATATTGAGTAAGCCCATCCGCCTAGCCAAATTGCGGAACATTATCGAACTCTGGTGCGAAATTGTAATAGCGCCGAATCTGCTACCGGTTGAGACCACGGTAATGTTTGGAACGCCGCAGGTGCACAATGAGATCGGAGGAGATATTGTCGACTTGCTACAGGCCATGATCCTAAGCGACGATAAAGCTGCGTTACGCGCAGCGCACCGCTTGCATGGTGCAGCACTGGCAATGCAATGGTCTCATCTTGCACTACAGGCAGGGGGACTGGAAAGTTTGCTACGTAACGGCACGCCGAACAGTGACGCCCAGATTCAAAATGCAGTGCAGAACACGGTTAACGTCTGGCGTGAACACAAAGAATTTTGATAAAAATAATTGAATGAATATTAAGGGCAGCATGTCGCGAATAATGAACAAGAATAGAAACGTCGCTTTTGGAATGGCAACATCCATGTTGCTTGCAAATGCCTTGTTGGGGCTGTTGAACCTGATCGATGCAAAAATGCTGCCATTGGACTCACATACCTTGCCGTTTGAGCTGGCAGACCGCATGGGTAGCTTGCCTATTACCCATCTCATGTTGGGTATTGGTGCGGGTCTCATGGGACTGATTCTGTTGGCCCTTCCCGCTTCACTATCACGAAAAAAGATGCTGTTAGCTGGACTGACGTTGCTAGCGCTGGCTACATTGTTAACAATTTTCACAAATACGGCGCTGCAATTGCTTGCGTGCCGCTTGTTGGCGGGCGTTGGATCTTGCATGTATTTTTGTGCCTGGATTAGCATAGGAGTTGGATATTTCCCGCGCCAACCCGCAATGCTGATAGCGTGCCAGAACTTTATTTCATGCGTCGGTTTGATCGTCGGCACCAAGTTGGCATCGGTTATCTATGATTCGCAAGGTTGGCAACAACTTTTATCGGTGCTGGTGCTGGGTGGCTTGCCATTGCTAGCATCTCTTTTTGTCAGTATTTTGTTTCTATTTAAGCACGCGAATAAAACACGGATGCACCTCCTTGCGTCCCCTGAAGTAGTCGATCCAGCAACGTCGCCCTGGTCAAGTGGCCCGCTGTTGCTTGCAATGGCTGCCGCGTGCATGGCTTCGGCAAGCTACTGTCTCATCATAGGATACACACGCTATTTACGGGAAATGCAAGGCCTTCCTTTCAAAGCAATTTTGTTACTGGTCACTGTAGCGGTGGGAGGTGGCGCCCTGCTATCGCCGGTCGGTGGCTGGCTCGGCGGAAAATTTGGTTTCTTTAAAACACTATTGGTTGCCGCCCCCATGACAGGACTTGTCGGCATCCTGTTATTTACCAGCGATTCGACCTCACTTCCCCTGCTATTACTCCCCACGCTCCTAGCCGGATTTGGTATTCAGGGTGTTTTCTATGTGAATCTCCTCGCAGCAGCAGCAAAGTCCGTGACCTCGGTGCAGAGTATGCGGATGATAGGTCTGTTTTCTGCTGTCGTCGCGGTGTTCGAGCAGCTAGCTCATCCCCTGTTCTTACTTGTGCAGGAGCAAGTCGGCATGAGATCGGCAATCTTGCTACAATTTTCCGGAGGTTTGTTGTTGGCCACTTGTTTTGTATGGTTGGCGCAAAGAAAACTACGCCCTACTAGCTAGGCAGTGTTAAATTATTAATTGCTGGCCCGCTTCGCCATCAAACGTTCATAGCGTTTATTCCGCTTGCATTTCTGGCTGACCTGTATGCGGAGGATCGATTTTTAGGATTACCATGTCACGTATCAAACATAGATTTGCCGCGGTGGGCATGTTTTCGACGATCTTGCTGTCGAACATCATGGTGGGGTTGGTGCAATCGATCGACTGGAAGATGCCACAACTGGCGTCGCAAGCGTTACCGTTTGGACTTGCTGACAGCATCGAGGGTCTTCCTCAATTTCCTTTTGCACTCTTTCTAGGAATGGGGATAGCCGGAGTGATCTTGGCAGTGTTTCCCTTAGCTCTGTCTCGCACAAAGATATTACTGGTGGGATTATGCGTGCTGGGCGCCGCTACCCTGCTTATGGCCTTCGTCGAAACGCCATTAGCGTTGATCTGTTTGCGACTCTTAAGCGGTATTGGCTGGAATATGCATTTTTGTGCCTGGGTCAGCCTCGCTAGCCTGCGTTTTCCACGCCACTACGGCGTCGTTCTAGGAACGCTGGGTTTTGCGATTGCCGTCGGAGGCATTCTTGGCAACGAATTCGCCTTAGCGCTATATGATGCCAAGGGATGGTACGCAAGGTTGTTCTTCGTTAGCACAGTGGGTATCCCCATCTTGCTATTTTCATTCCTGTCAATCCTACATATGTTTAAGCGAACAAGTATTGCCGCGGGGGACGATACATTTCCTCCACTATTCGACGATGCAGCGTCGTCATGTTGGTCCTTGCGGCCCATGCTACTGCTCGTGGCTACTATTTTTCTGTCATTGGGCGCGTATGCATTTCAGGGGTCCTTTGGCACTTACCTGCGCGAAATCTTGAGTTTTCCGATATCAACAGCAACGTCTGTGATGAGTTTATTCGTACTTTCCTCATTGCTGTCGCCACTGGGCGGATGGTTAGGTGACCGACTTGGATTTTTCAATGTACTATTGATGGCACTGCCTTTGACGGGCGTAATCGCTGGACTGTTGTATATGGGATGGCAAATGCCGCTGCCTATACTGATGCTGCTGATGTTTTTGGCCAGCTTTGCATTAAATGCACTACTGCTTATCAGTATATTTGCGCTGATCCTGAAGTCGATCGTGCCGGAGCAGAACATGCGAGCTATCGCGTTATATTCGACGGCTCTATCGTTTACTGCACCTTTCGCTCATATTCTGTTTCCATATCTCCAGAGTCGGTATGGCTGGCAAGGGGCCGCACTGATCCAAATTTGTGGCTGCCTGTTGCTCGCGAACTTACTGGTCTGGTTTGTACGACAATCAGCAGCATCGCACGGCAGTGGCGATGTCTCAGTTTGAGGTACTGAGATACAAAACAGATTCGTGACCACATGGAACGGATGGTCGACTTTCGCCCGCACGCTGGCCTTCAGGTGTTCCAGCTTTTCCGTCAGGCGACCCCGCTTTCATTTTGGCAACGCCTTGCGTTTGGATTGCTTCATGGCCACATCCTACGTGACCGGTTTGCCAATGTTTTCTGGCCGCTTTTCTACACCCTGATAGCCGGCATTGCCAAACGCGGCGACTTCATCGTCGTGCAGCAGCGGGTGCGCCTGGGTCATGTCGGCGACATTGCCGGCCGTGCCAACGACCGTGTGCACCAGGCCTGACGCGGCATCCACTCCGATAGGGGCATTCATGTCAAAGTGCCAGTCGTTGCTCTTCGTCGACTTGTGCACTCTGCATCTCGCTCGCCATCCTTGTTTTTGATCGACGGTGGCGTAGCGATCAACCTGGCGTCCGCGATGATGCCTTCACGCATCATCAATCCTTTCTCAGACAAGTGTCCGTTGATGGTGTCGACGATCTGGTGCGCCAGCGCGTTTGTTGCCACCAGGTCGCGCAATGCCAGCAAGGTCGTCGCGTCCGGTGCCGACTCGCGACCCAGGTCAATACCAACGAAAGCGCGGATGGCTGGCTGTCGTAGACCGCCTCCTCAATGCCATCGACCGACAGACCAAAGCACTGCTGGGCAACGTACATGCGCAGCATGCGCGCCAGCCCGGCCAGCGGGCACCGTCGACTTTCGGATAGAACGGATCGATCAGCTTGTGCAGCTTGCCCTTGCGCCGTCATGCTGTCGATTTCGGCCTGGAAGCGGTCGCGCCGCGTCAGTTCTTTCTTGGCGGCGTCTTCGAGGTCGGGGAAGCTCTTTTGCATGGCCGATGGCGGGCGGTGGCGGTACTAATATTGTCTCAGGTCGGACCGCCGCAGAAAACGGTGCCAAACGCATAAATTAGTGCTTCCTAGGTAAAATTTTCTGCACCGCAATATGTTTACCCCCGCGGCTCATCCAACAACAATTCCGCCAGCCTGGTCGTCAGCCACAAACTCGTCTCGCTCAACTTCTTGCCATGGATCGACAAGCGCCGCACTGGCAAGCGAGACAGCGCCAGGGCAGGGCACTTCCTGCAAATACCCTTTGTAGTTATCGTAATTGGCGATGTTCAGGGGCAAAATCGCCCAGCCCAGCTCATCGGCGACCATTTCCGCGATGCTGTAGAAACTGTCGGAAAACCAGACGGCGGGGTTGAAGGCGTGTTCGCGGTTCAGCTCGGAATCCATGATCAGTTGGCGATAGCGGGTCAGTTCGTTGCGGGTGACTTCCTGGCCGTGCGCCATCGGGTAGCCTTTTCCCACGAATACGCCTTGCGCCACGCTGCCGATGTGCTGCTGCTCCAGTACGGGAGATATCGGGCCGCGGTCGAAGTGGAAGGCCACGTCGGCTTGCTGCTGCTCCACGTATTGCGCCACTTCTGACGCCGTGGCGTTGAGCATCACCAGTTCCAGCGCCGGGTAGCGCGCCGCCAGCTCATTCACCAGCGTGCTGATGGCCAGATAGGGCAGGGCTTCGTCCAGGGCCAGGGTCAGCTGCACTTCGGGCGCTTCGCTCAACAGCTGGGCGCGCAGCTGCAATCGCTCGGCCTGGCGCAGCAGTTCGCACGCTTCCAGGTGCATCACCTTGCCCGCTTCCGTCAGCACGGCGCTGCGGCGCGAACGGTCGAACAGTTCCACGCCGAATTCCGCTTCCAGCATGCCGATCGAGGTACTGACCACCGATTGGGCACGGCCCAGCCGGCGCGCCGCGCCCGAGAAAGAACCGGGCGCGACGGCCGCTTCAAAGTAGCGCATTTGTTCCAAAGTCCATTGCATGGCATCAATCTATCTGTTTTACAGATGGATTTTAACTTGAATGCCATCCAGGGGCGACATAAAATGGTTTTATATTTTTAACAATACAAGATCCGACGTGAAAAACGCCCAAGCCAATTCACCCGTCATTAGCTTCAACTGGTGTCACGATGCCACCGCCGAAGATACCTTGTGCAAGCTGTATCTTGATAACGTCAGCGCCGACTATATCTCCTATTCGGAGCTGCAAGGCGAGCGCGCCGATGCGTCCGGCAACTGGCGCGCGAACTTGCCTGAGGTGATCCGTGGCGAAATCCGCGCCGCCCTGTCGCATGACTGGACGCATGGCGATTCGACCCTGCTGGCCGTCGCTACTGCGGGCGAGGCCATCGTCGGCATGGCCCTCGTTTCCAGCGATACGCGTCAGCGCGCCTCGACATCGTTCGCCGCGCTGGACGACCTGGTCTTGCTGCCCTCCGTGCGCGGCAGTGGCATCGGCAGTTTGCTGGTGGAGTGGGTTGCCGATGAGCTACATAGCCACGGCATCGCCCGCTTGTTCCTCGAATGCGGCGCGCACAACCTGACGGCGCAGACATTCTTCCAGGGCCGCGGCTTCAAGCAAGTGTCCGTCGTCATGCTGCGCGAGCTCGATGCAGCGGCAGTGACTACGGCAATGTCCGCCGCAGTGGATGACAAGGATGGCGACCGAAGCTGACGACCGCCCCCCCCCCCCACAAGGCCAGGCCCGTGGCAGCCTGGAACATCAATATTTGCGCAGCACCAAATTCATTCAAACCGTTAGTTGTTAACTAATACGTGAGTTGTTTATGCATCCAATAAAAAAATGGCTGACGTTGGCCATCGTCTCCAGCGCCCTGTTCCTGATCGTGGTCGACATTTCCGTGCTCTACACCGCCTTGCCCGCACTGACGCGCGACTTACAGGCCACTTCCTCGCAAAAACTGTGGATCATCAACGTCTACGCGCTGGTCGTCTCCGGTCTGCTGCCCGGCCTCGGCACCCTCGGTGACCGTTTGAGCCACAAACCCGTTTTCCTTGCCGGCCTGGTCGTGTTCGGTATCGCCTCGCTGTGCGCCGCGTTTTCGCCCACGCCGGAATGGCTGATCTTTGCCCGCGTGCTGCTGGCCATCGGCGCCGCGCTGATGATGCCGGCCACCCTGTCCATCATCCGCCTGACCTTTACGGACAGCCGCGAGCGCTCGTTCGCCATCGGCGTGTGGGCGGCGATTGCCTCCGGCGGCGTCGCATTCGGGCCTGTGCTCGGTGGTTTCCTGATGGAGTACTACTGGTGGGGTTCCGTCTTCCTGATCAACGTGCCCATCGTCCTGCTGGCCCTGGTACTGGCTGCGGTCGTCCTGCCGAAACGGGCCGGTAACCGCGACAAGCCGTGGGACCTGGTGGGCTCTTTGCAAATCATGATGGGACTGTTTGGTGGCGTGTATGCGATCAAGGAGCTGGGCAAGTCGCAGCCGTCGTATGCGCTGGCCGCCGCCTCGTTCGCCGTGGGCGCCTTCTTCGTGCTGACCTTCGTGCGCCGCCAGAAGCGTCAAGCCCAGCCGCTGATCGACTTCTCCATGTTCCGCGAACTGCCGTTTTCCAGCGCCGTGGCCGCCGCCATGGTGGCGTCCGCCGCCCTGATCGGCATGGAACTGGCACTGAGCCAGCACATGCAGCTGGTACGTGAACTGTCGCCGCTGGAAGCGGGCTTGCTGCTATTGCCGCTGCCGCTGGCGTCCGTGTTTGCCGGCCCGTTGACGGGTCTCATGCTGCCGCGCGCCGATAAGGCCAAGGTCCTGTGGGGTTCGCTGCTGCTGTCCGGTATCGGCATGGCATCGTATCTGCTGCTGCACGACGCCGCCGTCTCGGCCCAAGTGGCCAGCCTGGTGATCGTGGGCCTGGGCTTGGGCGCCGTCATGACGGCCGCATCGAGCGCCGTGATGCTCAACGTGGCTCCCCAGCAAGCCGGTATGGCTGCCTCGATCGAGGAAGTGTCGTTTGAACTGGGTGCCGTGATCGGCGTGACGGTGCTGGGCACCATCATGTCGGCTGTCTACAGCGCCACCCTGGTGATCCCGGAAAGCGCGGGCCTGTTGCCGAATGCCCATGACACGCTCGACGCGGCGCTACTGGCCGCCGAGCAATTGCCGGCCGAACTGGGCTTGCAAGTGTCGGAACTGGCCCGCTCGGCCTTCGACAAGGCATTTATTGTTGTGCTGGCCACGGCTTCCGCTATCCTGATGCTGGCAGCGGCCACCATCCGCCACCTGCACCTGCGGGTGCACCGCGCGGTTTGAGCGGCGCGGGCAGGGCAGCTACGCCGTGACGATGATCTTCCCGTTCATCTCCTCGTGGCCGCTGCCGCAAAAAATTGTCGCATAAAAGGCGTACTCACCGACCTTGCCGGGCGTCAGCCGCACTTGCATGAGCTGGCCCGGCAGCAGGTCGGCGCGGATTTTCATGTCCGGGATGAAAAATCCATGGATGAAATCGATGGCCGTGAACGCCAGCACGACGGGTTCATCCTTCTTCAGGATGATTTCGTTCGGCGTGTAGACGAATTTCTTTGCCTGGATACCGATGATCCTTTCTTTTGCGGCAACCGCCTTGACGCCCCGGGCATTGATGGTGTCTAACGTCAGCAGCGCGCCGACACCACAGGCCAACCTGAAACATAGCTGTCTTCTGATCAGCTTTTCCGGGTTCGTCAGCCACTGTACCGGCGTTTTCTCGCCCCACCCGATGGGGGACGCCTTCACGCCGGCGAATAGCTGTAGCCGGCGGCGCTGCCAATTTTCCGGCCAAACTCGCCCTTGTGCGCGGGTCCCGCGCCGCTGTAGTCGATCGAGTGGCAGGACATGCACATGGTTTTGTAGAGCCCCTGGCCGCGCACGGCATCGTCGGCGGAAGCCTCGCCGCCGGCAGCCATCAGCATGGCCGCGGCCAGGGCAGGGATGAAGTACGGGTATGTCATGTCGAAGTCCCATCAATTTGCAGGTATCTGGCATGCACCCGATGCAATCGGGGCCTGCAAATGCCATAACGCCGGAGGCGGTAAAAATATTCCCGTCTATGCGGTTTTTTTTTGGGGCTTGGCAAATTAAGAACGCCTAACAAAACCGCCGAATGTATCTCCAACAGATGAGTATGCAGGCAAGCGAGAGGAATGCCTGATGGATATCGGCACGGCGCTCGTAGCGGATGCGTAATCGGCGAAAGCGGTGCAGCCAGCCCAGCGTGCGTTCGACCACCCAGCGCCATTTACCTAGGCGTTCGCGACTCGATGCCATAGCGGACTATGCGTGGAGCGATGCCACGACTGCGCAACTATGCCCGATGGGCGCGCGAAGCATAGGCCTTGTCGGCATGCAGTTTGGCAGGACGCTTGCGTGGGCGGCAAGCAAGACCTGCTACTGAAGGGGCGGCCTCAAGCAGGGGAACCAGCATGCGGGAATCATGTACCTGAGCTCCTGATATGCTCGCCACCAGAGGCAGGCCGCGTTGATCGACGAGCAGATGGTGCTTGCAACCGAGCTTGCCGCGGTCGGTGGGATTGGGGCCGGTATGCTGTCCGCCGAGGGGGGATGGCACGCTGGCCGAGTCGACACTAGCGCGTTCCCACTGAATCTGGTCGTATTCCCGCAAGTGCTGCAGCATGGCGTCATGGATGCGTTGCCAGCTACCTGCCTGTTGCCATGCATGCAGGCGCCGCCAGCAACTCATGCCGCTGCCGCTGCCCAGTTCACGGGGAAGATATTCCCAAGGCAAGCCTGTCTTGAGGACGAACAGGATGCCGGTCAAAGCGGCGCGGTCGTCAATGCGAGGGCGCCCGCCTTTGGGGGAAGGACGATATGCTGGTAGCAATGGCTGAATCAGCGCCCACAGGTCGTCAGGAAGAAGGGCTTTAGCCATGGTGCGGCTCCCAAAAACAATGTCAGGTGGGTTTGACCAGCTTCGGGGCCGTTTGTTTCTCTGGACGACGTTTTGTTAGGCGCTCTAAGTCCCTGCAGCGGGAATAGATGGCAGGCTAAGCGAGTCTTATGAAGTGAGACGGTCGACAGGCGGATGGGTGTTGATTTGAACGACATCGATAAAACCAGGTTGTTTGAAAAAATTGCCATGCTTCATCTGGATTCCGCCTACAACCTGGCGCGAAGGCTCACGCGCAATAACCAGGATGCCCAGGACCTGATGCAGACAGCGTTCCTGCGCACCTACCGCTTCATGGACGGCTACCATGGTGATGGCGACGGCGCGCCCGCCTGGCTGCTGACGATCGTGCGCAACACCTACTACACGTCCCTGCGCGACAGCCGCCCGCAACACGATGACATCGGCTTTGACGAGGAAATTCACGGGCACGGTGGGGACGGATGCGGCATGCCGCGCAATGATGTCGGCGCCAATCCTGAAGACGTACTGGCGGCGCATAATGTAAAGGAGACCATCAATCATGGACTGGAAGCACTGCCGCAGCTTTTCAGGGAGGTGCTGGTGCTGAAGGAGATCGACGCTTTGTCCTACGAGGAGATCGCGGACATCGTCGGCATCCCGGTCGGCACGGTGATGTCGCGCCTGGCGCGGGGACGCAAGCTGCTGTTGATATACCTAAAACAACATATTGATGAGAAATGAAATGGAGTGCAAGGAATCCAGCGACAGGATGTCCGTCTTTGCCGATGACGAACTCGATGCGGTGGCGCCAGTACTTGTATACGGGAACGGGAAAAGCCTAGGTGTACGGCGGATGCCCGGCGATAACCTACCTGCGCCAGTGTGACTTTCCGATGCATCTGTCCGCAAAGGTATTCACACACAAAACCATTGGGGCAACCTGCCTGCCGTGCCGCAGGCGATTGCGCATGGCGGTTTCAACAGGCTCCAAGCCCTGTGTGCGATCCATGAAGTCCTGCTCAGGCACGCGCCACAAATTCTTCAGTCTGCATGAGGCGAGCCGGCAGACGTGCGCGATGACGACGTCAAAGGCTGGGTAACTCAACCGCTGGGCACGCCCGAAACGGCATCATCGTCAGCCACCGCATTGGCTGTTTCACCGATACCCACCATCCAGCCAAACGTGCCACTGCCATCTACTCGCTGATCAATACAGCACAGCTGGACAGGGTTGATCCCGAACCTTGGTGACACCGGCACCATGCGCTGGCGCATCGCCGCTCATCCGGTTGCCTGGATGAGCGGCTTCCGGCAAGGTAAGTTGCCATCTGTTCGCTATTCTCCATTGGTCACGTCACTTAACATTGAGTCTTGAGACCACGGCGTTCCCGATTTGCTGCCTCAGGAAGTGATCGCGCTCCATGGGGCGGCTTAGTACATAGCCCTGCCCGGTGTCGCAACCCATGCGCAGCAGCGATGCAATCATGGCCTCGCTCTCGATTCCTTCCGCGATCAGCTTGAGCTTCAACAGCTGCGCCATGTCGATGATGGCCGCAACAACGGCCCGAGATTGCGGATTCGAATCCATGGCGCGAATAAAGGCACCGTCGATTTTGACTTCGTCAAATGGCATCTTGGCCAGCAAGTTCAAGGTTGCCGAGCCAGCGCCAAAATCATCCAGCGACAAAGGAAATCCCTTCGCCCGTAGTGCATGCAAGCAGGCAGAAAGATGAAGCTCGTCAAGCACGGGGAGCTCCTCGGTCATTTCGATTTTCAACAGCCTTGGTGACAGGCCGGCTCTCGCCATTCGGTTCGCCAGCAGTGGCGCCAATTCGGGGGTGCAAAGCGTTTCTATCGACGCGTTGACGGCGATCGACATCTGCGGGTGAAAGTGACGCTGGCAGTACAACACATCGATCACCCGCGTGACAATAAAATTAAACAATAACATGTGCAAGCCAAGCCGATTCACCATGGGAATCAGGACCGACGGGGATACATCACCGTATTGTGGATGATGCCAACGCAGCAGCGCTTCAGCACTGACGATACGCCTCGTCGTCAGGTCGTACTGTGGTTGATACACCATGCGCAATCCAAGACCACAGGTCACGGCATGGATCGCATCGGCGTCGCTTGGCAGCAAAGGACGAAGCCCCGAGGAAGTCCCCACTTCTTTAAGCCGCGCCGGCGGTTGGTCAGCTGGCAGACCGAGCCCGCCAAGAACGGGAAACCCAGCATCCATCATCATGGATGGCTGAATGTTCACGGAGGTTATCATGGAGTACTCCACAAGGTTGAGATGACCCGAGTATAGGGACCACCTCACCTTCGAGAAATCGGATTGCGCCTAAATGCGATGCACATGTCGCAGCGCAGGAAATGGCGTCAGACAAACGACAATGAAGGAATGCCCGCCGCCGCTACATTGAGCAGTGATGCCAAGCCGCTGCCTTCCTCCGACGTATCGACATGCTAATCTTCGTGCAGAGCGCCATTTCCGGGTCAAAGCGAATCCGCTCGCACGACTATGCGCTATATCGATGGTTCGTCTGGATCCGATATCCATCCATTGCCCCGCCACAAATTGCTTCCGCGAGTGCCCAGCAACACCCCCCGCCCTCGTCATCGCGAGATAACGCTATCCGGAACGTCATCCGGTGCGGGTAGACGATGCGGCGTCGCTTGAAGAATGCCAGTCATCAGGCGATATTTCAACGCAATATCCCAGTTCGACAAACGAAAACCTCCGATGCCACGTTGCGCCTTGCCTTGACCTGGCTTGCCGGGTTATTGACGGACTCGTAAGACCAGGGCTGACAACATGGTCAACTGACTTCCCAATTGCAGTGTGATCAAAGGATCGGAAGAAAAGACTGCCGGCACCAGGGCCCCCTGCAATTCCACTCTGCATGGGGCCTGGTCACAGGCCTGACATTATCCACCGCTCGCATGCTGCTATCTTGGTGCCCCCGGGCCGGTGCGCGTTTTTAAGAGCAGTCCGATACCGACAAAAATCTCCTTGACATACAGTTCGGCTCTGTTTCAAAAGCTGTGTTCCTGCAAGAGCCAGGACGCATTACCTTTCACCCTCAGGAGTAATTCAATGCATTTCCACACCCGTATCCTCGCTGTTCTGTTGGCCGCTGCAGCAACCCAATCCGCCTACGCATCTGATGGCACGATCAATTTTTCTGGCGAACTGCTGGACTCCACCTGCACCGTTACCGTCAACGGTCAAGTTGCTCCAAGTGCCGCGACCGTAACGCTGCCAAAACTGTCGGCCAGCATGTTGAAAACCGCCAGCACTGTTGCCGGGCAGACCCCCTTCAACATTACGTTGAGCGCCTGCTCCGGCGCCACCACCACCGCCGCTGCATTTTTTGAAGGCGGCGCCGGCGTTGATACGCTGACCAGTAATGTAAAAAATAGCGGCACCGCCACGTTTGTTGAGCTGCAATTGATCGACGCCAATAACGGTAGCGCGATCAAGGCAGGCGACATTGGCCAGGTTACCGGCACCACCCGCATCACCAAGAACGCCACCGGCAATACTGTCTTGCCGTATGCGGTGCAATACGTTTCGACTGGTGTCGCTACTGCGGGCACTGTACTGGGCACCGTTACCTATTCCATCAGCTATCAGTAATCCACACGCCAGATTAGCCTGACCTCGCTGCAGCGAGGCGGGTTTTCAGCATCACTCCGGAGTTTCCGCATGTCTCGTCACCATCCATTGCACTGTCTGCTAATCCTTAGTATGGCTTCGCTGTTTTCCACCTCATCGATGGCCAGCGTGGTCATCACTGGCACGCGTCAAATTTATCCAGCGAATCAAAAGGAGATCACGGTCAAGCTAAATAATGAAGGCAGCCATCCAGCGCTGGTGCAATCATGGATCGATACCGGTGATGTCACCTCTACTCCCACCACGTCCAAGGCACCTTTCGTCCTGACCCCTCCGCTCGCTCGCATCGATCCTGGCAAGGGCCAGAGCTTGCGATTGATGTTTATCGGCACTGCAATGCCAGCAGCGAGGGAGTCTGTGTTTTGGCTGAATGTGTTGGAAATTCCACCTAAGTTACAGGAAAGCGACTCGAACACCTTGCAAATGGCATTTCGTTCGCGCATCAAGATATTTTATCGCCCCGTGGGCCTGCCTGGAAGTCCGGGCGAGTCTATTGAACAGCTCCAATGGCGTGTCGTGCACCTCCCCCAAGGGGCGGGCTTTGCACTCGAAGCCTATAACCCATCGGCGTTTCACATTTCCCTAGTCGGGGTCAGCTTGGTGACCAATGCCCAACGCAACGACAGCGAGGATGGCATGGTAGCGCCGGGTGAAACGAAACAATTTGCACTGCCAACGCTGAAGTCCTCGCCGGGTGCCGATGCACAGGTTGATTTTAGTGCCATCAATGATTATGGCGCTCAAGTACCGACCCGGCGCCCGCTGTCTGTACCGGCCGTTCGGTCCGAGCCCTGAGGTATATCTTGATGAATGCGTATTTTTATTTCCATTGCAACCTGCTGCCGCAGGATCGCGTGGGCGTGCGCCCACATGTCAGCAAAATGGCCAAAGCCGTGGCGCTCAGCTGTTGTGCGCTGGCCATGCCGCTCGCCTATGCTGATGAGATCGAATTTAACGGCGCCTTTTTGCCGGAAGGTTCGCGTAGCCTGAACCTGGCTGCCTATCAGAAGGGCAATCCAGTCTTGCCAGGCGTGTACCGCGCCGATGTCGCACTCAACGGCCAGTTAAAAAGTCGCCAGGATATCCACGTCCGCGCCAATGCCGACGGCAGCAATGCGGTCGTGTGCGTATCACGAAAACTGCTCGAGCTGCTGGGTGTCGATCTGACCCGCCTGGCACCGGAGGCCTTGGTCTTTCTCGCTGCAGGGGAATGCACTGACTTGGCCAAACTGATCGACGGTGCCACGGCCGTCTTCGTGCCCGAGACACAACAAGTCGATATCAGTATTCCTCAGATATCGTTGCTGCGCAATGCTCGCGGCTACGTGAGTCCGGACGTATGGGACAGTGGTGTCACCGCAGGCATGCTAGCCTACAATTTCAACAGCAATCACAGCAGAAGCAGCAACACCCAATATGATTCCGCGTATCTTGGCCTCGATGCGGGCATCAATCTAGGCAGCTGGCGTCTCCGCCACAAGAGTGCACTGAGGTGGCAGCCACATCGCGGTAGCCATTATCAGGCACAGGATACCTATGGCCGGCGCGACATCACTGCATTGCAAAGTCAGTTGACCGTGGGGGACGCCCATACCAGCGGCGAAGTCTTCGATACCCAATCGTTCCGCGGTGTTCAATTGGCCAGCGATGACCGCATGCTGCCGAATTCTCTGCGCGGCTATGCGCCCGTGGTGCGCGGTGTAGCACGCTCCAATGCGCGTGTCTCGATTCGCCAGGCGGGCAGTATTCTGCTTGAGACGACTGTCGCGCCTGGAGCCTTTGTCATCGACGACTTGTATGCCACTGGCTATGGGGGAGACTTGACGGTCACGGTCTTCGAAGCCGATGGCAGCGAACAGCACTTTGTTGTACCGTATGCGGCCGTCAGTCAACTGCTGCGTCCAGGAATGCTACGTTTCGGCGCAACAGCAGGCATCACACGTAACAGCTATCTGAGCCAGCAAGCACATTTCTTGCAAGGTACAGCCCAGTATGGCTTAAGCAACAGCATGACCGGCTACGGCGGAGTACAGGCTAGCTCGGACTATTTCTCTCTCCTGGGCGGCATGGCTTTTGCCACGCCGATCGGCGCCATATCGGCCGATGTCAGTCATGCTCATACGAAGCTTGTCGCCGACACCTTGAGAGGTCAAAGTCTGCGCTTGTCGTACAACAAGAATGTCTTAAGTACCGGGAGCAATTTTGCCCTGGCGGCGTATCGCTTTTCCACCCGGGGATTTCTGGATTTTACCAATGCGATGCAATCGCTCAACGCCGAACGACGAGGTTATTCCACGAGCGTTCTGGACAGGCCGCGTAACCGCCTGTCGTTAACAGCCGATCAAAGCCTTGGACACTGGGGCAATTTGAGCATGAGCGGTTACACGCAGAATTACTGGAACCGCCGGGGTCAGGACTTGCAATATCAGCTCAGCTATAGCAAGCAGGTGGGACGGATTGCCTACAGCATTGCAGCCAGCCGCGGAAGAATGTCCTATGGCGGCATGGAAGACCGCCTGTTGCTGACCTTCAATATGCCCTTGGGAAGCCAGAATAGTCTGTCGACGCCGCAATTGTCCACTCAGCTCGCGCGCAATGCTAACGGCCGTTTCAATCAAATGGCGACCCTCAGCGGTACCACTGGCGATGAACGACAATTTGGCTATGGCGCATCGGTGAACCGCGATGCGAGCAGCGGCATCAGCAGCACAGTGAGTGGTCGCTATACGGGAGGACAAGCACTACTCGGAGGATCGTTGGGGCATGGCCAGGGGTATACCAGCGCCTCGCTCAGCATGAGCGGCAGCGTGGTCGCACATCCGGGCGGCGTCACGCTGTCGCCCTACAGCGGCGAGACCATGGCCGTCGTGCATGCGCCCGGCGCGGCCGGCGCCAGCATAGCCGGCTATCCCGGGCTCAAGCTCGACGCGAGGGGTAACGCCGTCGTGCCATATTTACGTCCTTATGAATTGAATGAAGTGGCAATTGATCCAGCCGGCACATCGATGGACATCGAGATGCTCGAAACAAGCCAGCAAGTGGCACCCCGCGAAGGTGCCGTCGTGTACCTGAAGTACGGCACGAGCAAGGGGCGGGCCGTGCTCTTCCATGTACAACTGGAGACCGGCGGTGCACTGCCATTCGGCGCCACAGTCATCGACGAGTTGGGCCATTCGGTCGGAGTCGTAGGCCAGGACGGCCAGTTGTATGCCCGGTTGCAAGAAAGCAGCCGCCAATTGTCGGTGACATGGGGCGCCAGAGCGCATGAACGCTGCACGCTATCCATCCCCGCGTCAGTCATGCAAGGTGACAGCAACCAATTGCGCCAGGTAAATGCAGTGTGTTCCTCTGAAACGGACATGCGACTGGCAGCGGCTGGTAGTGAAAATATACCAGGCGTTAAGGGCCTGAAGAAGGTGCAACCATGAAGAGGCATCTCCTTGAAAAAAGGTCATATCCGCTGTGCTGTCATTGTTTGAGCGCCTTGCAATGACGGGACGCTAAGTCCGAAATTTCTCCAGGATCGCGCGATAAGCGGCCACTATGATCCCACAACCCGCCCCGCCTGTCATTGTGCGCAAACCCGGCCAAGGGGCATTTCATGAAAATTACTGTAATGATACGTTTATTTCTCTTCACCATGATTTTATGGTTTGTGGCACAGACATCGCAAGGGGCGGTGAATTGCAAATACGAAAATCCAAACCGTCCCGCAACGGCCATCATGCCATCTCAAATCAACAGTCTTGTTGTGCCTCGCGATATGCCCATTGGTACACGCATCTATATGCAAGAATTTCACCAGACCCAATCTATGGTTCGGTTCCTTTGCGACGTGCCGTCAGCGACGACAATCCGTTCTTTTCGAGCGTATGGTATGGGTGCGAAATCGAATGTCAATGTGGGGCCGTATGCTGGAAAAATCTATGATACAGGTGTTCGCGGCATCGGCGTCGCCTGGATCGCCGGACCGCCCGGAGTTGTCGCCGTCATGGGCAGTTATACTGCAGCCCCCCAGGTGGCGAACAGTTGCAATGCATCTGCAGGGCAGAATATTCCGGCAGGTAGCTGTAGCACCGGTGATCTGCCATTCGCGTCAGCAGCTGCGATGGTCCTCGTCAAGACCGGAGAAGTGCAGGGAGGCGTGATTGATGCGAATGCCTTGGGGTCATTGTCAATGTCGATGACTCTCAACAACGACAGTCCAGCTTATGTTCTCGGATCGATTGGAGTGCGCGGGAGTATTCAGGTCGTTGGCGCCACCTGCAAGACTCCCAACGTGAATGTGCCGATGGGCCGGCATGGCACCTCCGCCCTGAAGGGAATAGGTTCTGGCACGCCAAAAATCGATTTCGTGATCCGTTTGACCGACTGCCCCGGGTTTCCAGGCTATTACGGCAACACCGACAACGGGGCAATTCCGGCATCGTCTGAAACGGGGGTAAGCAATGCCGGTATCGTGGTAAAGAACAGTGTAAGCGTGCGCATTGAACCAGCGTCAGCCGCAATTGATGCGCCCAGAGGGATTTTAGGTCTGGTGGCGGCCCCCGATTCGGCAGTCGGCATAGGCGTACAACTACTTGATAATAGCGGAACGCCCAGGGCCTTATCACAGAATGTGCCTCTGCCAGATGTACTGGGAGCGGATACCCGATCATTGAACATCTATCTTGGGGCACGTTATCTGCAAACGGCCGATACAGTTAGGCCGGGCAAAGCCAATGCAGTAGCCACTTATACGATTATCTACCAGTAGCGGCATCTTCAAAAAAAACAAGTGGTTCCGTCTGTACGTCCGTTGCGTTGAGTGGCCGCTCTAGCCGCTCAACGGCTAGCGCGGCCAGAACGACACCGCGCGCACCGGCATCAGGCACGCTTGGCAGATAGCCATCGATTCTGTGTATCTCTTTTCCGCTGCCAACACGGCGAGTACCGGAGGCCAATTTCGTTGTACCTCGGTTGACATCGGGTAGTAAGTGACCTACATTGATGGACATAGTTCTGCAGCAGCTGGCCCTGCAAGCATCGGCGAGCCACCATATTTGCGCGCAGCGCGGTCCCTTTACCCTTCGATCGCTGTCGCGTCACCACTGTCCTCCTGTCGCCATCCTTTCCATCTTGAGACCTTTCGTCGCGCCGCATCGCTGCCTCATGCGCCGCGTCAAAAGGTTTTTAGGACGGTAGCTGGCAGCCCGTCATTGCGGTTCATGCCGCATCTTTAAGCCAGTCTTGTCATTGCCGGCTCAGCCGGTATTCTTTCACCCCCAGGGTCAAACAATCCCGGGGGATTGATTGTCCCTGCTCCATGGGAGGCAATCATGCATAGCACATTTAACCATTCCGGCCTGACACCCGAATCAGGCCGAAGCCTGTCACAGCCAGACATGTTTCAGATCGACAAAGGTAGTCAAGGGGATCTGAGTAGCCAGGCATTACTGCAATCCATTGATGCTGCGCCAGATGTCCTATGGGACGAGCAAGCAGTGGTCAAACTTCACTGGCTACTCCTGACGAAAATCGACGGACTTCGCGATCCACTTGCACCGCTGGAAGAGAAATTTGAATTGCTGCGGTGGATCTTTACCGATCGTGAACACGACCGGATGCCCTTTTCCTTTGCCAGCTGCTTGGAAGTGGTGGGAACAAGTCCGCTTTCTCCTACTGCCTACTTCGGCAAGCTCAACGCTGACGATATTCGCGGCTGGATTCTCAGCCATTTGAAGGCATGGTTCAGCACATCACTGCACCACTATCCGGCCTGGATACAGGCCGAAATCCTGCACGACCCCGACTGGGTCGCACACCAGCTGGAGAAAAATCCGCAATGGATCAACCAGCAGGTCAAGCAATCTACTGTCCAAACTGACCTGTTCTCCTGACACAGGGACGCATCTCGGGGAGCATGGCTCAGTCAAGCCAACAACCACTGCCATCTATTACACATGAAAGGAGAGGAATATGAAAATTGCACCCAACGATGTCACCACAAGCCGTGGCCGCATGCTCCGCGTCACAGCGATGGCGGAACTGTCCTATCTCGTCAAAGAAAGGGAAGTGGTATCCGGCCGGCCAGGCCGGGATTTCTTTGTAGGGAAGCGTCGGAACCTGGCATTTGTGATCCATGCCGAAGGCAATGGCTTCGAGATCAGGAGAGCGGACAGCAATGCTGCGAACGAAGTGCATTACGTGACGGATCAGCAAGCCACCGAAACCGTCATCGGCAGCGCACTGCGCGACGGCAAGCTGTTCACGCCAAGGCTCGCCGATTAACCCATTTCATCCACAAGCGGGGTGCAGACCCCGCCGGTCGCGCCTCGCTGCAGGGGTGCTGACCAATGGAGGAAATGATGAGGAAAGAGGAATTTGACGAAAGAATGCGCAGGATGCTGCCGCTGGCACATGGCCGGTGGACCTCCATCCTGGCGCAATGTGGCGTAGATGAGCGGCTGTTAAATCACCGCAATGGTCCATGCCCCATCGCCGGCTGTGGCGGCAGAGATCGCTTCCAATACACCGATAAATTTGGCGAAGGAAACTATTTTTGCCGGCACTGCGGCGCCGGCGGCGGCTTCAAGCTGCTGCAGCATTGGCTACGCATCAGTGCTAGCGAAACACTGCGCACCATCGAACGCATACTCAACGTACTACCTGACCAGGCTCCCGGAGGAGCACCTCAGCGCGCAGTCCACGATACCCGGCGAAGCCGGGAGAAGATCTGGAACGAAACCATCCCGATCAGGGCTGGAGATGAGGTAGACCGCTACCTGGCCAATCGTGGCATCGCTCTGGAGCTGTATCCGGCGACGCTGCGTTTTCATCCCGCACTGCCGTATTTTGTACGGGAAGGCGCGGCAGACAAGTACGTGCATGTGGCTGATTTTCCGGCCATGGTGGCTTGCCTGCAGGGGAAGGATGGCGGCATCGTGGCGCTGCATCGCACTTACTTAAAAAATGGTGCGAAGGCCCCCGTCGAGGAACCGAAAAAGCTGCTGGGAGATGCGTGGTTTGGTTCGGCCGTCCGTCTGGGAGAGCCTACGACTGAACTGTCGGTGTCGGAAGGCATCGAGAATGGCATTGCGGTGCTCAAGCGCACGGGGCCACCGGTCTGGCCTGCGCTGACGGCGGGCAACCTGGAGCATATCTGGATCCCGGATTCGGTCACCAAGCTGAGAATTTACGCCGACAACGATGCAGATAGCTGCTTCGATGGCCAGGCATCCGCCTACTTCCTGGCACGGCGCTTGAAAAAGATGCGCCGTACGACACCCATCGAGGTCGAGGTGTTTGTTCCCAAGGTACCTGGATCTGACTGGACAAATGTATTTGCAGCGACATTACGCTGCACGAGCAAGGCGGCGTGATCGGCCAATATAAATCCGAGGAACGCGCGGTATCACGCTTGCTGATGGCGCCACTGAGCTTACCTGGTGGCGAATGGACGCCGCACGATGCGTCCAGGTAATGCACTACTTTCTATTTTCACCCTGCGGGGATGTTCCCGCCCGGGTGCATCTCCGCCTTATTGAGGAGATCATCATGAGAGAAGGCCGTACCCTGAAAAATCTGGCTGTTGAACTTGAGCGTCAGCTGGCCAGCAAGAAAGACATGATCGTTCCTGCGATGAAGATGCGCCTGTCCACCAGCACGACTGGGCAATGCACTTTATTGATCGATGAAGCCGGCGGCGCGCGCGAATACCCTGTCAATGCGTTCGCCTTGCAGCAGATTGCTGATAAACATGCGATCCCGCATGGCTACTTTGAGCGCATGCGACTGGAAATGCCCATGCTGCTCGACCGGAACGTGAATGCCTGGATGCATGCGCATCCGCACATCAACCGGCTGGTACGCACGCTCGACGGCAGGGCCCGTGCATTCCTGACCGACCGCTATCGCCGCATTGACCACTGGGACTTGGCAAACTACATTTTGCCGATCCTCGACCGCTTGCCCGGCGCACGCTTCGAATCGCTGGAACTGACGGAATCGCGGCTATACCTGAAAGTGGTGACCAGCAAGGTGTGCTGCGAAGTCGCACCTGGCGACGTGATACAGGCGGGTGTCGTGGTGAGTAATTCGGAAATAGGCAGCGCCAAACTGCGTGTCGAGCCGCTGATCTATCGCCTGGTGTGCAAGAACGGCCTGATTGCCGCAGACCGCTCGATGCGCAAGACGCACCTGGGGCGCAAGCTGATCAGTGATGAGGAGCATGTGGTCGTGTTTCAGGACGACACCTTGAAGGCGGATGATCATGCCTTGTTCCTGAAGGTGCGGGACATGGTCGAAGCAGCGGTATCGGCAGCGACCTTCCAGCTGATTTCCGCGAAAATGCAAAAGACCATGGGCATCCAATTGACGGGCGATCCTGTTAGATCGGTGGAAGTACTGGCCAAACGGCTTACTTTGAATGAGGATGAACGTGGCGGGGTATTGCGCCATCTGGTTGAAGGTGGGGAATTGTCCGCGTATGGCCTCATCAATGCCGTAACCGGCTATTCACAAAACATCGCCGACTATGACCGCGCCACGGCATTTGAGGAATTCGGCGGGCACATGCTCGATTTTGAACCGCCTGAATGGAAAGCCATTGCGGCTGCAGTGTAGCCGCACCTCTCTGCGCGATAACATTTTTTTATGTTATCGCGCATGAACTTTTCCCTACACTCCAACTCATTATGTATTGCTGGAATTTTTCTTGGTTCTAGTAACCCCAAGTTCCTAGATATTGTGAAAACAGAAGCAGGTCATGTGCAGGCATTCTTTCACTCCAGAAGCATTCCCCAAACGTACACCTTAGACTTGTAAAAAACGGTAACGTTTGCCATTCCAGTCAATTTCAAAAACGATGGTCGTTGTCGCACGAAGGCGAATGCCTCCTATAATTTACCTCTTATATAAAATTACCTAAGATTTGACATGGCTTGCATAAAACGCAAAACCCCCTCATAATGATAATGATTTTCATTCACTGAACAGCAATAGGAGAGCTGTCCACATGTACAGAAATCAGCCACGCCATCCATAATTCCAGCTTACTAACTTGACATGTGGAGCAAGCACGCTCGCCCCACATGTCAAAAAAGTAACGAAGACAGCCAGTGCTCACTCACATATCAACTGTTCTATGGTCTAGCCTTTGTGCTAGGCCATAGAACTATTTAATGAAAACTGGAGAAATTATGAGTGGTAAGGATCTTGGCCTGGTGGAAAAGGATCAGCTTAGGCAATTTCATGGCACAGAAAAAGACATTTTGACGGTAAAAGTTGCACCTGCTGGTACGATTTTCACTGATGCAGACGGCAACCAAAGTAAGTCGTTGTTTGGCCATGTCTGGATTGAGTTTCAAGGTGAATCAATTGGATGGGGGCTTGGCGATAGCAAGGGGGTCGGCGGAGCAGAAAATCTCACTTTCCGTGATTCACAGGCATATGATGCGGCAAATACTTCGAGCATTAGCTATCCGCTGTATTCGCAATCCGTGATCGGCAACATTTCCAACTACATAAGCGATCTGAAATCTGGCGTATTCAATCGCGATTTTTCTTCCAACTATAATCTTGTCACCAATAACTGCATCGACTTCGTCAACTCAGTCATTCGCGTCACCCATCACGACAATGACATGCATTTCATGGATCACGTCCTTGAACTGGATGAATTGACGCCGAATGGAGTAGAGGAAAATCTCGAAGAGACTGCTGAAGAGCAGAAAAACGCGGAAACACCGTTAGTTATCGACATGACCGGCGAAGGAATTCATACCACGCTTGAAGATGGATCCATATACTTTGATCATTCGGGTGATGGAGACTCTGGAAGCACCGGATGGATTAAGAACAATAGTGCGTTCCTTGTATGGGATAAGAACAACAATGGTCTCATTGATAATGGCAACGAGATGTTCGGGAACAACACCATTCTCCAGCAGAGTGGAGAAAAAGCTGCTGATGGCTTTGCCGCGCTTGCAGACTTAGATAGCAATAAAGACGGGAAATTTGACGCTGAAGACTCTTTCTGGATGTCTTTGGGCCTCTGGCGTGATGCAAATAATAACGGCATTACCGACTCAGGCGAGCTCACTTCGCTGCACGCCTCTGGCATAGAATCCATCAATCTTTCGTACTACAATGCTGATATTTTTGATGCCAATGGCAACCTGCATGGCCAAGCCTCCAGCGTCGATTGGAATAATGGCTCGACGACCAGCATTGAAGACATTTGGTTCACGGCAAATCACCACGTAGTCGATCCAATGCAGACCGAGATCCTTCGGGGTGCCTGGACGCCGGAAAACAAAGATGTAGAGCTCTATACTGCATGAAATTAGAATATGAAAAAATCGACATTCGTTGCAGTACTGGTTCCGCTCACGTTTGCCTTGAGCTTTCCCGTTTTAGGAGGTGAGATGTCCGGCAAACCTGTACCAAAAATCGTTTTTGAGCATCCTGCCGACTATTTATCCTCCTTCAGCGTTCCAATGCCATCGAATCAGGAAGGATTTTATGATTTAGTGGAAAAAGCCGATCGAGGCAACACTGATGCGAATTGGATGCTGGCCGTGATTTATACGGCCGATAAGCAGTTCCCAGAAGCGATGGCGCGTTATCGCCTATCCATTAGTCTAAATGACAATAGAAAAGCGGCCTCTTTGTCCAACCTGGGAATGCTATACCAGCAAAAAGGGGACCACTCTACGGCTAATCAATTATTCGAAGAGGCCGGCGCCCAAGGCAATTTTTTAGGGTATAAGAACATTGCGACGAATTACTTTCTTGGCAATGGAATACCAAAAAACTATGAAATTGCTTATGCATATTTCAAAAAATCGGCTGCTCTCGGATGCGCTGACTGTCAGTGGACCATCGATCACTGGGATGATGCAGTAGCGATGAATGAAAAAAATAGCCAAGCAGCCGCCAAGAAATAGCTTCCCTCACTGGTTGATAGTCCGCGCAATTTCCCTCGGTTATATTTGGGGGAAATTGTCGCATAGTCAACCACCTGGATCACAGCAGCTAGTTCAACAATAAAAATACGTGACTGAAATCATGCCGGGCTATCGACATGGCTGGCTATTCACGTCGCCGGTTTTCCGCAAGAACTATCTCGCTTCCTGCTCAAACCTCCACCAATTTTTCGACAACAAGGATTCGTATGAGCGAATCGCGTCTACTCAATTTACTCCACCATCGCTCCTCAAGTGCAATCAGTCCAATCATGGCTGCATTGTCTCATTACCGCGCGGCATTCATATCCATCGGGTGTTTCAGTGCAATCATTAACATCTTATTGCTGGCACCGTCGATGTATATGCTCCAAGTCTACGACAGAGTACTCGCATCAAAAAATGAGATGACGCTCTTCATGCTCACTGCCATGGTCCTAGGCGTTCTCGGCGTGCTGTCATTTCTTGACTACATCCGCAACATCATTGCCGTGCGCATAGGATATCAGCTGGAACAGAATCTTGACCGCCATGTCTACACTGGCACCTACCAAGCCAATTTAAACGGATCCAACTTATTGGCTGTCAATACCTTGGGCGACTTGAGCACTGTAAGGCAGTTTATGTCAGGCCCCGGCTTTCTTGGATTTTTCGATGCGCCTTGGTTCCCGATTTATCTGGTGGTTATCTTTTTGTTCAATGTCTGGCTTGGCGTCCTGGCGGTCATAGGATCAGCCACATTGCTAACAATAGCTGTCGTAACCGAGAGAATATCTTCGAATGCCGCCCGGGAGACGGCCACTCTGTCGATACGAGCCAATGCTACTGCCACTTCTCACCTGCGGAATACCGATGTGGTAGAAGCAATGGGCATGATGCCGGCACTATTTCACAAGTGGCAACATTTGTATGCCCATTTACTACAACAACAGTGTTGTGCCGCCGAACGCACAGTGAGACTGAATTCCGCGGCACGGTTTTTTCGTATGGCATTTCAGTCGATCGTCCTTGGTACAGGTGCCTTGCTTGCTATTGCTGAACAAATCACCCCAGGCATGATGATTGCCGCCTCCATTCTGATGGGGCGCGTACTCGCACCGCTGGAACAAATGATCGGAGGCTGGAAACAGTTTACTTCCGCTCAGACGGCGTGGCGCCGGCTTGATGCAATAATTATTGGAGTAGCCGACGAAACGGATCGCATGTCGCTACCGCGCCCTACCGGCCATGTGAGCGTAGAAAGCGTGAGTGTCTGCGCACTATCGACGACCGAGGGCTCTGAGGCGCGCATGGTGTTTTCTTCGCTAAGCTGTCAACTGGCTCCTGGCGATGTAATGGGCGTGATCGGTGCATCAGGATCAGGAAAATCTACGCTAGCCAGCCTATTGGTTGGCGCAAGAAAACCTGCCGCCGGAAAGATTAGGCTCGATGGAGCAGATATTCATCAGTGGGACAAGTCTGAACTAGGACATTCGTTGGGTTATCTGCCTCAAGACGTAGGGCTCCTCAGCGGCACGCTACGTGAAAATATCGCGCGGTTCCAAACCACAGACCCTGCAGAAGTCATACGTGCCGCGCAGTTAGCAAACGTACACGATATGATTTTACAAATGCCAATGGGGTATGACACCGTTCTGGGAGACGGCGGCATCGGTTTGTCCGGTGGTCAGCGACAACGTATTGGCTTGGCACGAGCGGTGTATGGACAGCCTGCGCTAGTCGTGCTCGATGAGCCAAACGCGCATTTGGACGCAGCAGGTGAACTAGCGCTTGGGCAAACCGTACGCCATTTAGCAGCGAACGGTGTCACCGTTGTTCTGGTGACGCACCGTAGCTCACTGCTCGACCTAACGAATAAGCTGCTGTGCCTTCGCCACGCGCAAGCCGCGCTATTTGGCCCGACCGCCACTGTGCTATCAGCACTCGCAAACAATGCCAAGAACCTCAAGGCAGTAGCCTCATGATGCCCAATGAACAAAAAAAAGCCGTGCCCGGTACCTCATCGATTCACTCGGAAAAGGCAAGGATGCATGCTGGTATAAGGCATCGGAAGGACGTCGAAAACGCCAAATCATACGTTCGGACTGAACACTTTTACATTTGCCTTGGCTGGCTCGTCGTACTGATTGGCGCGTTTGGTTCCGTGCTATGGGCTGCACTAGCACCGCTCGACAAAGGGGTGTCCATCCCTGGCACAGTGAAGGTAGCAGGAAGCAGCAAAGTTATCCAAACAGCACTCGATGGCAAGGTAAAACGTATCTTGACGCACAATGGCGCGGCCGTGTTATCGGGACAGGCTCTCGTCGTACTCGACGACACTGAACTCAAGGCGACGGTGGCATCACTTCAAACGCAACTGGCCTCCGCACGGACAAGTGCATTTCGACTGAGTACGGAGGGTGCCTCACAGGACGACATGCGGCCATTGAGGCCGACGGGTGTTACGGCGGATAGCGGATCCGAATTTACACAGTTACAACGGCAATTAATGGACGCTCGGCAACAGGCACTTTCCCGTGAGCTTGAGGTGCTAGCTGAGCTATCCGCGGGATATGAAGCGGAGCTCGCAGGATTGCAGGGATCCCACGCCGCGCGCCGGCAGCAGGAAGCTGGACTACGGGAGCAGGTAGATGGACTGAGGGCACTTGCCGATGATGGATTTGTGTCCCGTAATCGTTTAATTGATAGCGAGAGGCTGCTCGCACAAACCAATGCGGCGCTGGCACAAGATGTCGGCAGAATCGGACAGCTGCAGCGTCAGATCAACGAACAGGGACTGCGCAAAAAACTAAAACGGGAGCAATTTCAAGCGGAAGTGCAAGGCCAACGGGCCGAATACTGGCTTCAGGTGGAGTCCTTGAGTGAGCGACTCAGGTCGGCGCAATACAGCTTACAAAACTCTGTTATACGGGCAGCGGTAGACGGCATCGTCGTTGGTATGTCTGTTTTTACCGAAGGTGGCTATGTGCGCTCTGGTGAGCGCTTGATGAGTCTTGTTCCGGCAGGGCGGCACAATATTATCGAAGCCCAGTTGCCGGTGCACCTGGTAGACAAGATAAAGAAAGGACTACCAGTCACCATAATGCTGACCGCATTGAATCAAAATGTGACGCCGCGCATCACCGGAATCGTGAGTGTGGTCGGTGCAGACCGTCTACTGGACGAGCGCTCAGGAAACGCCTACTACAATGTGGAAGTCGACCTCACCCCAGCATCTTTCGCGTCACTGCGATCGCAGGAGCTTCGCCCTGGCATGCCAGCAGAAGTTTTCATTCGCACAGGCGAACGTTCCCTGTTGTCGTATTTATTCAAACCCATACGTGATCGTGCGCGAAGCGCGTTGTCTGAAGAATGAAACCCATACCCAATCACAAGCGCATGGTGCGCACTATGTCATTCATCGGAGCTATTCTATTTGTGCAGGCAGTATCCGCCGCGGACTTGCTTACCCTTTACGCGATGGCGGTGGATAAGGATCCGGCTTTTCAGGCCGCTCGGGCTGATTGGGCTGCGGAGCAAGAACGCAAGCCAATTGCGCGCGCCGCATTGCTGCCAAAAGTATCGCTGAACTATCAGAATTTCCCTATCAATCATCAAGCAGCCAAGCAACCGAAAGGCAACATTGAGCCAGTAAGGACGCAACGCTCATATACAAGCTTCTCAGGAAAACTCGTGATGACACAGGCGCTATACGATAGCGGAGCCGTAGCGCGCTTCGGGCAGGCGGAAAATCAAGCATTGGCGGCAGATGAAAAATGGAAGGCAAAGCAGCAAGAGTTGCGTCTCAAAGTGACGACCGCCTACGTGGAGGTACTCTTGCTTACTGAGCAGTACAAGCTCGCCAAGGCTCAGCGGAATGCACTGGCGGAGCAGCTAGCACGCAATTCAATGGCACTGATACGAGGGGACGGAACCAGGACCGATATTGCTGATACTGAAGCCAGGTTAAGTTCCGCGGATGTTCATCTCATTGACGCCGAAGACAACATCGATATTGCCTTGCGCGCACTTCGGTCACTTACCGGTGCCGATCAGCTTGAAACGGCGAACCTGCATCCTTTACGGCCGGATTTTGCCGAAAAAATCGCCCCTGGGTTGCAAACGGAGGCATTGGAAGAATGGCAACGTATTGCGTTATCGTCGAGCGCGGAACTGGCGTTGCAACGTTACTCCATTGAAATCGCACGATTGGAAATACGCTCTCAGCAAGCTGGACATCGGCCTACTTTGGAACTGATGGCGCAGCACTCTCGAAGTGAGTCGGAGTCCGCATCGACATATAACCAAGGATTTTCCTCCAGCGGTATCGGTATCGCATTGAATATTCCATTATTTTCTGGAGGTGGTATTAGCGCTTCCGCACGGCGAGCAGCATACATACTACAAAATGCGTCCTCTGTATTTGACGTAACGAAGTCCGAATTATTTCTCGAACTGAAACGTCAATATCGGCTGAGCCAAGGTGGTCCTGCTCGCATTGCCGCGAGTCTGAAAGCTGTCGTGGCGGCCCAGATTTCATTGGCCGGCAACCAGCGGGCGATGGCGGTTGGAGAGCGCGTAAATCTGGATGTGTTGAACGCATCACAACAGCTTTACACGGCCCAGCGTGACTTGGCAAAAGCCGAATTCGACCTAATCAAGGCAAGACTTGCTCTGCGATATAAGGCCGGGGTGCTTCATGAGGCAGATTTACATGAAACAGCGACCTACTTTCAACGGGGATTAGTCGACAAGTGAAAAAAATAGCGTGGTCCGTAGTCACTCACCTAACATACCGCAACCATTAACGTTGGGTATGCCGCACGACATCCTCCCCGTCCTCAAGGACGGGAATTCCTACGGCGCTGTACGGTGATTTGCAAATCGCTTCGATGGGATTCCTGTTGTTTTGAGTGGTCAGGCCGCACCATCTCTCCACGGGCTATCAAGCGCCATCCCACTCTTAAATATTCCTCGCATCTATCACATCAGCGTGATTTGCTTAACCGCAATCGATGCACAGGAATTTCGCTTGGGCCTGGTGGTTATCTTGCGACACGTGGCTGCAACCCTGTCGTGCCAATTGGCAAGATCAGAAGTGCACTGGATTAAACACCTGTTTCACTCTTCCCATGATTGTCAAACCAGCCAAAGGACGCGGGATGCAGATTGCTGTATAGCGCGTGTTCTCACATCGCAACAGCAGATCGCGTTCAAGCTGAACGTCAACGTGCCGCACCAGCATCCGCCCCAGGTAGTCGAGTACATAGGTGCCGTTGACATCCGTGCGCGCGTCGACCATGTCAAAAAAAACGGCCGCGCCCGGGTTAATCAAAGGGGCCATGTCATCCCCCTCCATCACAAGCACCTGCCATGCGTGCAATTCGGATGACGCTTGAGCAATCAAAGCGCCGATCCAGTCCGGGCGCTGCTGATCCTCGCCGCAAAAGTGTGCGGCGACACCGTCGACCAGGTCATCAAATGGAAAAGCAATACGGTGGTTGGTCAGTCCCAGCAGCCAGTTCGCATCCACACCGAACTGGATGCACAGGATGGCCAGCGAGCGCAAGTCCGGTAGGCCAGGCATTACCGGTTCAATCCAGCGGCTGACCGTTTGCAGCGCGCGACCGGTAATGTCGCTCAGAAAACGTTGACGTTGCGTTACAGGAATATTCAATTTTGAGAGCTCGACATTTAATCTGTTGCGAAAACCTGGCACGAGATCAATGGCGACAGTGCTTGCTGTCTCTTTTGACAACGGTACAATTTTTTTCAGCGTATTCATTTTTGTGCTACTCCCCAGAGTCAAAAATCGCGGAGCGAATTTATTTGTAAGGCATTTGCAGCATTTGCTATTTCCTCCCATCACTAATTACATGTTACATTTTTGCAGCTACCACAAAAATAATTATAATCAAGCCGAGCCTCCGGCATTCTCTAACTTCTAACAAAATGAGAACATGCTATTGACTCTCGGTTTTTCGTGGTGTAGCCTAAAAATTAAATAAAGCCACCTTTTATTAATCGAAATTTGTTTAATGGCAGAGATTGCTATTTTTTCCAGCAACCACCCAAGTTATTACCCTTATTCAGTTTCAATATGGAAAAGATCGAGGATGACCATGGATAACGACCACGTATTTAATAGTGTGCAATGGATGAATTTTCAGTTATTGACGCTCATTCATTCCAACCTCAAAACCAACCCGGCGGCAACTGCGTACAGCTTCAGGCTGACGAAAGAACAATGCACGCGCCTGCTCAAGATGAGTTTCACCGACATCCAGGCAATCGCGGCCAACATGACGGGTGAAAGCCTGTTCTTGCCACGTGACAACCTGCTTCAGCTGCTCGATGCCCCAGCGGGACTGGCCAGCATCTTGTCAGCGGTGCGCAAACATACACCACCTGGTGTACCGCCTGGCAACAGGACGACACCGGACATAGCGATGTCCTGATAGTCGAGGTGCGTCATGGGACATATCCAGGTGAATCGCCATATCAACGCGTTTATTCTTGCCGATACCTGCGCGCAGCTGGGCGCCACCATTGGCACCGCATCGTGTATCAGTGGCTTGAGTCTGTCGGTCTTGCGCCGTCTCCTGTATGACCAATCCGGCGAGAAGCGTGGCCGCGGGATAGCCTCGGCCATTTTCTGGTATGAACGGACGAATAACATGGCCAAAGCAGATGCCTGCATGTTTGCGGCCATTTTCTTGCGCATCTGCGAGTTGAACGAATTTGGAGCAAGTTACACACCAGGCAATGCGCTAATCGACAGTTTTAAGTTGTATGCAGAACGGTGCCGGCGCGATCCCTATGTGTCGATTGATCGGGCATTTTTATTGGCCTGTCATTTAAAAGGCATCTGGACACAGCGATCGCCATCGCTACTATTAAAAACATGCCGCCATTGCACATCGCAATATATTACCCATCGAAAAAATGTAATGAGTTGCAATAACCCATGCGTTTTCTGTCATTTAATTAAAGCTTATGCAACCGATCCGCGTATTCGCCGGCACTTTCCACAACCTGAGCCACCCATTTCCCTGGAGGCACATCAACGGAACCGCTCCTACGAATACGCTTTCCAACGTGCAGGCCATGCCTAGCCCCCAGGAAAGATCGGCTCCCATGGACTGCGACCCAATGCCGAAGCACTAAGGGATCATTAAGTCATGCGCCTGCCTGCCTGGCTCTATTGCATTTTGCGGCGTGAGCCATGCAAAGGCATGGCAACAGCATCCGGGGCCAGCCCGACACAGCGCCCCGAACAGAGCAGTGCCTATCCACCCTGCCAGCAAGAGGGCATGGCCATCCGTTCCGCGGAGGCAATCATGCAGAGCCAACATGCGTTCATCCAGCGCATCAAGTTGTCATATGGCAGCGATCACGAGACCTTTCAGAAAGAGCTCGTTCCACCAATCCACAAGTTCGTCGACTATGTGCTCGACTTGCCAGCGACACCGAGTCAGCACTTTTGCGCAAGCGGAGGGATGGTCGACCTGGGCTTAAGAACGGCATTTTTTGCCCTGCAGGCCACCGATGACCAGATTTTTGAAGGCCGCGCGACCATTTCGGCCCGCCGCCACCTGGAGCCCCGCTGGCGCCGGGCCACCTTTATCGCTGGCCTGTGCGCCGAATTGCACCGGACACTGAGCCATATCCAGGTCAGCGATGAGCATGGCGAGCAATGGCAGCCCTTCCTCATGCCGCTGGCACAGTGGGCCGCGCGGCAAAAAGCAAAACGACTGGTGGTGCGCTGGGAGCCCGGCGCGCAGGAAACACGCTCCGTCGGCCTGTTTGCGCTGCCGATGATTATTGCGCCGGAGACGATGGCATATCTGGCTGAGGGCAACAGCGTGGTGGTGCCGCACATGCTCGCCGCGATCAGCGGCAGCGTGACTCGCCAGCAGCACAATTTGCTCGACGACCTGGTACGCCGCGCGGCCGCCTTTGTCATCGACAAGGATCTGCAGGAAAGTGCGCGGGTGCAAGGATCCGTGAAACCCGCACTCCATCTGGGCCGCTATTTTCTCGACACCATGAAGGAACTGGTCGATGCACATCCCGCGTGGGTGCCCAATGGCGACAAGTCGCGGATCTGGCTAGGCCCGGATGGCCTGTTTCTCATTTGGCCGAATGCGGTCGCCGACATTCTGCAGGTGCTGGAGGAAGCATTGCTGCCGGGGCTGCCGCAGTCGGACAGCGAGGTATTGGACATCCTGCTGGCCAACGGCATGGCGCAGCCGCAGGACGAGGTGCAGCTCACCTGGCTCATCAAACCGCCCAACGTCGCCAGTGCATTGGAGGCAGTTAAACTCGATAGTCCGGGGCTGCTGTTCGAAGGCATGGTGCCGCCGCCAGTGCCGCTGGCGATGCCGCTGATCGTGCCCGGCAAGCCCGCCCGCAGGCCTGGCCCAGCAATGTCCGAGACGGCGTCTCCGGTTCGCACGCCTCAGGGGCCGAAGTCGCCCCACGCACATGGCGCGAAAACCACCGCATCGGTTCACCATTTGCGGCTCGCCGCCGACAACACAACGGCGACGCCAGCGCCCGCGGTGCCGATCACATCTGGAAGTAAAACAGCCGGCTTGGAGGATCTGTTCTCCGGGATCGCCCCCAGTAGGGAAAGCGGTCCGGGCGGCATGCATGACATGCCGCCCGGCTCAGGGGACGGGGAGGCACCGCCTGCCGCTCAGAATGACTTGCCGGGACGGGAGATCGAGGTGTTGTCGCTCGCCGCGCCCATGCGCATGCACCCGGCGCTGGTGAAAGCGCTGGCCGACATCGTCCATACCCTGAACTTGCCGGCCTCGCGGATGGCCTGCTCGACCACCTCGGACGGAATCTTCATTCCGCTCGGCGAGCTGGCGAAACGCCAGATCGATATACAGACCGCCATCCGCAGCATGACAGAACTCGATATGCTGGTACGGCAGCGTGGCAAGGGGACGACCACCGACTTGCCATTCCGCGGCAAGACCGTGCCTGGCGTGGTCCTCAAGCCGGCATACGTCAACGGGCTGCATGTCGAGGATTTCAAAGATCCGGGTGCAGAGGAGTGACCCATGCTGCTGCGCAAATACGAAATGCCGTGGCGCCGGCCGTCGGAACTGCTGGCAGGCACAGCCTGGACGGCTGCGGCGGCGGCCTTCGTGTACATGACGCCGGATGGCATGCCAGTCAAACTGGGCCTGTGTTCTGCTGCGGCCTCTGTGCTCATGGCCGCCTTCCGCATGCGGCAGGGCCTGCATATCGTCAAGGTACGCGCCGCGCTGTCAGGACGCGCCATGGAAATGATCAGCACCAGGACCCTGGCAAAGTACATCCAAGAGGACGACCAGCTTTTCCTGGGCTTTGGTTTCGAATGGACGCCGGTGCATTCGCAGCGCCTCTACGAGCTGTCGAAGATCGACTACAAGGACTACCTGATCTCGCCGCTGCTGCAGAAGGTGCTGGGTTATGCGATCGGGCGCAGCTATGTGATCCAGCCGCAGCCCGACGCCGAGATCGGCTTACCAATACTACACGGCGTCAGCCCCGTGGAGCGGCCACTGTACCGGCCACTGCAAAACTTCGAGGGTGGCACGGTCATCGTCGGCACCACGCAAGCTGGCAAGGGTGTCATGCTGGGCAACTTGCTGACCCAGGCCATCAAACGCGGTGATGTCGTGATCATCCTCGATCCCAAAAATTCCAAGCGCCTCAAGCGCATTGTGATGCGCGCCTGCCAAGATTATCGCGATCCAGACACGTTTCTCTGGTTTCATCCGGCGTTTCCGGAAAAAAGCGCCCGCATTGACTTCACATTCAACTGGCAGAAGCCAACCGAGATCGCCTCGCGCCTGGAATCGATCCTGCCCCCCGATACGGCCGGTGCCTTTACGGCCTTTGCCTGGAGTGCCGTCAACGTGGTATGCCAGGGCATGGTGGCCCTGGAACGGCGCCCGAATCTGATGAAGCTGATGCGCTACATCGAGGGCGGGATCGAACCGATCCTGGAAGCGTGTTTACGGCGGCACTACCAGACCTTGTTCGGCGCCGGCTGGCGCAGCCGGCCGGACATGGCGCACCTGCTGGACAAATCCAGCCGTGGTCTGATCAAAGCGCCGAGCCCGTCTGCCAGTGCCGACCTGCTGGCGTTCGTCGCCTACTATGAGCTGCTCCTGCCGGAAGCGCAGCACGACAAGGTCATTGACTCCCAGGTCGGCGTCTTTCGCCACAACCGCGAGCACTACCAGAAGATTACCGCCAACCTGCTGCCGATCCTATCCATGCTCACCTCGGGTGACCTGGGCAAGTCGCTCTCGCCGAATCCCTTTGATCCCGATGACGAGCGGCCGATCATGAACTTCGAGAAGATCGAGCGGGGAGGCCATGTCCTCCTGATGTGCCTGGACTCGCTGCCCGATCCCTCTGTCGCCAGTGCGATCGGCGCCCTGGCACTGGCCGACCTGGCGGCGCGCTCGGGCATGCGCTACAACCTGGGCGGCTATCGCCGCATTACCCTGGCGGCAGACGAAGTGTCCAACGTGATCAACCAGCCCCTCATCGAGATACTCAACAAGGGCGCGGAGGGCGGCATCTATTCGATTGTGGCGATGCAAACCATTTCAGACCTGGTGAACCGCCTGGGCAGCCAGGATGCGGCCAGGATGGCACTGGGCAATCTGAACAACCTGATTGCCTTCCGCTCCAAGGACCAGCCCACCCAGGAATTCATTTGTGAGACGTTCGGAAAAACCGGCATCCATAGCATGAAAGTGGGGCGCAACACCGCCTCCGATGGGCACCTCTCCGATTTCACTTCCGTCACCTCGCAGCAGGTGACGGAAGAGTTGGACGACGCGATTCCGCCTTCGATGCTGGGAAAACTTCCGAATTTACAGTATTTTGCCTCCGTTTCCGGAGGCCGGCTGATCAAGGGGCGCTGCACACTGCTCGATCCAGGTCCGGAGGATGCGGAGGAGAAAGCATGATCATCCGCATCGTTGCCGTCGTGTCATTGTGCCTGATGCTGGTACTGGTGCTGTATCTGCCGGCAGCCTATACCACGGCGCAATTCCTGCAGCAGATCCGCGTGGAGCACGCTATCTGCAGCCAGTACTGGCAAGGAGGTGCTGCGGCACGCATCCTGGAGCGGACCTTTGCGTTCGTTGAAAGCAAACCTACGCACGCGCCGCTCATCATCCCGGACAAACCGCCGGCATCGCCGGGCACCGCCGTAACGCAGGAAATGGCGAAAGTCGGCACCCGCATGTTCGACAACGCCTACATCCGATCGCTCAACGGACTCTTCGCCCTGGGTGCCTACCGTCTGGCAACGTTGGTCGAATGGCTGCCGCCGTTCGGGATACTGCTTGGTGCCGCCAGCATCGATGGCATCATCATCCGCGCTGTCAAAAAACATGAATTCAGGCGGCACAGCCCGGAAATCGTCAGCTTGTCCGTCTGTCTGATGATCATGACGGCATGCGCCATGGTACTCCTGCTGGTCATGCCCTGGACCCTGCATCCGGTTGTACTGCCAACCATGCTCCTCGGTATCAGCATATTGATGAATCTTGGCATAGCCAACTATGCCAAGGCGTAAGGCACATCTTGGTCATCTACCCCACCTGCACGAGCCGCCGATCAATCTGAAAGCTCTGGACACACTGCTCAATGCGGGCGTGCGTCATAACAGAAGCATCGGCTTCAAGGTCTACGTACCGGCTTCCACCTTAAATCCGAACAAGTGCATGTTGCACGACACTTTCAAGTACATGGCCCTGGACTTCCTAACGTTTGGCAATGGCAACCTGGACGACCTGCCCAACTGCCGCGGCAAGGCACTGGCATACACCCGCATGCCCTTGCTAAGTACCCGGCGAGAGCCTCTTTCGTGAACGACTTCCGGGCTGTGTAACAGCCTCGACTCTCGTCGCCTGTGCGCCTGGATCATGTCGGCGACATTGCCGGCCGTGCCGACGACCGTGTGCACTAGGCCTGACGCGGCATCCACTCCGCTAGGGGCTTTCATGCCAAAGTGCCATGCATTGCCCTGCTTTGACTGGTGCATCCTGCATCTCGCTCGCCATCCTTGTTCTTGATGGACGGTGGCGCAGCGATCAACGTAGTGCCCACGATGCTGCCCTCACACACCATCAAGCCTTTCTCGGCCACGTGTCCGTTGATGGTGTCGAAGATCTGGTGCGTCTGCGCGTTTGTTTCCAGCAGGTCGCGCATTGCCAGCAAGGTCGTCGCGGCCCGCGCCGACTCGCGGCCCGGGCCAATGCCAACGAAAGCGCGGATGGACTGGCTGTCGTAGACCGCCTCCTCGATGCCTTCGTCCGACAGGCCAAAGCACTGCTGGGCAATGTACATGCGCACCCGCCCGGTCGGCGGGCGCCCGGCGCCTTCGACTTTCGCATAGAAGGGATCGATCAGCTTGTGCAGCTTGCCCTCACGGCGTCACGCTGTCGATTTCGGCCAGGAAGCGGTCGCGCCGCGTCAGTTTCTTCTTGGCGCCGTCTGCGAGGTCAGAGTAGCTCTTTTGCATGGCCGATGGCGGGCGGTGGCGGTAATGCGATTGTCTCAGGTCGGACCGCCGCAGAGAACGGTGCCAAATAAATTAATCAGTGCTTCCACTTTAGGCGCTTTGACGCTGTAGGCCTATGAAGATCCCTCCTGATTTCTCTACCTCACACCAGTCCCAGCTACTCGCGTCCTCCCGAAAAAAAGGCGGCGTCCATTTCAGTCCCTAGGCCTTGAATGCCGCTATCCGATTTCTTCTCGTAGGTTTCTTTCCTGCTCATATTGCATGCATCGCGCGTCCTCATTTGAGCCAAATTTCCACTTGGGCGCCGGTTCTAACCTTCAGTGCCACTTCTCTTTTATCCCATGCGCTTCTTGCCCAGTTGCCTGCGAACAACCCGGTGAAATATACATTTTTAGGAGCAGTCCTATATCGGCGCAAACCATTTCCCTATATCGTCCGAACCTGAATCAGAAGTGGCATTTCAGATTGAAATAATTACTTATATATTGTCATATCTTTCAAAGTATCATTACTTTACGTTATTGATCGAAAACCAGATTCCAGAGGCAGCTAAAAACAATACAATTAACTTTTTATATATTTTTTCAATAAATTAAAAATTGCAAAAAGTAAATTATTTATACAGCAAACTCATAAAATAAGCAGTATGGTTAAATCAAAAAATGTTCAAAGCACAGTAGGTGTACTTTTTTTTACACAGTCTCTCTTCATAACGCTTAATGTCTCTGCGCAGACAGTATCGCCAATTCTTCCTCCTATAGAAGTACAACGTTATCAAGAACAGCAATTTCAAGTGGCAAAGGAACGTGCAATTAAGTTAATTGACGTTCTAACTCCTGACAGAGCAGGGCCGCTTACCCAATTTGAATTACCCGTTGAAGTACCTTGCTTCAAAATTAATGAGGTTGATTTGGTAGGAGGGGAGTCGTTCCCTTGGTTATCTCAGTATCTGCACATCGAAGGCGCTTGTTTTGGCGGACAAGGCCTAAAGAAACTGAAAGGATGGATCACTCAGTACTTAATTAATCGCGGCTATATTACAGCGCAAGTCAACATACCAGAGCAAGACCTTGCAAAAGGGCATCTGATTATTGAAATTATTCCTGGCCGTATCGGTGAAATACGAGAGGAAGGTTTTAATATTGGAAAATCATTCGGAATATTTCCGGGCAATTCAAACAAGCTACTCAATATACGCGATCTCGACCAAGCACTTGAAAACATTCGCCGACTGCCAGGACAAGCCGGCACCATCTTTGATCTTATACCTGGCATAGCGCTTGGTGAAACTGACATTGTGATCCGACATCCAAAGAATACGAAGCGGATACATGTTGTTCTAACCGCAGATAATTCGGGCATTGATACGACAGGTCGTAACCAGTTGGGAGTAATCGTTGCAATCGATTCTCCGCTTCATTTGTACGATCAGTTGATTTTCACTTTCAATAGCGATGCCGAGTTTGGCAATCATACTCTCGCGTCTAGCGCAAAAGGCGCCGTTTGGAACGTACCTATCGGTTATGCATCGTTTTCGTTCGGTGTGAACGAATGGTCTTCAAGGCAAAAACTTTCATATTCAGGTACAGCGATACCTTATACCGGGCGTACGCGCCGCTTTGAGGTTGGCATGAGTTACGTTCCATATCGCTCCAGTCATAACAAGGGCCTCCTCCAGATTAAGTTAGTTCGTCGGCAGGATCAAGCTTGGCTTGGAGGGGCAGAGCTTGATGTGCAGAAGCATGATATTAGCAGCTACGAGATTAGGCTCAAGCATCGGGAAGAAGTTACTCAGGCATCGTTCGATGCAAATATTGGGTTGCAAGGCAGTTTGGCTGGAATCAGTAGCTTCCCAGGCAGTGTCAACGGGCAATCTACCTGGAATGGTCGTTACCAGATTATCACTGCGAACGCAGGTACTGACGTGAAATTCCAGGTCAACGCACGTCATTTTGACTATCGCGGCAAGTTCTCTCTGCAGTACGCCCTGATGCCAACACCGTCCACTGAATATCTACAGATCGGAGGACTTTATACAGTACGTGGCTTCGATGGTAATCGAACACTAGCTGCACAAAGCGGATGGACTTGGCGTAACGAGCTATCGACAGTACTCACTGCTGCCAACGAAACCTATATCGCACTTGATGCAGGACGGGTTAGTAGCATGTCGACCGTGCCTCAGAGTGGGGGCACCCTCGTTGGTACTGCATTGGGCTTACGCGGCAACTACAAGTGGCTCGGCTACGATATATCTCTTGGCTTGCCGCTTGCCAAACCAAAACACTTTCAAAACAGCACAACTTCGCTAAATATTCTACTAACCAAAAGCTTTTGAGTCTTCGTTATATGTTGGCTTCCCGATATTTATTGCTGTTTTTTATAGGGAGATGATTTGTAGTTATCCAATTGCTTGCTATGCATTTATTCTGGCTCAATATTTTTATGCCAATGTCTTTTTTAAATAGAGGAAAATATGAATAACATTACTCAACAGAATCGTCGCAATACAGTCACTTTCACTTTCCGTAAAATGGCTGCCGCCCTGGCGGCCGTTATGCCAATGCTTTCAGCAGTTACTGCCCATGCGCAGCCAACATTGTTGGTTGCTTCGGGCGAAAAACAACAACCCGGCATCAGTGCTACAGCAAAGGGTATCCCCGTAATCAATATTGTTGCGCCAAATAGTGCAGGCGTATCACTCAACAAGTTTACCGCCTACAACGTCGGGACAACTGGCCTGATTCTTAATAATAGCAAGGCCGCAGTACAGACGCAACTCGGTGGAAAGATTTCCGGCAATACGCAGCTTGGCAATATACCTGCGAAAGTCATTGTGAACCAAGTAACTGGCGCGACGGCATCATCCTTAAATGGTCGTACTGAGATTGCAGGTCAGTCCGCACACCTGATCGTTGCCAATCCGAATGGAATTAACGCCAATGGTGCGGGCTTCATTAATGTGAACCGCGCAACATTAACTACTGGCAATCCAGTATTTAATGCCGCAGGCGCTGTTGCCGCAATTGACACAACAAAAGGTATTATTACGATTGAAGGTATCGACGCAAGGAACGTCGATCAGGTAGATCTTATCGCTCGAAGTTTGAAAATTAATGCTGCGTTGCAAGCAAAAAAATTGACTATCGCAGCCGGCGCAACAAATTACAATCTTGGTACCGGCGTGGTGACCAAGAACACAAGTATTGGACTAAAGGGTGATGGTCCAACACCGACAGTTGCCATCGATGTATCGCAACTGGGTAGTATTCATGCTGACTCGATTCGCCTCATTGGTTCGGAAAGTGGTGTTGGGGTGAATGTCGCCGGTAAAATTGCGGCGCTGACAGGGGACCTAGTCATTTCCTCTGATGGGAAAGTGACTCTTGCTCAAGGCAGCACCATAACAGCAGCCAAAAGTGTCTCCCTTAATGCCAGCGTTATCAACCGGGGGATGGTGAACGGAGATAAGACTACAATCAACGGAAATTTGAACAATCTGGATTCTTCAAGCTCAGTCAATGGTACAAGTCTCGTTACAGTAAACGGCAGCGTTACCAACCAGGGTAAAGTCAGCGGAGACAAAACTACAATCAACGGAAATTTGAATAATCTCGGTACTTCAAGCACCATCAATGGTACAAGTCTCGTTACAGTAAACGGCAGCGTTACCAACCAAGGAAAAATCAGCGGAGGCAAAACTACAATCAACGGAAATTTGAACAATCTGGGGTCTTCAAGCTCCGTCAATGGTACGAGTCTGGTTACAGTAAACGGCAACGTTACCGACCAGGGTAAAATCAGCGGAGGCAAAACTACAATTAACGGAAATTTGAAAAGTCAAGGTTCTTCGAGCGTCGTTAATGATACAAGCCTCGTTGCAGCAAACGGTAGCGTTACCAATCAAGGTAAAGTTAGTAATCCCAAGGTCAGTATCAGCGACAACCAGGTCAATCCGGGGTTTATCGGTGACATTGCAAATAATAGTGCCGGCAACAGTAGCCCCACTGTCAACAGCGTCAATGGCGACACCGGTGCATTTACCTTCACCTATGCCTATAAACCCGCAAGTGGCCCGACTATTACAGACAGCAGCAATGGTTTCCTCAACTTTACAGGCAACAGCAACTTCTTCCCGACCTTCAATGCTGGCAACAGCAACTTTACTTTTAATCTGACTGGTTCCATGTAATAGGGAAGGGCTGATCAATTCGCTTGCTTAGCGAGGTTCAAGGTTGGCGCACCAAAAAGCCGACCGGAGAGTCAGTCATGCCCGTTTTTCGTTCGATTGGACGCGATGCTTCACGTCTTTCTGTCATCAGGACGGACTGCGGGATTCAGTGATCGTAAAGCGCCTTCCGGCCAGCACCAGACTGGCGAAGGCGAACAACGTAAAGAGCCGTGCATTGTTTTGGCAAGGCCGCGATAGCGCGTTTTACGATGACAGAACAGGTTCCTAACGACATGGCACGGATGCTTGACTTTCGCCCAGTCCGCTGGCCTTCAGGTGTTCCAGCTTTTCCGTCAGGCGATCCAGTTTGTTTTTGGGCAACGCCTTACCTCTGGAGCGCTGCATGGCCACATGCCAGATCACCGATTTGCCGATGTTTTCCGGCCGCTTTTCCACGCCTTGGAAGCCGGCGTCGCCGTGCAGCAGCGCGTGCGCCTGGGCCATGTCGGCGACATTGCCGGCCGTGCCGACAACCGTATGCACCAGGGCTGACACGGCATCCGCTCAGATAGGGGCTTTCATGCCAAAGTGCCAGTCGTTGCCCTTCTTCGACTGGTGCATTCTGCATCTCGCTCGCCATCCTTGTTCTTGATGAACGGTGGCGCAGCGATCAACCTAGAGTCCACGATGGTGCCTTCACGCATCATCAAACTTTTCTTGGCCACACGTCCATTGATGGCGTCGAAGATCTGGCGCGCAAGTGCGTTTGTTTCCAGCAGGTAGCGCATTGGCAGCAAGGTCGTCGCGTCCCGCGCCGACTCGCGGCCCGGGCCAATGCCACGAAAGCGCGGATGAACTGGCTGTCATAGGCCTCCTCCTCAATGCCTTCGACCGACAGACCAAAGCACTGCTGGGCAATATACATGCGCAGCATGCGCGCCAGCCCGATCGGCGGGCGCCTTCCACTTTCGGATAGAACGAATCGATCAGCTTGTGCAGCTTGAGCTTGCCCTTGCGGCGTCACGCTGTCGATTTCGGCCAGGAAGCGGTCGCGCCGCGTCAGTTTTTTCTTGGCGGCGTCTTAGAGGTCGGGGAAGCTCTTTTGCATGGTCGATGGCGGGCGGTGGCGGTACTGATATTGTCTCAGGTCGGACCGCCGCAGAGAACGGTGCCAAGTGAATAAATCAGTGCTTCCTTGTATAGAACCCCTTAGAATCCGAAGAATGTCGCGTGCTTTCCCGCTAGATGACTCTCGCTATTTTTTCTCTTGCACCCTTCGCGCGCCAGATAGGGCATGCAATTCGCTCTGGTCGTACTTTGACAGGTTGACCTGACGTAGGCGACCGAACTCTACGCATTTTGAAACCTGAGTAGTTTTCTCCCCAAACACAAAAGCCGCTAGATGGATGGCTCCATGTACGGCCGCTACATTCCCCGCTTTGCGGAGCAGAAACGAGCTGCAAGCCCATAGACGATAAAGTACTTTATCGGTTTTCCCAAACTGACGCGGGCCCTCTGCCAGCATCCGTTCTTGGCAGGGCCGTCAACGGCACGTCGCTTCCTAGGTGTCCACTTCTACAGTTCCCGCACCGCTCAACCTGAGGCTAGATCTCCCGCCCCAACTACCGTCCGCGTGCGGCGGCCTAGGGCGGAGCATTGGCATGGCATACAGGGAAAATCGAGCAGGAAATAATGACAGCCTTTCTATCGAACATCGGGCGCATCCTGACGCAGGAATACACCGATATCAGGAACCAAGCGCATCTAAAACAGGAGCTACCCGATCCTCGCCATTCCGTCATGAACACCAGGGTTCACGCATTCCAACCTTGACGACGCTAAACACAAACACCTGCCAATGCGGGGAAGCGGCCGCACTGCAAGCTGAGACAGGCCGACGTCCGCCTGCTGTAGGAGTAGAGTCCAGCTAAACGAAATGCCTGTATAAATCCACATTCTGTTGGCGACACAATGCGCGACGACACGCTTACGATCCTCTTCATGGATCACTTTTCGCTCCCAGAGAATATGTCTACGCCACATCCGCCTTCACCGCTGGGTTTCACTACGCCATGCACCAAAGCCAGCCAAGCGCAGATGGACGATCCCAGGCAAACCGTGGCGACACGGGTATTCCACGAAGAGTTCCAGTGCGTAAAAGCGCTCTACATGGATACCGAGAACTATGCCCCCCAGTTCAGCGCGACGGATCTGATCAGCGCCTACATTTCACTGGCCTTCACCTTCGACAACGCGGAAAGCCTGATTTTTACCTATTTGCATACCGAACTGCTTCTGCGCGATCAACGCACCCCGCGCCGCCAGGAAGCAATCTGGAAACCACAATACCTGCTATTAAGGGCACTGCAGCGCTCACCCCTGAACTGCGATCCGCATCCCCATTTCACGCTGGACCATTTCACGACAGCCTGCATTGCCATTATGGTGAAAAAAGAAATCGCAAAACACAACATCTTTGGGCAAGCCCGTAAAAATACTGTGGCCCGCTCCATTGGTTTGAAGAATACCCAGCAATCCTAATGACCACCAAGCAACAACCACTGCATTACTACCGCTTGCATCTACCTGGAAACACCCCTGCCTCGCGCTCTGCGCACGCGGCACCGGCTGACACCGAAACGCCCTGTTCGCTACGCGACAGGCTACTGACTCCCTTTTCAGGTCGTTTTTACGCTCATGCAATCGTTCCTTTCATTCGCCGTTCTGACTTGCGCAGTGCTGCCATGTGCCGCGCATGCCTGCTGGGACGCCGCAGGAAGGCAGTACGGCATCTCTCCCGCACTGCTATTTAGCGTGGCGCAGGCTGAATCGTCCTTGAACCCGCGCGCCATCAACCGTACGCATTTCCATGTCACGCATACAGTCGATATTGGCTACATGGGGATCAATACGAACAGGGCCATGCTAAAAAACCTGGGGCTGAGCGAAGAAGACTTATACAACCCCTGCAAAAATATCCATGCCGGCGCGCGCATATTGCGCGAGAAATTCCAGCGTTTTAATGTCACCTGGGAGGCCATCGGGGCCTACAACGCTTCATGCGTCAAGCTTGCACCAGCGGCGTGCCAGGAAGCACGCAGACGGTATGCCTGGCGCGTGTATGGTTTCCTCACCAATACCAGGGCGCCAGCAGTACGCCGTTCTCCGTCAGCTGCCAAGCGCAACATCCTCAACAACGCGCGTTCCGAACGGGTAGTGCCGGTGCCGGCTGCGCTTGTCTCTGTGAGTTTGTCATGAGCCGCACACTCACACACGCTGCACTGGCAGCCACCGAAATCGCTGTCGCCTGCCTGCTGCTGGCCTCCTGCAAAAACACACCGAATCAGCCTCGGCCTGCAGCACTGGCTTCCCACGCAGCCGCGCCGGGGCCCTATATGCAGCGCATCGTCCAGCTCCACTACGGTGCGCAGGCGCTCTACGGCCTGTGTATCACGCCGGTGTGCCCTGCGCGCACGCCCAAGACACTGGCAAGAAGCGATGCGCACGTGGAGGAGGCGGTGCACACCGAATTAGCGGCAGACGGCGCCCTGCGGACACCGGCGGGGATACCGGTGGCAACCACGGCAGCGAACGGAAATGACCTTGCCGATGCCACCGAACTTGCAGTGTACTTTGCCCCGGGCTCTTCCCGCCTGGATAGGACGGCGCAACACGTTTTGCAGCAATTCCTCGCGCTGGTGCAGCCAGCGTCCCGTATTCGTATCGCCGGAAGAACCGACAACACAGGCACGCCTGCCTTGAACGATGCCATTGCCCGCCAGCGCGCGGCCAGGGTCGAGCGCTATCTGCGCCGCCACCTGCGCGCACCTGCTGTCCAGCTTGAGGTAGGAAGCAGCGGCACCTGCTGCTATGCCGCCGGCAATGCGACCGAAACGGGCCGCCAGAACAACCGGAGGGTGGAGCTCAGCCTCACCGCCGACGCACCTCGGCAGGTCCAGCGATGAGGAGCGAAGCTCGCCTCACCAACCTGACTTCGGCATGGGCAACGTGCCGGCCGGGCAAGATCGCGTGGCACTGCCCCGTTCGTGGTCCCCCTATGCCGCCATGCCGCATGACCTAGCCGCCCGCACAGACAATTTTCTTCACTATCACGATTGGAATGCACATGAACACCCTGCAATACGTTACCGTTCTCCCCTTCAAACAACACGGCAAGCGCCCTCTTGGCCTGCGTGTTTCCGCCGCAGCCAAGGTCCTGGCACTGCTGACCTTGATCACCCTGGGGCTGCTTGCCGCCATTCCCGCCACCGCCATCGACCTGGTCGCGTTCACCGGCATCACCGGCCCGCTGACATCGGCACTGACGCAACTGGCCGCACTGGCACCTGGCGTGAAAGCACTGGTCGGCTTCATCGGCTTCGTGGTAGCCCTGATCTCGCTGACTGCCCTGCGTAATTTCAGTCCGGTGCTGTTCTACATCGGCATGGCGATTTTCGGTGCGGTCGGGCTGATCATTGGCGGCTCCATCATGGGTGCCACGATCTGAACCAGGCCAGCGTAGACACCGCACATTGAGAAAAGGAGGACGCCATGCAAGCCGACACCTATATTCCCCGGCGCCTGGACGACCAATGGAAGATTGGCCTATGGGACTTTGATGTTGCCTTTCCCGTCCTCCTTTCCGTCTTTGTTGGCTATCTGGCCAGCAGCAAGCTCGGATTTTTCCTCGCGGTCTGCGCCGGCGTTGCCGTGTCGCGCTGGCTGAGCCGCAAAAAGGCGGACAAGCATCCGGCCTTTGTCCTGCACTGGGCGTACTGGTACCTGCCTGTCAGCCCGCTGACGTCCATGCGCTCGACCCCGCCCTCGCATATCCGCAAGATGGTCGGGTAGCACCAAGGAGAGCACCGTGAAACTGGAAACCTATCAGGATGACCTGGGCGCACTGCGTCGCCGCGTCTTCGACCAGCGCCTGGCCATTGGCATCCTTTCCGTCTGCCTGATGCTGGCGTTGACCATCATTGTCCGCATCGCAGGCACGGAACGCACTGTCATTGTGCCGCCGGCTATCCATAAAACATTCTGGATCGAGGATGGCAAGGCCAGCAACGACTATCTGGTACAGATGTCCGGCTATATCGCTTATCTGATGCTGGACGTCACGCCGAAGTCGATCGAATGGAAGAAGGACATGCTGCTCAGCTGGTGCCTGCCGGAGAACGCCGGCAGCATCAAGACCCGCCAGGATCTGGAGGCGGCAAGACTGAAGAAGCTCAATGCGAGCACGTACTTCCAGATGCAGCAACTGGTACCTGACGAAGAAACGCAATCGGTCACGATGACCGGCTACCTCAAAACCCAGGTGAACGGGGCCAATACCTCTGACAACCTCAAGACCTACCGTGCGGACTTCGTCTTCCGCGGCGCGCGCGTGCATCTGAAAGATTTTAAGGAGTTGAAAGATGGAAAACCGGATACTGCCACTGGCGTGGCTGCTGCTGGGGCTCGTTGAGCTCCCCGCTTGGGCCGACCAGACCAGAGAGGTCAGGGACGGCGCCACCATCGAGGCGGTCATCGCCGCACATGAACCCACGCGCATCCGCATCGAGGGTGCCAAGATCATCGACGTCGTTGGCAACATCTACTCGAGCAGCAATTGTGCTCCCAAACCGGCTGACGCCAGCCTGCCCGCAGCGCCTGGCGCCGGCACTGCCGTCAATCCCGGCGGCCAGCTGTCGCTTGCCTGCGACCTGGCCAAAGGCGAAATCTATATTCAGCCGGTGGGCACTGCTGCAAAGCCGATCAATCTGTTTATTTCTTCCGCCACAGCCACTTACACCTTGCGTCTGAACCGCGCGGAGGTTCCGGCAGACACGATCGTGATCTCAGACAAGTCGGCCAGACGCCAGGTCAAGACAGCCAATACCGGCGGCGCGGCGCCGGCGAGGTCCGCCACATTCATCCGCTCCCTGAAATCGATGCTGATGTTCATGGCTTCCGAGCAGGTGCCCGACGACGTCCGGATGGAAGAGCGCGACGAAGCGCGCCTGCTATGGGCGGAAGCGGAAATGAAGCTCATCCGCCAGTTTGAAGGCCGTGGCCTCATCGGCGAGACCTATGCACTCAGCAATATCAGCGGTGCGCCGCTGGTGCTCGCAGAACAGGAATTTGACCGCGACGATGGCGATGTCCTGGCCGTCGCCATCGACAACCTCAACTTGCGTCCGAATGAAAGCACGCGGGTCTACGTCATTCGGACAGGGGAGTGAGCCGCCATGCGCATCATGCAAACATTGAAATCCTGCACGGCACGGTTGACGCCCAAGCAGCAGCAGTACCTGGCCGCCGCCAGTATCGTGACAGCCTGCATAGGCGTGCTGTGGGCGGTATTGGCCTATTCCGAGTCCGGCAGCCCCGCCCGACAGCTTCCCAAGTCGACCGACAAGCGCGCCACCGTCAATGTGGATGGTGCCAGCATGATGGTGCCCGGCCAGATTTCGCCGGAAGACCAATGGGTCGGCAACGCCGGCAAGAAGCTGGCGCAATATGACAGTGACAAGGAAGCGCAAGACAAAATCAACAGCGATCACAAGGCCGTCGAAGCCGCCTTGCTCAAGCGCCTGGCGGATCTGGAAGCAAAGACGGCCGCGACAGCAGAACAGAGCCCGCCGCCAGCGCCGCCCGCCCCCGTCACGCCGCCAACACCCCAGCCAGCTGTGGCGACCCCGTTGCAGTACCCTCCAGGCACGCCACCGGGAGGCAGCGCGCCACCAGGGCAACCCGCCACCGATCTAGCCAGTGGCAACACCGGCGTAATGCGGCCAAGCGAGCCGCCGGTAACATCCGCCCCGATGATCCGCGTATCCCTAAGCGCTGCGGCAGAGACCAGCAGGAGCACTGGATCCACCGGCGAGATCGGGGCAAACCTGGGAAAAACAGCGAATACCCTGGATGACTTCCTGCCAGTCGGCATCCTGCCGGGAGAACTGCTCGGCGGGATCGATGCGCCGACAGGCGGCCAGGCCCAAAGCAATCCCCTACCGGCGTTCATTAAAATTTCTGCCGCTGCCATCCTGCCGAATCAGTTCCGCGCGGACGTCAAGGAATGCTTTGTGGTCGCCTCCGGCTATGGCGACATCAGTTCCGAACGCGCCTATCTGCGCACCGACGTACTCTCCTGCATCCGCTACGACCGCTCGGTGGTCGAGGTCAAGATCGAGGGCAACATTTTTGGGGAGGATGGCAACCTGGGGCTGCGCGGCACGCTCGTCTCCAAACAGGGGCAGCTGCTGGCCAACAGCCTGCGCGCCGGCATCGTCAGCGGTATTGGCCAGGGTTTTGCACAAGGCAACACCTCATTTACCACTTCGCCGTTTGGCACCCTGTCGACAACAACCGGCGGCACCGGCGATCAATTCCGCCGCGGCATTGGCAATGGCATGGGGAGCGCGCTCAACAACCTGGCCAACTATTACATCCGGCTGGCCGAACAGACGTTTCCCGTCATCGAGGTGCATGCGGGCCGCAAAGTGGATGTGGTGCTGACCCGTGGCGTGCGCATTCCCGCGCGGCCCATGTCACGAAGCGACGCGAACCGGCAGGATCAGCTCGGCCTTGCCGAGCGCACGATGGAGGTTTCCAATGACGAAGCTGACTAGACTGGGCCTCGCCGCACTCGCCTGCGCCGCCACATGTGCCGCCCACGCCAGTACGGCCGAGGACACGCTGCTCGCCACGCTGAAGCAAACCTATCCCGGCACGGCCTTTGATACGGTCACGGCGACACCGATCCCCCACGTCTTCGAGGTGTGGATGGGCGACAACGTCGGCTTCGTCGCCGATACACACTCTGACTACATGATTTTTGGCCGCCTGGTCGATCTGCGCGCCATGCGCGACCTGACAGCACCGAAACTGCAGCAGCGGAGCAACGCTGCCAGCCCGGCAGCACCGACGGCAGCGGCTATCGATGTCCGCCAGTTGCCGTTGACTGATGCGATCGTCTCCACACAGGGCAAGGGCGAACGCGTCCTTTATCTTTTCACCGATCCACATTGTCCGTATTGCCGCCAGCTCGAACCTGAACTGGTGAATATCCCCAACCTGCGCATCTACAACTTCATGCTGCCATTCCAGGACCAGGCTTTACCTATGCGCATCTGGTGTGCTGCCGACCGCCTGGCTGCCTGGCGCAGCGCCGTCAGCGGCACGTTGGACGGACAGGGCGCACCAGCCCAATGCGCCCATCCGCTCGACCGCAACCTGGCCCTGGCCAGCAAATTAGCCATACAGGGCACGCCGACCCTCGTCTTTGCTGATGGCGCACGGGAAACCGGTTTTATCAGTGCCAGCGAGATCGAGGCCCATCTGGCGCAAGCCGCGTCCAGCCACCAAGCCAGCAAGAATCCAAAGGAGTAATCATGCAACTGAATCCATCGATTTCATTGCGCATCAAAAACCTGTCGGCCACAGCGGTTTGCCTGACGATCCTGGCCGGGTGCGGCGACATGACAGGCCTGGGCGGGAAGTCCGAATATGCCTGCAAGGCGCCGGAAGGCGTGCGGTGCAACTCCGTCTCCGGCAATTACTACAACTCGTTTCCATCGGGCGGCGGTGCGGCGGCCACAGGGGTTCCCACAAAAGGAACGCCGCGTACAGCCCCGCGCAGCATGTACACGATGCTAAAAGCTGCATCCAGCGGCAGCGCCATGCAGGGATCGCCTGTGTTCGAGCCCGCCGCACTGCGCTCGCCGCCGCGCGTCATGCGGCTCTGGATCAAGCCGTGGGAGGACAGCGACCATGATCTCCACGATCAGTCCTTTGTCTACCTGCAGACAGACTCTGGCCGGTGGCAGATCGCCCACGCGCAGCGGCAGATCCGTGATGCCTTTGCTCCCCTGAAACCGCCCGCACCTCAGCAGGCGTCATCTTCGGGTACTGCGTCTCCCTCTGGACAGGCCAACTCCGGCGCCGAAACACGGCCAACCTTGCCGCCAGCGGGAGCGCTTGCCGATCCTCCCATCGGGACCGTCACGACGGTTCCAGAAGGCGCGCCGGCTCCAGCGTCGGCGACAAGCCAATAGCGGTATTGCATTCAGAGAGGACAAATATGCTCAAGTTCTTCACGTCAGAAAACGATGGCGAAGGGATCCGCGCTGGCCTCTGGGATCTGTTTGGATTAAGCCGAGGTGAGGCGTTTTCCAAGGATCAGTTTTCCAGCTGGCTGCCGTACGGTCCCTATGTCGACAGCGAGCACCTGTTCATCAATCGCCATCACCGGCTCGGCTTCATGCTGGAACTCATGCCCCAGGCCGGTGCCGACGAACGTATGGTGGAGGTGCTGCAAAGCCTGTACACCAACTGTCCCGCGAACACGGGTGTGCAATTTCATCTGTTTGGCTCGCCGGACATCCGCGCCCCGCTGATTCAATATGCCAACATGCGCATGGAAGACGAGGATCAATATGAAAACTCGCAGCAGTGGGGCCGGCCGGCTCGGAACAGTAACCTGTACCGCCAGCTGGCACGCCAGCGCGTGCAACATCTGCTGGCCGGGAGCCAGAAATCCCTGACCAAGGGATTTCATTTTACGCTGCGCGACTTTCGACTGATGATGAGCGTCACGGTGGACGGACGCGCCGATGATATCGGCAAGCGCGAAGCGGCGATTGGTTTGCGCGACTCGATGGCAAGCACCCTTGACGCCGCCTCTATACCCAGCAAAGAATGCGATGCGGCCGCGTTAATCAACTGGTGCGCACTGTTCACCAATCCGCACCGGCTCGCAGACGGTTTCACCCCATGGATTCACTACGATGAGGGTAGGGAATTGCGGGATCAGATTGTGGACTTCGATACCGTCCAGGAGCCGACCAACGAAGGTATCCGGTTTTCGAAGCCAGGCAAGCCGCAGCAGGTGGAAGCACGCTTCTTCTCCATTAAATCGTTTCCGGGACGTTTCCCCCTCTGGCAGATGGGTGCGCTCATCGGCCACGCCATGCAACCGGCACTGCAGTACCGTGCGCCGTTCCTGCTCACCATGGGCGTGCACATCCTCGATACGAATACGACGCGGACATTGATTACGGCGAACCATATCCGCGCGACACAGAACGCGGGCAGCAAGATGGCCGCCATCATGCCGGACGTGCAGAAGAAGCAGGAAGACTGGAGTGCCGTCGCCAACGCCATGGATGTCGGCGGCAACCTCGTCTCGATGTACCACCAGCTGGCCATTTTTAGCCCGCCCGCCGAGGCGACGGCGGCGGCAGAAGCGGCCAAGGCCATCTGGCGTGCCAGCGGCTTTGAACTCAATGCCGATGTGTACATGCACCGCCAGGCGCTGCTGGCGAGCTTGCCCATGACCCTGACGCCCGCATTCCACAATGACATGAAGAAGATGAAGCGGGTGACACGCAAATCCATGGCGAACGCCATCCATCTCGCGCCCCTGCTGGCGGAATGGCGCGGAACCGACACGCCAACGCTCATCTTCGCCGGCCGCCGCGGCCAGCTCGTGACGCTGGACCTGTATGACAACGACCTGGGCAACTACAATTTTGCCGTCGTCGGCGCTCCAGGTTCCGGCAAGTCCGTCACCCTCAACGAGATAGCCTGGTCATACCGTTCCGGCGGTGCGCAAGTGCGCCTGCTTGATCTCGGGCGCTCATTTGAGAAGCTGTGCAAGAAAGCCAATGGCACGCACGTGGAGTTCAGCGCCCGCTCGAAGATCATTTTGAACCCGTTTACGGCGGTCAATGATATTCACGAAGACATCGATATGCTGTTGCCCGCCCTGGCGAAGATGTGTTCCATGAGTCAGCAATTGCAAGAAGTGCAATACAAGGCCATTTCAACGGTCCTCCTGAAACTATGGAAGTCGTACGGCAATGATCTGACGATCACCGCCTTGCGCGACGAATTCAAGACCGGCAATATCGCGGAACTCGAAATCAAAGGCGATGACCGCATCCGCGATCTTGCCATCATGCTCAATCCGTACTCGAAAGACGGGCAATACGAACGATTCTTCGAGGGCAAGAATAACGTCGATTTTTCGAATGACTTCGTCGTGATCGAAAACGAAGAGCTCAAACGTAAGCCCGATCTGCATGCTGTCGTCAATATCCTGCTGATGTACCAGATCACCGGCGAGATGTACCTGAACCGCGATCGCAAGAAGCTCCTGATCATCGATGAACTCAAGCAACAGCTTGGCGAGATCGGTGCGGACGACCCGGTCAAGGCCGCCGTGGTGGAAGAAGCTGCCCGCCGCGCGCGCAAATACGGTGGTGCACTGGGCACCGCGACGCAGGGTGCCGATGACTATTACGGTTCGGTGCAAATGACAGCCGCTTTCAACTGCTCCGACTGGGTGTTCTTGCTGCGGCAAAAACCGGAGTCGATTGACATCCTGGAAAGCAACAAGCGCATCGTCATGGATGCGGCCAAAAAGCGGCTGCTCAAATCGCTGCGCACGGAAGCGGGGGCCTTTGCGGAAATGTACGTCTCGTCGCCCATCGGCGAAGGCGTCGTACGCCTGGTCATTGATCCAGCCACGCAGCTGCTGTTTTCCAACAAGCTGGACGACAACAAGCCGATCGATGCCTTGCGTGCCCAGGGCTACTCCATCGACGAGGCCATCGCCCGGGTACTGGCCGACAGGGGACTCCAATGAGAATCATGCTGATCAACATCTTCGTATCGGCCTGCTTCGTGGCGATCGGCATTGCGGCATATGACCGGCTGGTGCTGCGGCCGATGCTGGTCATCGGGGTCGTCGACGTGGCGAACGTCTTCAATGCAAAGCAGGAACAGGTCTTTAAAGCCATGACGAACAGCCGTACCGACATAGAGCGACGGCAGGCGATATCCGATGCTGAACGATTCGTTCCCGGCTTTGCTGCTGCGTTGGCGCAATTGCCGCAAGAGTGCGCATGCCTGGTGGTCGACAAAACGGCGGTGATCGGCAGCCGCGCGACGCTGATCGATCTCACTCCATTGCTCAGAAAAAAGGTGAAACTGTGACCCGCGATTTTTTTCAGCATGCGCGCAGACGCTGGTATCTGTACTTGGTGCTGCTCGCGATCTGGACACTCGCCTATGTGCGTTTGTTTATCGATACCACACCGCGCTTGCCGATTCTGTTTAACGTGACCCCCAGCTTGCCCTACACGGTCGCAGTGGTCGACTACCGGGCGAAGGGCATCCATCGCGGTGATTATGTCGTCTATGCATTCGAAGGGGCGGCGTACCGCATCTTCCCCGGCCTGCACCACCAGCCGTTCTTCAAGATCGTGCGCGGCGTGGCCGGCGACAAAGTGACCGTCCGGGATCGCCATGTTTTCGTCAATGGCGAGGAGGTCGGCATTGCCAAGACCCATACCACCGTTAAACACCTCCGGCTCGAACCCATCGCCGAGACCGTGATTCCGCCCTCGTATTTTTATGTACAAGGCACCAGCCCGGACAGCTTCGATTCACGCTACAGCATCAATGGCCTGGTACGCGCCGACGCGGTTCTGGGCGTCGTCATTCCGATCTTTTGAAGGAAAAGCAAATCATGCCATTACTTGAACCCGCACCCACGACACGGGGCTTTCACTGCCTGCCATACGGTGAGCTGACCAGGCGGATTTTGTCCGTCCTGTTGCTGGCCAGTGGCCTCACGGGAGCACTGGCAGAGGCCGAGGAACTGGCCGCGATCGGGCCGACGTATCCGATTGCCGAGCAAAACCTGCTCGACATGATCGCCCAGCGCCTGCGTGCGCTGGAAAAGAGCGGCCAGCTTCACGCACTGCAGGAGCAGGCGATCGCCAAAGGCAGGGCGGCCGTGGCCAATCCGGCCCCGGTGGCAGGTTTGACGCCGGCGAAGGCACCACGGACTCTGTATGTTGAACCCACCTATGTGCTCGACAAGAACATCCTCGACGCACAGGGTCACGTCCTGTTCCCCGCAGGCACCCGCACCAACCCGCTGGCGATCACGTCCATGTCCAAGAGCCTCCTGTTTTTTGACGCGCGCGATCCGATACAGGCAAAGATGGCGCGCAGCCTGCTCCAGCGCGATGGCGCGCGGATCAAGCCGGTACTCGTCGGCGGCTCGTATTTGCAGCTGATGAAACAGTGGAAGACGCGGATCTACTTCGATCAGCAGGGCACGCTAGTGCGGCGCTTTGGCATCCGACACGTCCCGGCCTTGGTCTACCAGGAAGGCATGCGCCTTCGCATCGACGAAATCGTGGTGGCCAGATGAGCCTACTAAAACACACCATCGGCTTGATCCTGCTCCTCATCGGGGCAGGCCATGCCCAGGCGGCGCCGGTCGGAACCTGCACTGGCGCCTTCCCGAACCCGATCACGGATATCTGCTGGTCATGCATCCTGCCGATCTCCCTGGGCAGTGTCACCCTGGGCAACCTGGGCGGCCAGGAAGACACCGCCAATCCGTCCAGTCCGATTTGTTCGTGCAAAGTCAATCCGCTGATCGGCCTGTCCATTGGCTTTTGGGAACCCGTGCGCCACGTGGAAGTGGTGCGCAAACCGTTCTGCCTGGTGTCCCTGGGTGGCATCGATCTCAATCCGGGCATCCCTGCGCCGGAATCCGCCCGGGCCACGGACGCAGGCGGCGCCCAGGATGCCTTCTACCAGGCGCATTTTTATGTCAATCCGGTCATGTACTGGCTCAAGGCGGTCGCCGATTTCCCCTGCCTGGAAGTCGGCTCCTTCGATATCGCGTACATGACCGAGGTCGATCCATTGTGGAACGATGATGAGCTCACCTTAATTATCAATCCGGAAACGGTCCTCTTCGCCAATCCCGGCGCCGTCGCCGCCTGCGCTGCGGACTGCGTTGCCGCCACGGCGGGATTTGGCCGCCCGGAATTGTTCTGGTGCGCCGGCTGTCAGGGAGGTCTTTTCCCGCTCGATGGCCACGCGGCCTACCACGTGGGCGGGGTGCGCACCGCCGAATTGATGATGCAGCGCCTCACCGCCAAGATGCACCGAGAACTGCTGACATGGGGCATGCATGGCCAGAAAGGTCTGTGCGGTCCGTACTTCCTGCCGGAAATGGACAAGACGGCCTACAAATCCCAGCTGACGTATCCCATTCCGGCCACCGACAAGGAACTGGGCAAATGCTGCCAGCCTTTTGGCCGCACCACCATCGCCTGGGGATCGGGCAAGGAATACCCCGTCAAGGGCGAAGATTTTGCGTTTATGTTATTTCGAAAAAGGAACTGCTGTGTTGGCTACTAATCCGATCCAAGTGCCCTCTGCAGGCGCCAGGCCTGCTGCACTGCGTACCATGGCAGGGCTAAGTTCTCTGTTCCTGGCCCAGGCCGTGGCGGCGCAGGCGATACCAACGATCACTGACGCGGACATCGAACGTGCCAAAAAGCTGCAGCCGGTCATCACCGAGCAGGATATCGCCCGCGCGGTACGGGCCAATCCCATGCCGCAGGACCCGCCGCCAGGGCCAACTCCCACTACGCCACGGATGCGGATCGACGCCTTGCCGCAGCCTCGCCCAACGCCACCCGTTGATCTGGGCGCCATTGCCAAAGGCTATGAAGCGGCATCCAATCCAATCGCGCTTGCCGCGTTGAATGGCGACCGGCTGCTGGTCTTTGTGACCTTCGCCATGCCGGAAGCCGCGCTGAATAAACTGGCGATGCAAGCCGCGCAGCTGCAGGCGACCCTGTTACTACGGGGCCTGGACGACGGATCACTGGTCAAAACCGTGGTGCATGTCCAAAAAATCATGGGCGAGCGCAAGGTGGCATGGCAAATCGATCCGCAGGCATTTGACCGCTTTGCCGTACGCCAGGCGCCGACCTTCGTTTTACTAAGTGCCGGCGCACCCGCCCAGGCCTGCGGGGCAGGGAGTTGTTTCGCGCCGGATGCTTATGTTCGCGTCGCCGGCGACGTCTCGCTTGAATACGCGCTCAAAACCATCGAGCAACGCGCACCGCGCTTTGCCGGCAGCGCCGGCCGCTTCCTGGAGAGGATGAGGAAATAGCCATGCGCCGTTTGATCTCCCTGACGACCGCCTGCTGCTTGAGCAGCATGCAGCCTGCCATTGTCCTGGCGCAAGTCAACCAGGATCTGGCCGGCGCCACGGCTGCCAACCAGGCGGCCCGGGCCAGCGTCACCACCCAGAGCGCCACTGCCCACGTGCCCGGCTATACGCTGTCGCCACCCGAAACCGTCTACCACGGCAAGAGTAACCTCAAAAGCGATGCCAGTACCCACCTGGCGGCCTGCGCCCTGACACCCGGCGACCCGGCCTGCGCGGCGCAAGTGGGCGCCCTGAACTCGGCCAACACGCCGCGCCCGCCCGTGCTGGCCACCGATCCGGCTATCGCCGCCGCGCAAGCCATCGCCCGCGATCCCTTGAGTGCCGAGACGGCGCTGGCCGCGTACACCACCGGCTGCCCCGCTGGCGCTACATGTGCGCCAAAAACGTTCTGTCTCGGTACGCAATGCTTCAGTACGAGTTATACGAATGACGTCGATTTTGCGCAGGTCATGACCTACATGGAGGCCGTGCGCGAGGCTGGCGTCTATCTCGATCCGAAGAGCATGACTTTGTTCAATGGCGAGGGTAATACCTGCCGCAACCGGCTCCTCAAAAACTGCTGCTATACGGATGGCGCCGGGGCCCACTTTACTAACCAGTCCCTGTTTGGCATCGGCTCGCGCCTGGTATTCGACATCCTGATGAACAGCGGCAACCGCGAGTTCATCACGCAAGGCGCCAAGGCACTGCTGACCAGTGGCGGTTTCAGCGGCAGTTATACGACGTTTGGTGTGACGGTGGCCGTCAATGGCACGGCGCTGCCGGCAGGTTCCATCACGCTGGCCACCACCGAACACCTGGCGATCGCGTTCAATCCCTGGAGTCTGGCGATGACTGCGGTGATGTACATCGCGGTCTCGATGATGTCCTGCAACGCCGGTGAGGGAAAGCTGGCGATGAAGGAGGGCGCCCAGCTATGTCACACCATCGGCACCTGGTGCAGCTCCTGCATCCGGGTATTAGGGAAATGCGTGTCGTGCATCGAGCACACGACCTCTAAATGCTGTTTTAACTCGCGCCTGGCCAGGATGATCAACGAACAGGGGAGGGCGCAGCTCGGCATGGGCTGGGGAGCACCAAAAAATCCAGCGTGTTCCGGCTTTAGCGTGGATCAATTGCAAAGCATCGACTTTGCGAAGCTCGAGCTGACCGAGTTCTATGCCTCGATCGTACCGACGCTGCCCAACGTGGCGGCAGTCAAGGATGCTGCCGCCCAGCGTGCGCCAGCGTGTTATCTGGGGAGAGGGAAATGCTGAATCGAACCACCATGCGCAGGGTTTCGCTTGCCCTTTGCTCTGCCATGCTCTGCGCCGCAACCTGTGCGGCCCCGGAAGCCACACCACGCGTGGCGGTGAACGATCCGAAAGTACTGATGTTGGCGGCCATCGATGCACCCGACGGCCGTGCAGCCGGCATGCTGACGGGAGAAGTGGCGGATGCGATCACCCAGCGCTTTTCTGCCACCTCTGCGCTCTTCATGGATGTGACGACACTGGCCCGCTACGCCCAGGACGGTTGCCGCCGGCTCAACGTCCGCTTTTGGCAGGAAGGCGTCAGGCTCGCACCGGGGCAGGCACCAAATAGGCAAACGATCGATATCGGCATCAATTACTGCCGCAATGGCCAGCCGCCCACCCATCTGCGCCTGGAGAAATCGCTATGAGAATGCACCAATACTGTCTGGCAGTGATGCTCGCATGCGGAGCCGTACACGCCCAGGTTCCCGCCAGTGTCCCTGCACAAGGCCACGCTGCTGGCGCGCAGGCCGCTGTGCGGCGCGGCTGGCATTTTTATGACGACCCGGCAAGGTACGAACCGCAGAAGGAAATAGTGTCGCCTGCGCCAGTCGCGCTACCAAAACCCACCACGCCGCAGCCGCCGCCTGAAGTCAAGGCGCTGCGTGAGTTGCAACTGCAGCTGGAACAGCTCAAGGCCGTCGCCGTCATGAACCCGACTGTCGCCAATGTGCGCCGCTACATGGAGCTCGAATCGAAGATCGTCAGGAATGCCTCGCTGTTCGCCGACCTGTCGCAGAAAGTGGCGTGGGCCAATCCGGACCTGGACCCCACCACGCAGGGCCGGCCCGTCAATGCGCAGGCGCTGGAGGTATTTGAACAGGTACAAATGCAGGAGAGATCTTCCGCCCTCGCCAACATCGGGAGCGACCACATCCTGATGTTCTTCTTCCGTGGCGATTGTCCGTACTGCCATGCCTATGGGCCGGTATTGCGGGCGTTCTCCACGAAGTACCGTATCCAGGTGCTGCCAGTCAGCCTGGATGGCGGCGCGGTGCCGGGTTTTACCAATGCCCGCACCGACAACGGTACCGCCGCCACGCTCAACGTCAAGCAAGTTCCGGCGCTGTTTTTGGCACAGCCCATCACCGGCAAGATCATGCCGGTCGGTTTTGGTGTGCTGTCGGAAGGCCAGCTGGTGGAACGGATCGACGCCCTGCGGCCGCGCGCCGCAGAAGCCGTCGAAACACTTTTTGGAAAAACACTTTCATCTCGTTAAGGAGCTCATCATGCCTATGCGCAAACTCATCATCGCACTATCCCTGTCCAGCAGTACCCTTTATAGCCATCTGGCCTTCGCCGGTGACCTGAATGCCGAAGTCAACAAGATGTTCAACGACCTCGGCGCCATCGGCAACTACTCGGCCCCGGGCGCTTTCCGAGGCCAGGTCTACAACACCTACAGTGGCGGCAGCCTGATACTGCGCGCGCCGAACAAGACGTATCAATTAATGGCAATTAACTACCCGACGGCCAAAGCCGGGTGCGGTGGCATCGATCTTTTCGGCGGCTCGTTCTCCTACATTTCGGCGGCCGAATTCAAGAACATGCTCAAGAACGTCACCTCCGCGCTACCGGGCGTAGCGTTTCAACTCGCGCTCGAATCGGTATCCCCGATGCTCGGCGGTATCACCAAGTGGACCAAAAACCTCGAATCGATGATGACGAATGCGCAAATCAATTCCTGCAACACCGCCAAATCCCTGGTCTCGTCGGCCGCCGAGGCCACGGGGTTCAGCTCCAGCAAGGCATGCGAGGACATCGCCGTCTCGCTGGGCCTCGAATCGGACTATGCCGCCGCAGCCGTCCGCTGCAAATCCGACAAGGGCTCCATTCTCGATACGGCGCGCAAATCCTCCGATCCCCTGGTCAAAAACAAGGCGCCGTTCGTCGGCAACCTCACCTGGGAATCGCTCAAGCTCGCTGGCAACTACCTGGACGACAAAGAGCGGGAAATGGTCATGAGCATGGTCGGCACCGTTATTTTCTATCCGGAAGGACGAGACGACAACCCAATTGCTCCGACCTTCACTTCCATCTCCCAGCTGCTCTATGGCCAGTCGGACGCTGGCGGCGGGAACGTCCACCAAACAGTGTTGCGGTGCAACAATTTTACAACGTGTGACCAGGTTACCGTGGATCCCGCCTACGTCCACACGCCATTTACCGCCAAGGTTGAAAAACTGATGCGTTCTATCGCTTACAAAATCGAGACGCGCACACCGATTCCCAACATGTCGCCGGAGGTCGGTTTTGTGAACCAGACCAGTGAGCCTGTCTACCGCATGCTGTCGATCGGCGCATCGTTTCCTTCTGCCACAGCCAATGAGCAGCTGATTGCCACCTATCGGGATGTGATTGCCGCGGATTACGCCTACATGTTTCTCGAGAAGAACCTCAGGTTGGGTATGGGGGCGCTCGAAAAGGATTTCACGTTAAACGCCCAACAAAAGATAAGAGCGCAAGAAATCCGGCTGCGTGCCAAAGACATGCTGGCCCAGCTGTCCCGCGAAAAGGCCCTCGTCTACCAGAAAGTAGGCTCTATCACGGTGGTGTCCAACCACCTGGAACAACTGTCACGGCAAATGCGCGCCAATATGCCGCAGCAGGTACTCGATCTGCTGGGACGCCAGGCCGCCTATCTGCGTTGATAAAAAAGAAGGAGGTAAATAGTCATGTGGGAAATTTTCGCTTACCAGAACTCGGACAGTTTGTACGGGCTGATGAATGCAGTGGCCGCCATGGTCGGCGCCAACACCTACCGAAATGCTCTCGGCATCGTCGCCGTGTGCGGCTTCGTGGCCGCACTGGTAGGCTATGCCTTCGCCCCGGAAAAGATGGTGGGCTGGAAGTGGCTCGCCTCGGTCGTCCTGGTATTTTCAGTACTCGTAGTGCCAAAGGTCACTGTCGGTATTGTCGACAAGACGGGAGGTTCGGCCGAAGTATTCGTCGACAACGTCCCGTTCGGCCTGGCGGTGCTTGCTTCGCTGACCAGTACGGTCGGCAATAGTCTGACGGAACTCGAAGAAACAGCCATGCAGGTGATTCCGGGGCCGGCCGGCATGCCGGATAAGCTGAGCTATCAGAACAATGGACTCATGTTCGGCAGCCGGCTGGTGCGCGAAACGTCCAAGGTCGTGTTCCAAAGTCCGTACTTCAGGAACGATCTGATTAATTTTCTGCACCAGTGCACGATGTTCGATCTGGCCTCTGGCTACCTGTCACCGGAAGCATTTGCGACCTCTGGTGACGTTTGGGCGCTCATGGGGGATCCCAATCCTGCCAGGTTTACCGGCGTCACGAATGCGGCCGGTACCTCGGAAGTGCTCACCTGTCCTCAGGCATATACAAAGCTATCGGCGAAAATGCCGGCCGAAGTTCAGCGCATCCAGGGCACACTGGCATTCCGCATGAATCCGACGCTTCCTGGGGCGGTAGCCTCGGCCCTGATCGCGGACCAGATACAGCAAGCCTATCTGAAAGCAAAAATTGCCGATGCCTCGGCCAGCGCTGCTGATATCATCCGCCAAAACGCACTCATCAATGCTGTGAACGACACTAGCCTTCTGGCTGGCCAAAAGGACAACGATCCGGCCACGATGCTGCTGGCTGTCGGCCGCGCGCAGGCGGTGGTTCAGACCAATGCGGCGTGGATCAATGCTGGGAAAATAGCTGAACAAGCACTGCCCGTCATCCGTAACGTGGTCGAAGTGGTGGCGTACGCGATGTTCCCGCTGCTGATCCTGCTCCTTATGCTGGCTAACGGCAAAGATACCGTGGCTGGCTTCAAGAACTATGCGTCTGTGCTTATTTGGATCCAGCTTTGGCCGCCGTTGTATGCCATCCTCAACTACGCTGCGACCATGTATGCAATGCGCGATTTGGCCGCCGCGGCCAGCGTAGGCAACGGGGTCAACGCCCTGTCGCTGACTACTTCCTCGACCATTTTTTCCAGCGCCATTTCTGGCGAAGCCGTCGTCGGCTATATGACCATCAGCATTCCCTTCATTGCCTGGGCTGCCCTCAAGCGCATGGAGAACTTCGGCACCGCGCTCGTCGATGGCATGCGCCTGTTGCAAGGCAATGTGACCACTGCCACCAATTCGGCGGCAACAGGCAACGTATCTATGGGAAATGTCGCCATGGACCAGATGACCTTGGCGCCTGTCCGCTCGTCACCGTTCTTCAGAAGTCGGCAAAATGATTTTTCGGGGAACACGTATACAGGTGGTGAACTGTCTGGAATCACGGCAGGAAAAGCATTTGCCAATGAGGGGCCTGTTTCGAAGATCGTCGACGCCAAGATTACGCAACAGCACGTTGCAGCCGCTAGGAAGTCCGCTAGCGCGGCAAAGTCTGAGGCCATCGCAGCCACCAATGATAAAGCCGCAGTCCTGTCGGACGCGCTAACACATTCGCAAGGAACCTCTGGTATTCAAAACGCGTCTAAAGGTACAAACAGGGCTAGTACAGAAGGTTTTGGACAACGTACGAACGAGCTCCGCCAAGTGGCCGAGAATGTGGCCAAAGCAACTGGGGCCACCGAGCAGCAAGTAGCAACCGTCGCATTTGGCGGCGCTGTTGAGTTTAAGCCCGGCATACCTGGAGTCGGAAGCGTCGGTATATCTGCTCGTGGTGCCAAGGATTACGTCGCATCGATTGACCAACAACTAAAAGAGATCAAAAACAAACTAAGTAGTGAAGAAGTAACAAAATTTAAGGAATGGGGAGAAATGCTTGCCAAAAATACTAGCTTATTGAATTCGGTAATATCGGACCATAGAAATGGGCAAGAGATTGCTGCAAGATTGACAAATTCTGTTTCTAGATCTGAAAGAGCGGATGCAACGCTTCGAGAACAAGAAGAATATTCAAGAACTGTCTCCGGGGCATTTGAACGCGGTGAAGTAATGAGCATCGATCTTGCAAAAAATCCTAAAAACATCGACTTGTTTGAAGCGCTACTCTCACATGGCGAGAGTAGCGCTTCCGCTCAAATACTATTTGATTCGCATTTAGGTAGTATCGCGAAGTCACCGATTATTCCTAGCGCAAAATCTAATCTTCCGAATTCATTTAAAGCTGTTCGAGAAATTTATCATCGTGATAAATCCGACTTGTCTTTGAATCCGGATTTAATAAAAATTCACAAAAACAACAAATTAAAGGTGAATCAAAAACCTTCCGGGAAAATAGGGGGCAGCGGGGAGGTTGCCGATGCAAGCGGCACAAGCTTACAGCGAGAAGGAAAAAGCTGGGTTGAAAAGGAACAAGTGAGAATCAAAGAATCCCCATCGCCATTGCAGAAGGAAATTTCTAACAAATACGACGCTTTAGACCGAGAAGTAAATCAATCAAAGAAGGATTTTTACAAATCTACAGGCATTAAAGAAAACCCATCAGGGCACATTGCGACAGATAAATCTCTTTTTGGAAATGCAAATGAACAAGTTACTGAAGATCCCGATGTCGTTGCCAAACATTTCCAATATCTAAAAAGAAAGGCGAAAGATAATTTGAATAAATTATTAAATAAATAGACGCACATTAATTCTCCCTAGATAACCATCTAGCATCCAAACTTGAATTGCCATGCTCATCGATTCTGTATGACGGATTTTTTATGAGATTTCCATCATAAAAATCGGTATCGTATCGATGAGCATGAGAGCGTAATGTGGTTTCCCCACTGCATTTGTGAAATTTCGTAATTATATAATGTATAAGGTAAATCAATTCATATAGCATTACAATAAAAATGAAACCAATTATCGAAAAAATGGCTGTTACCGTTGTAGATTCGCCATATCCGAGAACGCCACCGAAAATCGATCCGACGATTCCACACATCAATACTTTCTTTAAATGAATCATGAACTTCCTCCACGAACAGGTGACCAAGAAAGGAAATAATAGTGATATTTTTTCTTTTTTCAAGTATGTAAATATAAATTCAGACTGAATAACCTTACGGAAGGACATTAAAATCATGTATGGCTGGAAATTTTTATCAATTATGATTTTCCTTTCTTTAAGTCTTTTTTCAACTTCGTCGCATGCTGTAGCCTTCGCAAAAAAACCGACGGATGACTCGGTCTGCGATTTAGCGCCGAAGACCACGAGTCGGTTAGGGCAAAGGACCTTCGTTGAAGCCGGCACGCGCGATGAGAGCGAAATTTATGCTCGGCTCGCCCTTCGCTTCGTCACAAAGGCGTGTACAAATGGCCAGGTTTTGCTTTTGCACTCCGAGGATGGAACAGAATTCGACGAGCAATATTTTCGCGCCGTTACAGCTCAGCTATGTAGCGCCTCTGCGGTAAAACGAGAATCTGCCGCTACTCAAGAACGCCCACATGCTTTCATGCTGGAATGCCCGATCTCGAAGATCAAAGAAGCCACCGCAGCATTAGCCGAAATGGAAAAAGCAAAACCGACGGAAGCCATGATCGCGGACGGTGCGCCGATGCGAAGTGCACAGCCAAACCGGAGAGAAGAAGAAAAAAAAACGTGTGGTGACAAGATGACCTGGGAAACTGTCGTACTGGGTTGGGGGGGCAGTTGTCGCTAACTTATCGCGCCTAGCCCCCAAGGAAACGCCATGGAAAATAAAGACGATAAGAGTCAAGCTGAACTGCAGGCCGGCAATCTCGCACTACTTATGTTGGCCGAGATGCGCGAACAACGCGCGGGATTCAGGGAAGAACGCCTGGCGCTTGAACGGGATCGAAAATTTGCTCGCCGCCTCACCTTGACGCTGAAGTCGTTGCTCGTTCTCATGCCACTCCTGTTCGGCCTGTACTTTTTCATGCAAATGTTGCAGTTTAAAATAGGTCCCTTCGGCCCGGTCATAGGCATAGTGCACATCGAAGGCGAGATCGCTGCAACCTCACTCGCGTCCGCAGACAAGATCGTGCCGGCCCTGAAGCGGGCGTTTGAGTCCAGCAACGTTACGCAGATAGTTCTGGCGATAGACAGTCCCGGCGGCGCTCCCGTCGAGGCCGAGCGTATCGGAAGCGCGATTCACTCTTTCAGGAAAAAACACCCGAAACCGGTAGTGGCGGCGATCAGCAACGTCGGCGCATCGGCTGCCTACATGATTGCCTTGCACGCCGACAAGATCATCGCCGGGAAATATAGTCTGGTGGGATCGATTGGCGCCATCATCGCGCCATGGCAACTGTCGCGTGCGCTGGACCGCCTGGAAATCTCGCAGCAGGTATATGCATCCGGTCACCTGAAGGCGTTCTTGAATCCGTTCACACCGCCTAGCCAAGACGCGCAAGCCAAGGCGCAGGATTTGGTGGACAGGGTAGGGCGGACATTTTTGCGCGAACTTGAGGAACGGCGCGGCCGCGCCCTGAGGCACGACGTTAACTACGCCAGCGGGGAAATCTGGAGCGGGTTAGAGGCAAAGGAAATCGGCCTGATCGATGCCATCGGCACGGTGGATGACTTCGTGGATGCTCAAAAGGAGGGGACTGCATTCAACTTTGGACCACATCCTGGTGGATTTGGCCAAATGGGTGCCCTGGTCTCAACATCGCTCATTTCTTCGCTCGACGACATCATCGCGAGGCAGAGGTTTCAGCTCAGGTAGATGAGGGAGAGCGGAGCTGCAATTCCGTACGGTATGCGACCCATGTCAAGCCAAAATACGGCGCAAATTGGCTAGCTTTCTTGTGGCCGATACTGCCTTCACACGAGTAAGCTTGAAGAATCATGGAAAGATATCAAGCCTACAGGTTCGAGTTGAGACCAACCGGCGAACAGGAGCGCGCCATGCGCCGCTTCGCCGGTTCTTGCCGGTTCGTCTACAATAAAGCGTTGGCAATGCAAATAGAAAACTATGAAGCTGGAGGAAGGTACATTGGTTTCGCCGGCATGTGCAAAGTGCTCACAAGCTGGCGGCACGACCCCGCCACACCTTGGCTGCCGGACACACCATGCCGTTCCTTGCAGCAAGCTTTAAAAGACCTAGAGTCGGCATTTAAAAACTTCTTTGAGAAACGTGCTGGTTTCCCCAAGTTCAAACGCAAGGGTACGGGTGATGCCTTCCGCTACGCGAGCTCGAAGGAGTTCAAACTCGATGAAGGTAACGCCCGTATCTTTTTACCCAAGCTGGGCTGGATGCGCTACCGCAACAGCCGCGAGGTCCTCGGCGAGTTGCGCAAAGTCACCATTAGCAAATCATGCGGCAAGTGGTTCGCGTCGATTCTGACCCGTCGCGAGGTCGAACTACCCTTGCATAAAGCAGCGACGGCGATCGGCATTGACGTTGGGATCGCCCGCTTTGCCACCCTGAGCGACGGCAGCTTCATCGCGCCGCTCAACAGCTTCAAGAAACACCAGCAGCGCCTGGCGCGCTACCAGCGCCGCATGGGCCGTAAGGTCAAATTCAGCAGTAATTGGAGGAAGGCGAAAGCGCGCGTCCAGAAAATTCACCGCGACATCGCCAATGCTCGGAAAGATTTCCTGCACAAAAACACAACGACGATCAGCCGAAATCACGCGCTCGTCTGCATTGAGGATTTGCAGGTACGGAATATGTCCAGGTCCTCTAAAGGCACCATCGAACAGCCGGGCAAGAAAGTCAGCCAGAAGTCGGGGATGAACCGTGCCATTCTCGATCAGGGATGGGGCGAGTTCAGACGGCAGCTAGACTACAAGATGGCATGGAACGGCGGCATGTTGCTGGCCGTGCCACCGCATCACACCAGCCAGACATGCCCGGCTTGCGGCCACGTGTCGAAAGACAATCGGCAGACGCAGGCGTCGTTCCTGTGTGTCGATTGTGGCTACGAAAAACACGCCGATGTCGTCGGCGCGATTAATGTGCTCGAGCGGGGGCACCGCTTGTCAGCCTGCGGAGAGATGGCGCAGTCAGGCCGCTCGAAGAAGCAGGAACCCATCGAAGCGCGTCGTAACTCATCGCGCCGCGCAGTAGAAATCTCCGTCCTTTAGGCGGGGAGGATGTCAATGGCAAAAGGCGAAAGCCCGCGTCTAAAAGATTCACAGCCGCAATGCCAATACTCGGAAAGATTTCCTACACAGCTACCCATGAGGCAATCCCTGGCTGGCGGTCAAAGATCCCGAGGTCGATATCGAGACCGCCCCGATCCAGGTAGACATGGCGATGACGGCCGAGGCTTGGAAAGTCTTGATCGCGGCGCTAGAGCGATGTGTCCTGCAAGCCGACAGCGGGCGGGGCCGGATCGCCCTCACGATGCTGCTGTTGGTGGGAGATTCGGGAGTGCGTCGCGCGGAAACCGTATCGGCCCGCAGCAACGTGCTCACGCCCAGTGGCATGTGCTGAAGGTGCCGGGCAAAGGTAGGAAGAAACGGCGGCTGCACGTCATTCCCCGTACCGTCGATGCATTGCGCGCGCATTGGGTTGATCTCGGGGCAGATTTTGACTAGTCCGGCGACGATAGTCCGCTGTTATCTCCCTAAGTCATACCAGCTACGCCGGCACCGTGGACCTAATCGACCATCTGCCCGCGCCGCTGCAAGATCGACTAGCAACGCAGCACCTGGTCGCGATGTGGGCGACACCGGGTTCATCAGTTGGTTGATGCCGGTAGCCGGGCAAATAGGTCAGGCAAAAGTCGGGGCTGAACCGCGCCATCCTCGTTCAGGGATGGAGTAAATTTCGCCATCGGCTTGGCTATAAGGTTGCATGAAACGGCGGCATGTCGCTGGCCACGCCACCGTACCACACCAGCCAGGCGTGCCTGGACGACGGGATAGGAGGGCCAGTAACGGCGCGTACGTCACCGCTTCAACAACAAGCTGCTCCAAATCCTACAAAAAGCCGCATTTCAAACGACTTGCGAGTGTCTAGTGAATTCGTGGCAATTCAGTCCATGATTTGGGCCTCACTGGGGCGACGCTGTTGAACGAGATCGGCTTCAACCGGGACCGGATCGAGAAGTCCTTAACGCATGAGGAGGGACGTTCCTCCCGGTCGGTCTACAACAAGGCTGAGTATGCCGAGCAGCGGAGCCACATGCTGCAAGAGTGGGCCAACATGATTGATGCTTGGGGCGATGGATAGGTTTATGTGCCGAAGCTGATGCCGGAAAACGTGGTCGTTCCGGCACTGAGCGCAATAGCCTAAAAATGGCGGAATGATTGTCTCTTGACAATCATTCCAATCCCCCCCCATACTGAAAATCATTGATGGCCCGTCCTTTACATCCGAAGAAAGAGATTGAGGAAGCTCTGAAGTACGGCGCAGAGTAGGGGGCGTGTAGAGGTTGTGGCGACCACGCTTGAGGGTGTATTTATTGCCCGTAAAACGACGAACAGTGCCGTTGTGGAGAGTTTTGCATCGCCTCGATATGGAATACACCCAAGAACCCCGATATTCACGCTCGCGCCTTGCGGCGCGTGGCGAACAATTGCACCACGCATCGTAAGCAGCATGAGACCGATGACGGAGCAAAGGAGTAGCACGATGGAACACACCCTCACATTGAAATACCAGCTTGCCGATGATGCTCACGGTTCGGATGTGCTGGTCGAACGCTTGGGCGAAGCTGGTTGCGACGATGCTATGGTAGGCATCGTGCAACCAGGGCGGTTGGTGCTAGAGTTCGCTCGCGAGGCGACGGATGCGGACGAGGCTGTGCGTAGCGCGCAGGCAGATGTACACCGTGCCACGCCGTCGGCACGGCTGATCGAAGTGACACCAGATCTGGTAGGGCTGACCGACGTGGCAGACATCGTAGGGGTGTCGCGGCAGAACATGCGCAAATTGATGTTGGCTCACCCGGGTAGTTTTCCTGCGCCAGTGCATGAAGGGAATGCGTCGATCTGGCACTTGGCGGACGTACTGACCTGGTTGCAGGCCAAGGGCAACTATGTGTTGGACAAAGACGTTTTTGACGTGGCGCGGGTGGCCTTGCCGGGCAATGTGGCGAAAGAGGGGTGGCGCTTGCCACGTTCTGCGTTCAAAGCGCTGGAAGCCTTGGTAGGATGACGCAGGTACGACAAGCCGATCATGAGTGACCACGATACTGGCACAACGCCGATAAAAATCGACAAAGTTCGAGCATCAAAGGCGGGCCATGCCTTTCATGAAGCTTGGGCGGCGCGTACCGCCCTTGAACTCCTGCCACCGCTGACAAACCTTACAGCGATCACGCTTGAAGGTTTCGACGCGCAGGACGAGCAGAGTTTGGAAATCGGCGCGGTCGAGATTGCTGATCTTGTTCGGTATTACGGCGCCACGGATGTTGCACAGGCGCATCGGGTCGAGGTTGTCCAGTTCAAGTACTCGATCGCGAGCGCCTCAAAGGCAGTTCGAGCTGCTGACCTGGCTTCAACTCTCTGCAAGTTTGCTGTAACCGATTCTGAGCTGCGGGCGACCCATGGCGATGACCACGTTCTTGCCGTAGTCCGCTATGAATTCGCGACAAACAGACCCATACACGAGAACTTGGGGAAAGCGATTTCTGCGTTCATCGCAGGCACGCAAGAATCCGGTGATATTGCTAGTCAAACAGGCCAGATCGCGGAAGCCATGAAAGACTATCCTCATCCATTTGCTGACCTGCTGCGACGCCTGGACTTGGTGGGCAGTCAGGGGAGCTTGACAGAGGCTGAGCGTGCGATTTCCACAACTCTTGCCGCATGGAGCGAACCAGGAGACCCTGATGCGGAGAAACGCCTGCTCAAGTTGCGGAACCTTATCAGGATCAAGGCCGGTCCCGGTAGCGAGACGGACAAACGAGTTGATCGGGTAGCGGTCCTAGCTGAGTTGGAAGTGGAGCACGAGGATCGGCTGTATCCCACCCCTGACGCGTTTCCCGAAGTTGAAATCGTCATTCAGCGCGACGTCCTTGGAGACATTGCAACCTTCGCTCGAGAAACGGGCCTTCCTCTCGTTGTCCATGCTGCGGGCGGGATGGGAAAGACGGTTCTGATGCAAGGCCTAGCCGACCGATTGCAAGCCGATGGCCCCGTGGTGCTCTTCGATGGTTTCGGCGCTGGTCGCTGGCGGGATCCTGCCGACGGCCGACATCTCCCGGAAAGAACGCTTGTCCATCTTGCCAACCTTATGGCCGGGCAAGGCCTGTGCGACATTCTATTGCCGGTAGTTGATGTAACGAGCTTGCTGAGAGCATTCCGCAGACGGCTTGCCCAGTCGGTGGAGACAGCTAGGCAAACTCGCAGCGATGCATGTGTTTCGCTGGTGCTGGACGCGATCGACCACGCTGGGCTTGCCGCGCGGGATACCGTGACATCATCGTTCGCACACCTTCTCATGCGTAGCATCAGCGTAGATCCGATCGACGGCGTACGCATCGTCGCATCGTGCCGAACCGAACGGCTCGCGCTGGCAACCGGTGGTGCTTCGCACCGACCTTACACCATCCCACTATTCACTAACTCCGAAGTACGCTCCCTTGTTGAGCGGCGCGTGCCGAATGCGTCGGCTCATGAGATTGCCGCTTTGCAGACTCGGTCGGGCCTTAACCCACGCTGTCTGGACAGCCTGATTACCACTGGGCGACCGTTTGATCCCGTGTCTTTCCCAGACACACCAGCAGAGCCGCAAGATTTGCTAAACGTGCTGATTCGCAAGCGCCTTACCGAAGCGCGCGAAACTGCACGCGCTCGCGGTGCAAGCGATGCAGACATTGATCTCTTGCTCACAGGCATTGCCTTGCTGGCGCCCCCTGTTCCTATTGCAGAGCTGGCGGCCGCACACGGCTTGATCGCGGAGCAGGTTGAAAGTTTCGCTGCCGACCTCGCCCCTTTGCTTGAGCGAACGCCCCACGGTCTGATGTTTCGAGATGAACCGACCGAGACCCTGATCCGATCGAGCTATGGCGCGAGCCAGGTTGACCGAGACCGCGTAATTGCCACACTCCAAGAACGCCAGCTCACTTCAAACTATGCAGCTCGGGCACTGCCTGCGTTGCTCACCTCCCTGTGCGATGCCGATCAGCTCATTGAACTGGCCTATGATCTGCGTGTGCCACGAGGTGCTTCACAGGTAAGCGCACGCGATATCCGTCTATCGCGGATCACCGCCGCGATAGCTTTGGCGGGAGAACTGAGCCGGCCCGACGATCTTCTGCGCCTGCTGTTGGAAGCGTCACTCGTTGCCGCGGGACATGAGCGATCTGACCGCTTCCTCTACGAACATCCTGACCTCACCGCAATAGCGGGTGACCCCGAAGCCTTGCGGCGTCTTTCCGCGACCAATGTTGGCTGGCCTGGGGGGAAACACGCTGCGCTTGCACTCGCGAACGCCTTCGCAGGCGACCGAGACGAGGCCCGCCGCCACGCACGGCGATCAATCGATTGGCACAATTGGGCCGCGCATAGTAAACGCAGTGAGCGCTTTAGCAAATCGAGTGCCTCAAGGCAGTGGGACGATATTGGCTTCGCCTATGTCGAGATGCTGGCGGGCAATGACGTGCGCGTTGCAGAGTTTTTCGCTCGTCAAGACGACGATGTGGCCTTCGGCAAATTTCTGAATTTGTTCGATCTTCTGGATCGACACCAGCGTTCGGCGCATCCACCCAAAACCCGCATCGGAATGCGGTTGTTGCGTTGTCGCCTGCCATCTCGCGCACTCTACTCTGCCGCGCTTTCATTCGTTGGTCGTGACTTATCCTACGCCAGAGGACTTGTCGCGGCACTTGCTGCAGCACCTTCTGCGAACGGCAAAAGCGAAGGCTTGGCAATGGCTAGTGTGCTGGCATCGGCACTTGCCATAGAGCTCGGTATGGAGAAAGAGGCGGCAAGCATCCTCGCTGGAACTGCACTTACACCGCCAAGCGTTTATGACTATTCCAGTCACTATCCGAGCGACCGTGCGATCCATGTGATCGTACTGGCCGCCGGTGTTCGAGCCGCTTTGAGCCGGAAGCGCCCCGTCCTAATTGACATAGCACCAGCGGAATTAATCGAGTTGGTGCCTGCAAGTGCTCGATCGCGGGACGCTGCGACCTTCAGCCGGGTGCTTAACCAGAAGCTAGCGGCTCCGAAATTCGATGGAACTCGACTCCGACGGAAGCGGCGGTGTGGTCTCGACGAGGAAAAACGCTCAGACTACTCGCGTGCGCTGGGCGACCGGATTCTTCCGATGCTGACCTATGCTCAGGATGTCGCCGACATCATTCGTCCGCCGAGTGGAAAGACACGAGATGAGATGGTTGTTGCAGCGTTCGAACGACTTATCCGTGATGTCGAGCAATCGTCCAACTATCCGTATCGTGATGGGAAGGCGTATCTCACACGGAACGGTTTCCGAGTGATTTTTGATCTTGCCGATGCGTTAGGTGCGTTCAATGCCTCGCTTGCGAAACGCATGGCCGACTGGATCGCGAGTGCGCCAGGCCTATTCACGCCGGAGCTGACCAATTCGATTGCTCGACTATCGCGCATCTCCCCGTGCCATGATGCTGCGCTCCTTCTTGCCGGTCTTGTCGAGCGTAAGATCCAGCTCGATACCGATGTCGGATCTAGAATATCATCCTACGGTGATCTCGCTCGCGCAGTCTGGCGAGTAAGCACTGAAGAGGCTGCGGCCTATTTTCGTCGTGCGCTTGATCTTGCCGAGGCAATTGGATCGGATGATTTTGATCGTACCAACCACTTGTTGGAGCTGACCGGCCGCTATTCGGGTCCTGAACTGCAGCCGGCGTCGGCGCACACCATGGCGCGTATCCTTGAGCTGAATCAGAACGAGGATGGCAAATTTCCTTGGACTGAATACGCGAAAACGATGGTACCGACTGCTGGTCGAGCGACGTTGGCTACGCTGGCACGACTGGACGATCGTGACGCGGCTAGGCTCGGACTGTCACTCGGTCCCGCGTTAACTATCCTCGTTCGTGATTCGAAGCTTTCGGTGGAAGCCGCCGTCGCGCTATTCGGCTTGGCTGCTCCAGTCGAAACGTGGACGTGGCACATATCAGACTTCGCGTCAGAAGTCATTCGCCGTCTACCTCAAAAACGATGGGAATGGTTCTTCGATTTCCTTCTGACCGAGATCGATCGTGAGGATCAACTGTCTCCCGCACGAGAGACCATCCAGCGGCTACATGACCTATGTGAGCAGGGTCTTCCTGCCACTTCTCATGCGCTATTACGAATCGAGGGCTTGCTTGCGCGCCTTGGCCCTCAATCAGAATCGCGAACAGTCATGCCTCCGTCAGCTGCGGCGAAGCCGCCGCCCGTCTTTCCTGCGGATCTCACGGACGCTGATGACATTGATCGTCAGATCCTTAATGAAGAAATTGACCAGTCAGGGCGGCGTTGGCCAGTTCGAACACTAATCGATTTGGCTAAGCAAGCGAACTCTCCCACCGAGCGCCTGGGGTTCGTCCGCGCAGTCGTTGAAACAACGGCCGCCACGCTTGTTGACAAAATCCACGCATTGGACGGCTACCTAGAGGAGTGGGGGAGGTCGTCAGCGGCTATGCGTGATGCTTTGCCTGACTTGGGGCTGCGCCTGGCCACCAAGCATGCCTCCGAACTTGCCAGTTCAAGCAACGACGCGTGGGGCGGCTGGCGGGGGCTGGAGCTGAGTTTTCATTCCAAACGGGCCACCCTTGTCGAGCATGTAGTTGCCGCGCTTAGGAGTACCTCGGACAGTCTTGGTGGTAATGCTTGGCTCGCGCTCGCCGCAAGACTGGCACCTGACGTCAGTGCCAGTGCTCTCGCGGAAGGCCTCGAACGGTTTCTGGCAAACACAGATGAAAAGTTGCCGTCCGAAGTTGGTGACGGACCGTGGAACGTGCGTTTTACAGTGCCGCCCGATGAGGCAACATTTGTAGCGGGATTCGTGTGGGCGAGGCTGGGCCACCCGGTCGCAGCAATGCGTTGGCGTGCCGCCCATGCTGTTCGGCGCTTGATGACGGCTGGCCGATCAGATGTGATTGATAGGCTGATTGACCGCTTCGGGGCAACTTCGAATTTGCCTTTCGGCGATGCGAAGCTGCCTTTCTACGTAATGCATGCGCAGCTCTGGCTGTTGATGGCGCTCGCCCGCATAGCGAAGGACGCCGCTACCGTATTTATACCCCATCGCGCATTTTTTGAACAGATCGTCTGTTCTACGAAGTTCCCGCACGTTGTCATGCGTGCGTTCGCGATAGACATACTTCGCGCGCTTGCGCCTGCACTCAGACCCGAAGAGCGCGAAGCTATGCTTGCTAAGCTTGGCTCCGCAAACCGGTCGCCCTTCCCATCAGCGCCTGGAACCGATTATCGTGAGTTCCGGTATGCAACCAGGCCCGGCTCCTCGCCGCGACCAGAAGATGGCTTTCACCTCGACTACGACTTCAACAAATATCAGGTCGAGCGTTTGTGCCACATCTTCGCTTGTCCAGGCTGGGAGGTGGAAGACCGCATCAGTGCGTGGGTGCGGCGTTGGGACGCAACCGTGCGAGGAATGTACGTTTGCCCACGCAGTAGAAGCAATGACGAATCCTGGTCTTCGGGGTATGTTCCAGACCGAGATAGGTATGGGGGATATCTCGGATGGCATGCACTTATGCTTGTTGCCGGCGAGTTGCTGGCGACACGGGCAATTGCAGGCGATGACTGGAACGGCGATGCTTGGGCCACGTTCCTGAGGGAATACACACTATCAAGAAACGATGGCCTCTGGCTTGCCGATCTCACCGATCCCTTTCCGCTCGACCTTACCAAGGAGCTGGACATGCCTATGCCGGAGAGTGGAGAGAGAAGCACCGTCCGCGAGGACAGCAATCTGCTAACACCGTTGCTCGGTTTGCAGGACGGTAAGGTGGCAGCCGACTGGCTTCAGATTGCGGGACGTTGGTCGATCGGGAGGGACACAACAGTCACGCTTCGAAGCGTAGTGGCGAATGCGAGTGATGCGCGAGCGGTGTCCATGACGGTGCTGTCATCTGAAGCATTCTTCAAATGGTTGCCTGACGATGAAGATGAGATTGTCCGTCACTTCGGCGGCGGCCACACGGTTCAGCCATGGGTGGAGACGACGCCAAACGCCGAGCGCCAACTTGATCGGCATGATCCTTATGGTGCCGCCACGGCACTCGACAGGCCTTTTCCGTCACAGTGGACGAGAGACCTGTTGGGTACAAGTGCGGACGATCAGGTGGGCCGCCGCTGGTCAATTGACGGGAGAACAGCGTATCGTGCCGAAGCCTGGGGTGCCGAGGGTGGGCGGGGGGACTATGCCTGGAGCGAGACTGGATACCGCTTGTTCATCGGTCGTGGCGAATTGCTTTCCCTGCTCAAGGTATCCGAGCGTAGCCTTGTCATCGTACTCACGCTCCAAAAATACCATAGAGGTAAGTCGAGCGGGCGTGCCGGTGACACCAGCAGCTTTACTAATCGTTCGCTGGTGGTCGTCATTGATGAGCGAGGCCAAATTTGGTCGCCGCGAGGCCTTTCTCGACAAGTTAAAGAAACCCTTGCAAAGATCGAGGCTGACCGGCGGCGCGATTTGTATCCGCGGTTCCGTGCGATCGCTGGCCTGCCTGATGAAAGGCTATCTCGGCGCAACGATCCACCGTTAAGCGAGGAGCAGTATCGATTAGATATCGAACGTCTATGGCCCGAATAACGGCATGGGCTCACTCCTCAATCGTGCCCGGCCGGCCAGGGCGAGTTTTTCGTAGGCTTACATCCGGTTTTGAAATGCCGGCGCGTCGGGATTGTTTGCGGACCTCGATCCACGCCTCCACTTAGGCAAAATCCCACACGACGCGGCGCGGCGTCAAGTTGAAGCGACGCGGGAACTCGCCGCGACGCTCCATTTCGTAGATCGTTGTTTCCGCCAGGGGGAGGATCTGTCGCAGTTCTTGGCGGCGGATGGTCCGACGGAAGGGAAGGACGCTGCGCTTTGGACATTGCAGTAGCGCCTCGTACGCATTCGTCCCGGGCTTGAGGGGGCTGATCGGCGTTAATGTTGGTCATACTGGATGCTGGCGGTAATTGCTTCATCTTGGGCTCCATCAGGATGTTGCATTGAGGCATGATGAGGTTCAGTACCTATCGAGGCAACTTGCTGGAGCGTAGAGCAGCGAAGCCTCTCGGCCGCCGAACGTATGAATAACTTACACTACTGCCAATATCTGGATATCCGTGACTCCTAATGAAGAAGACTGATAAAAAATTATTCGACAATGAAGCTGCAATGCAGCAATGGATTGAGGGTGTACTAGAGCATGACAATATGGCATTTGAAGCCTTAGTTAGTAATTCTCTCTACCTAGAAAATTTCAGGCCCAAAGGCTACGCGGAGGAAAAATTCGTCGAAAGCTATGAATTGGCATGGGGAGCGTTGACCTATGTGAAAATATTGACGGCGGACAGGAACATATCGCTGAAAAAGATGGAAGCCCTTAGGCCTGATTTCATCTTGTACGACCAAGAGAAGGAATCAATAATCATCGTTGAGTTGAAGAATCGCGTTCAAGCCACTCGGGAAGCTGGTACCGAAATTGGTGCCTATGCAGCTGCGATTCGAAAATATATGCCGCTACTTGCCGACAGCGACATAGTAAATGTCATAGTGTCAAGCGCTTGGCCACCACTATTAAGGCACTTCATCTTCAACGAAGTTGTCTGGCTGGGGCGTTCTGTCATTTGTATGGAACCATGGATAGAGAACGGGGAAAAGCGACTCCGAATAAAAGATATTCGATTCTTTACCGATACCGAACAAGCCGCCAAAATTCCGATGGATGCTCTTGGGGGGCACTTGATCGGGCTGGAGTGTTTAGGTCCGCAAGACGAATCGTTGTCAAGATATGTGCCTCGAATGCGTTTGGCGGGGATGGCAATGGCGCGAAAAGGAACAGCCCTACGGAGTCACGGCTTCGCCTTTCTATGGCAGACCGACAATGAGCATGTCCCCTATTGTTTCACGCTTGTAAATGCGGCACCGCTGCTGGACCTCGGACACCTAGCAGAGCAAGATCCTCCGTTTTCGCCCGTTAATGCGTTTGCTAAACGACTGCATCATATTGTTAAATACTATGATCCGGGAGGGCACACCCGATCTCTTTCGTTGATTGATAAGCACGCACGCATATTCATGAATCAGTGGTGCAAACCATCCAATGAAACATATTGTGACTGGGAATCACTTGAAGAGGATATTCGCGCTCACAAAGTAAAAATGCTCGGCTTTTACCCTTGGGGAGTATTTGCGGAAGCTTTTCATCGTAAATTGGCGCAGCGGATATCGAAAGGCCAACACGCTACTCATGACGACTGCAAAACTGGTTGGAAAGTTATCTCCGATCTGGTTGCTAGCTCCTAATTACTTTCCCAAGTGAATAAAGTAAGGGGGGATTGGACGCCTCAATGCCTGACATGGGCTCACACATTTATGTGTCGCTCGACCAACATGGCGAGATCGTGGTTCAACCTGCGCGCCGGGCATATGCCCCCGTCATCACGGTCGCCGCTTAGCCATCTTACGGCTGTTTGGCTTTGGCAAGCTTTGTGAGGTCGCTCGGCATCTTGCGTCGGCCTAGAACCTTCACGATCAGGACCAGCCGTGACTGGGATTCGCCATGGCGGCGAACGTGGCGCATCTCGAATAGGCATCGTCAGATGCGGGGTACTGTTACGGTTAGAGCTTGGTCCGCAATAGGATAGTAGAGTGAATTGCCACGAGTTCGCTAGACGCTCAAATTACCGCTTTTCGCAATTGAGCGGGCTGGGATGCTCATGATGACCAGTCCACCGCCAGCGCGTGGCCGAGCGCACGAAGCAGAAGACGGGCTAGTTTATCGTAGCCAACTGTGCCGCTATCGCGCGCAAAAGCAGGCGCACTGCTGCTGCCTCGATCGGATAAACGATCCTTCGCCGACAGTTATAGGCAGGGACGGTCCGCTTTTGCTAGCGCGCGGTAGGAGTTTTTGCAGGGCAGGGGAGATAGACAGGCCAGCCCCGATCTCGTCGGTGGATTAGGCTGCTACGCGATCGCACACCAGATGCTTCTCAGGACGCCCAGGCCTCAACACGATCATCGGCTCTTCTTCTTTCAAGAACCATGGATCAAGGATCATGAAAGTAAGCTACTGGCAGCGCCTCAGAGCGCTAATCGGCTCCATCCGCTTGCGCCCCGAAATCGACGTCGGGGAAGATCGACAAGTAGACTTCTACGTTTGACATGAAGTGTTGTGCTTAACGTTTACACCTCGGACAAGCGGAGCATTCGCGTTTCGTCTACTGGTAGGTCTGCGCCGTTGCCAGTGCGCACGGCCACAACGAATAGCTGTAGCAGGTCGTCCTTTGCTCGCTGCTTCGGCAGGGAGAAATAGTCGACGCCCCGCGGTGTTAGTACGTAACGGTCACCGACTTGTTGCAATCGCCCTTCCTTCTTGTGTTGCCTGAAATCCGCTCCGGGCCAGAGCCGAAACGCGCGTTGCGCTTGAACTGTACCGAGCTGAGCGATGATCAATGCTAAGAAATAGGCTCGCATGTTGTTCGAGAGAGCATTCGGGGCGGTCTTCAGGTACCAAAGACCTGTGAGGCCCGGTTTTTCCTGCGGAGGTACTACTGGTTCGACAGCGATTGACTTTATCTGATTCACGTAGTCCCGATCAATTTGTATTGAGCGCGAGGCAAGCTGCTCAATCCAGTTTCTGGCTTCCACGACGAGCAGGGGGGAGCGTGAGAGGATGGCGCATTCAATAAGTGTGCTTCTGGAACTCGAAGAAAGATTCGGTGAACCGACGACGACCGAACTTCCAAATGCGTATATCTTGGCATGAAGATTCGGACAGGAATAAAGCAATACGCCTTTGTCGAAAAGCCGCTCGACAACGAGTGCGCTGGTCTTGCCGGCTTGGATTGAAGCGGGAGATGCATCGAGCACGAGGGTATCGTTGGCCCGGAACTGGAGCTCGTCAACATTCGTGACGTAGGCGACCGCAGCAGTCATGCCAGTGGACTTAGCCGACTCAGACGCTAGAGTCGCCCAAATGTCTTGGCTTAACAGACTCAGGTTCGACATGGCAGTGACTCCCAATTGACGCCAAACGTTATCGTGCTAACCGGCGCGCGCTATCGCGTTCAGGTTGGATGAATGGTTCGGTGATTCACTAATACAAACTCAGAAATCCTTATTTGAGCTTTCACATTTTCCGACATAGCGACGAATGGGTTCTTTGCTGTCGGCCATCTCAAGTTCCCCAGTTGTACGATCAATGGATATATGCGTCCCAAGATCTCCGTCTACGGTTCCTTTGAAGAACCTACCATCAAGTTGACCACGAATAATCCATGTGGATAGGTCTTGAGTCTTGGTAACCCAGACCAAGGTCGCTGTCTGCCCATTCGCCGAAATAGTGATATGCGCGTCCATCGGATGGTTACCGTTGAAAATCATTGAGCATGACAGGCTTGCGGCTGGTTTCTCACTGCAGCCCACTGCAAGGGTGGCTATGATCAACACTATACATACAAGTCTTTGGCACATGTGGTCTAGCTCCCCGAAATGATGAAGTTCGCGAGGCTGGGTACAACCTGCTGAGATCAGTATATTTCAGGCAGCGCTACTGGGCGCGAATAATACTCTCGTACCTATAATCTACCGTCTGCTCAGGAAGCCAGCCAGCTTTCCAATAACAAGAACAACCGCATCAGAAAATGAAGTGGCGATCGGCTGCTATTGGCTGCGGACTCAATCTATCAACGGAACACTTTAACTTAAATGCATCGTTGCAGAGCGGAAATGATGCGAGAGATAGCTCGAATCGACTGCTCCGCGCACCGCGGAACCCGAGATTACCGTCACAAGGCGTTTTGCAGCGGGAACGTTAATGCGGGAACCCGCCGAAGCTCAGGCAGCTCTTGCTTGAGCGCGGCATGAGTCTCTGCAGGGCAGGGGAGATAGACAGGCCAGACCCGATCTCGTCGTTGGATCAGGCCGCTACGAGATCGCACACCTGGTGCTTTGCAGGACGCCCATGTCCAACATGATCCATCGGTTTTCATCTTTCAAGAACCATGGATCAGGGGAGCCTAAGCTACTGATGGCGATTCAGTCATCCGGCCAATGGGACGAGCGAACGCTGCACGATCCCAAGACACCCCCTGAAGATGCTGCAGCTGCGCATGCCGGGTTTAGGGTCCTGCCCATGCGTTGGGCCGCCGAACGGACACACGCGTGGATGGAACGCTGGTGCCGCAGAGTGACGCATCACGACCGCAAATTCACTGTTTCGGTAGCCTGGGTGTGGTTGGCTGAAGCACGTATGCTACTCAACAGACTCGCTTTTAAGCGTTGATTTCGTCTACACCCTCTAAGTAGAACCTAAAATCAGGAAAGCACGCCCATGAAACAGGATCATATACCTGAGTCCAGTCTGCGTCACTAGGCGGAACTGTCGTTGACTTCGCTTCAAGAACATGAAAAAACTAGACGCGATTCAGGAATAATGACTGTTGGCAATGCATACATATTATAATTGCGACACCTCTGAAATTTATATTTATAAAAATTTAATAGCAACGAAAGAAATTCATGGAAATAATATACATTTGGGTTAAAGAATACAAAAATTTGAAAGATTTTGAATTGAATCTTTCATCCACGGTTCAGTTTAAGTACAGCAAAGAAAAGAATTCTGTTCAACGAATAGGGACAAAAAAAATACCAGCAAATTTTTTTCCCTACAACGTAACTGATGTCGTAGCCCTAATTGGAAAAAATGGCTCTGGAAAAAGTAATGCATTGGAATTGATTTGCAATTCATTAAAAGGATCAAAAACATCGATATTGCAGGATTTTTTTGTCATAACAAAGCAGAGTGGCAAGAAAAGATATATCGGATACTACAACTTTACATCGCCGACACCTCCAACTTCGAGGTGCGTAGATTTTGAAGAACACCGAGGCAATATATCCTCATTAGACGTCGTATTTTTTTCCAATGTCAATGATCAGAGGCGTAATAATTTCAGTAAAGAAGTCTTCGATCTTTCTGAAAATTCAAAAAATCTTCGCTCAGCACTTCGATGGGATTTGGATTTTTCAAAACAAATTTCGTTTCTTGAATCTCCTTATTTCAGTGAATTGGAAATAGAAGAGCCGATCGCAGCTCATATCACTGTAAACGTATTCAACACATTTACAGGTATACGTCAAAACCTTCTGTCATCAAAAAATCTATCGGAACTACATAAATTTATCCGTCGCCGAACTAAAGATTTGCAACCTAGGACCAGATTTGCGCTGTTGTCCCAATACTTATACTATGTTGGATTTTTAAATGCTTACTTAGGTAGTGTGAGATTTTCAGATCGTGGTGAGAATCACTTAGTTGATCTTGACTTTGATGTCGGTTACGTCATGGACAGATTTACTTCGACTGAGGAAGTTCTGGCAGAATTAATACGTGAATTAAAAAAAAGATGTATGAAGTTTGGGATTTTTAAGAGTGAGAAATTTGATATATTTTCACACCCACGCCTTGCCGACGGGATCCTGCTTAAGCAACAATTTGATTTCATTGAGAATCTTCCAGCAATGTGTTCGGACTTAGACATGGAATATTCAAGCGATGCAATTCGAGAAAGGTCGCAACAAAGTTTTATCATAAGATATAGTGGGTATAGCAGGAATTTTCTGCAAAGCTATGCTGCAAATATGAGCTTCATAAGATTTATCAACTTAGATTGGCTTGGATTGAGTTCAGGCCAAAAAGCATATCTCAATCTATTTTCAACTCTTACTTCCGCTTTGGATAAGGTTGCTGAGGATAACGTAATCCTTTTAATTGATGAGGGAGATCTATATCTGCATCCGAAATGGCAGGTTGATTTTTTATATCGCCTACTCACAATATTGTCAATAGCTACTAATCGAAAGATTCAATTAATTTTAACATCCCATTCACCTTTACTCATATCTGATCTACCAAGGCAAAATATCGCGATACTGGGTGATCGCGAATCTGATGCACAAAATTTCAACCACTCGCTGGAGACTTTTGGTGCTAACTTGTACGATTTATATGCAGGTCCTTTATTCTTAGAAGGCATGACCAGTGGTTTATTTTCATCTCTGAAAATTCGGGATTTCATGAAACTCTTGGACAATAAAAGCTACACAGCTATTGAAAAAGAATACATCGAAGATTTTCTAAATATACTTGGGGATAAAATATTTAAATTTAAATTCGAAGAAATTTACAATAATAAGAATGTTAATAGCCTTAAGGAAATATTTAATCGTGATTAAAATTCTTGAACATTTGAGCAATACCACGGTTAATCCCCAGAAATACCTCGAAACTCAGGCCGACAATTATTGGAATTCTTTAAACCCACAAACCGCTGGGATTTATTCGGAAAAGTCACTAATTTCGGTTGTGAGGAAATATCGAGAAAAATCCAAGAACTTAGATCAAGAATATCTGGGGAAATATGCGAGAAAGAGTGCGAAGATTGCAGGGGAACAATGTGCATTCTTTGATTTTCTTTTGAGTGATAATGAAAAAAATTTAAAGCTGATTATCGTTTCCGCCCCTGATGAGTTAAATTTGATGCGATTAGAGATAATTAAAAATTCTCCGGCCAATTTATTTTGCACCAATGGAGTGAAGGGTAGAAAGAAAAATAAATTTGGCGCATTGATTTCTGAGGAAATATTTAACTATACGAAATACCGAAGCTCAAAATTTTGCATCGACCTATTAGATAAAATTACGCAGCCTACGACCTATTGTCCATATTGTGGAGAGCTTCCAATTAAGGTTGTGCCGGTAGATCCAGGTGCTCAAAAAGTAAGCAAAAGGGCATTGTTAGACTTGGATCATTTTTTTTCGAAAGTGACTCATCCCTATTTTTCCACTTCAATATTTAACCTGATTCCTTGCTGTGGAATATGTAACTCTCGATACAAAGGGGCAAAGCAGTTTGATCTCGCCACTCACATTAATCCGTATAGCGATTCCTTTGATTCATACTTTCAATTTGAATTGTCAACTGACATTTCTGGAAAGAGAATTGTAGAAATAAAAGAAAAATCTGCTGCAGGGAAAATGAATGCGGTTGTGGATTTTGGATTGCCAGGAAGATATATTGCAGACCATAAGTTATTAGAACTGGAACGGGAGTACCGTGGGCTAAAAAGACATGATTCGCGTGAATTGAGCTGGGGCGTTCGAATGATCTTAAAAGATGTTCCATTAGACTCAAGGAAAATCCTTGCTGAGTATCACGGGAAAGCTAAGCGCGATATATTAAAATTCCTTGATATGGCAGATAAAGTATTTAATAATCATCTCTTTTAGTTGTAAATTAGTCAATAATTCCATGTGTAGCTAAATCTTGTACCAATTTTCAATTCCAATTCAGACTTTTCATCTTATTTCTAAATTTTCTGAATAATTTTTCCACTATTGCAATTTTATATAACCATCTTGAGCGCGGGGGAGTCTATGCAGGACAGGGGCGATAGACAGGCCAGAGTCGATCTCGTCGTTAGATGAGGCAACTACGAGAATGCGTACCAGGTGCCTAACAGGACACCCAGGCCTTAACACGATCCATCTTTTTTCATCTTTCTAGAACCATGGATCAGGAGAGTCTAAGCTGCTGGTGGCGATTCATACATCGCGAGCACGAAACCCGGTGCAACCACGCCAACGGGCTTTTGGCACACTAAAGTCCGAGCGATGCTACTGCACATGGATCGTGTTGTGACGCCAGAATGGACGTGAGCCGGCGAAACGGCGCAAGCGGAGGATATTAAAAATATGACAGCGAAAAAAACTGGAGCGCCAGGGACGAAGTGACCTACCTGGCTGGTATACAGAAGTACTGGATCGGCTATCTGTTGAGCTTATTCGGGAAGACGATGCTCCTCCTTGGAGGAGTTGTCTGCGCGGCAGCGAGCGTCGCTATTTGGCTTCCTTGGATTCTTAGCCGTCTTGGAGCATGACGGTTGTGCACTGCCGGAGGGGTGTCGCGCGCGAAAAAAAAGCGACCACTGGCCACTTCATCATGCTGGCTTGGGCTTCCGGACGCTGGAAAATTCTGGAATTTCGATCGAAGACGGTCCGAACACGCCCGAACGGGCGGCCCGGCTGATGGCTTTGCCACCCAGCGTGACCCGGATCCGGCCCTGGGATGGCTTGACTTCACCGATGATCGGAGTACGCATGGAAGCGACCTTGGCGCGGCGAGCAGCCGCTGCCAATTTGTAGGCACTGTTTTGGGTGGGAGGCGTTTTCTTCAAAGCGGTCATGGTTCAATCTCCGGCAGGGGGGAGTGATTGATACAGGTAGTTTAGCAGAATCGTCCAACTTCGACTGTTGGCGCTCAAGTCAAAGCGCATATCCCGGCCCCGGCCGTGTACATTCCACCAGTCTTGGTCCACAGCAATAACCTCCTGGACAGTCCGGCAAGCACGCAGGGGCTCGGATGGTGCCATGTTTAGTTCGGCAGGTTCGAGTGGCGCGTCAAACCCGAATTTCGGCCACACAGCGAATCCAACGAAACCGTCCGGGTCGTCTGGATCGATCGGTCCGTTTCCAGCTGCGAAAAGCGAAATGTGGCCAAAGCCTAGCCGGTAAGCCGAGATAGCCATCAGGCCGAATGCAACCGTGGCCATGCGTTCAGGCGCGTCGACGGCGAGTATCAGTCGGCGGATATAGAGCGCGTCGACGCGCAGGGATGCACCCTCGTCATCCCTGTAGGCGATGACACTGGTTTTCTCGTCTTCGGCCATGAAGAGGTTGTTCGACACGACCTCCAAGCCGGCAGGCGCCTCGCCGTGCTCCCTTACTTCGAGCGCCCATACAATGGAGCCATCCGGGATCATGAACAGCCTGCCGGTCTCAGATTCGTCGAGGTCCAACCTGGCGCCGTCGAGTTGATCGATAGTGATTCCCTCGAGGCGGGAAACGCCATCGCGTTGATACAGCTCGCCCTGAAAATAGTCGCGGGCAATCTTCTGCCCGGCAAGAAGGGTTTCTGCAGGGGTCAAGTTGTCGCGGTCGAAGGGATCGTTCGCATTCATCGAGGCATTGTACTGAGATCGGCAGGCGTCCAGTCAATATATTGGAATCCCGATTAAGCCAGGGGGCGGCTCTACCGGTAATCCCCCAGTCTTAGAGCGCGCTAAAGGTAGAGGTTAAGCGGCCGTGGCAAGCTTCTGTTTTAGCGTAATACCGTCCGCCGGCCGTGATCGCAAGTCCACCTCCAGCGCGCAAAGCCCCCCGATCTGGCCGAGCGCACGAAGCAGATGACGGGCTAGTTTATCGTAGCCAACTATGCCGTCATAGCACACAGAAACAGGCGCTCTGCTGCTGACCCATTTAGATATGCAGTTCTTCGCCGTCGGTGATTAAGGGGGACAAGGCTAGACGCTTTGTTGCAATGTGACCGACCAAGGTGTTGGCGAACAGCATGACGAGAATCTCAAGTTCATTCTGCGAGCACGCTTAGGACTTCCCCTTGAAGGCGCAGAATCCCGGGCAAGTCTTTATAGTTCGCGGCTAAACCGATTACTTCGGTCAAATATGCCTTATTCGACCCAACTATGTATCGATTAGCCTGCAAGAAGGCGAGTATCGAAATTTTCGTCGAAATGATGGGCTCAAGGGAACTGAAATCTCGCGAGCGATACCCTCCGATAAGCAGTTTCGAGTTCGTTAACGGGAAGATAAATGGGGCTGAAAATGTCAGGATGTCATTTGGCTGAGAAAAAATAAAAGGAGCATCCGTGCAAAGATGATTTGACCATCCACTTTCAGGCGCTGCCTCAAGGATTTTCCACTCCATATGGTCTGGAATCGGTCGATTTAAATCAAATGTAGTCATTGGAAGCAAAAATGCCTTTGCAAATTTTCGGTACCCCTCGTCACTTTGTAGAAGCTTGTACATCTCACTGGGAGATAATGGTGGAACAGTAATCGTACACATGTGCGCGACCTGCTCGATCGTGCGCGATTTCAGGAATTCATTCGCAAATTGATCTAGCCGAGGCAGCCGCCAAAACTGGAGAGCCATGTGAAACTTCAGTAAGCGAACGCCATCTGGATTTAGCAGAGTTTTCATTGACGCCCCGTTCCGAATCAACTTAAATAACTCTGATAGGGAAGCCTCTATGCGTGAAAATTGTTGTTCGATAATGTCCGTTGTTTGTCCACGATACTTGATATTGTTTCGCTTAGGTTCAAAGAAAACAATCGCTGGGGTCTGTGGCGACTTCTTGAATTTTCCAATTCTCTTGTCGTAAACGTCGAACGTACCGTCATCACGACAAAAGCCCTTTAGGTAAAACTGCGGAATGTAGTGATGATTAATTGAGCCATTGTGTGGAAACATTTCGTAAAATTCCTAAATTGAAGTCGGAGAGTTCGGCTCACTGATCATCATTTTAATATGCTTAGCGTGCGCGTGTTAGTGATAGTTTTAAAACTTCATAGCAACTTTCAGGTCAAAGCATCTTTGATGTTTTGGAGGGGTTTGAATCGCCACGATTGCTGTAGGCACTTTGTTGCCATAATTAATTGCGAAGGTGCACTCGTTAGTGAAAATTCCGGCTCTTCGTATCCAGCTGTCCAAGCAGATGTGAGCAATCGACCAGCCGCTTGGCAATCAGGTTGCGCACGCCACTCTTCGATTGCGAGATGCCGTACACCCCCAAGAGTGAGGCATTCATCAGTTCGGCCCGCTGCTTTTCCACCAGCGTGGGCCAGACAATGATGTTGATGGTGCCAAATTCATCTTCCAGGGTGAGGAAGATCCCCCCCTTGGCCGTTTCCGGCCGCTGCCTTACCGTGACGATGTCGTAGCCCCTGGCCAGCTGGGCATCGCTGAAGGTGTCCAGGATGTCCGACGGCACAAAGCGCATCTTGTTGATGCGCTCGAGCAAGAGAGCGAGTGGGTGACGGGCTAGCTTATCGTAGCCAACTGTGCCGCTATCGCGCGCAAAAGCAGGCGCACTGCTGCTGCCTTGATCGGATAAACCATACTTCGCCGGCAGTTGCGGCTAGGGAAGGCCTGCTTGTGCTAGTGCGCGGTGGGAGTCTCTGCAGGGCAGGGGAGATAGACAGGCTAGACCCAATCTCGTCGTTGAATCAGGCAACTACCCCTGTGCCGGCAAACCACACGGCAGGTGGCTTAGTTTAACCGGTCGCCGGACCGTTGCTTGATTGCTGAACACCATTTGTGTCAGCAGTCATTGGCATTTGGCGCGGGAAGGTTGTCCAGTGCGTCGCCAGAGGCGTCCGTACTATGCGTGAGGATGGCACTCGTCTTTACTTTAGTCCTTCAAAGGCGGTTGGGACAGGGGCGCTGAATTCCTCGGACGCGGCGGGTCGCGAGGACTCGGCGATGTGAGCCGCCAAACCAGTCTGAGTTGGTGCGATGTGGTCAGCCAACACGTGGTGGTCTGGATAGTCGCCACTGCTCTGTTGACGGAAAGCAATCGGTACGTCCTCGAACAGTCGCTTCACTCGGATGCGCCAGGCCATAGTTGCTTCAGCAATGCCGTTGCCATCGATTCGAGCAGTCCCATATACCGCGAATGTGGGTAGCACCTGCATGCCGGGAAAGAACAAAGTGCCGTGCGTGATTGGAAAGAGCAGCTGCTCCAATGGCCCATTGATGCCACGGGAAGAATAGTCGTCCGCCGGCCCACCAACTGACACCGCCAGCAGTGCGCGCTTTCCGGCAAAGCCACCCTCACCGTAACGATAGGCATTGCCAGCCCCTTTGTAGCCGTAGGCCAAACCAAAGGCCCACACGCGATCTATCCACCCCTTCATGATTGCGGGCATGCTGAACCACCATAGTGGGAACAGCAGAATCACCGCATCCGCCGCCAGGATCTTTCGCTGCTCTTCTTCGACGTCGGGAGTCTGGCAACCGTTGGAAAAGGCCTATCCAGATTCGTCAATGAAAGACAGGCGCTTCTGGTTAACTCGTTTGGGAAAGTCCTGGCCGTCAAACACTGCCTTCCATCCCATGGCGTATAGGTCCGATTGCATTACCTTGTGGCCTTGAGCCTTCAGTACCTCGGCAGATATCTCGGCAAGTTGACACGTTACGGATGTCTGTTCGGGATGAGCATGGACGATAAGAATTTTTCTATTCGTTGACTGCATGGCGTGGCTTTCACAGAGTATTGAGAGTGGAGACAGTTTGCATTGCCTCAAGGTATCTGTGAAATCAAAAAAATTTTCTGCTACTATCCATTTCATGGATAGCAAAAAGCGTTTGGACCTCAATCTCCTGGTCACACTGGAAACCCTTTTGGTTGAACAAAACGTGACCCGCGCGGCTGAGCGCCTGTACCTTAGCCAGCCAGCAGTTAGCGCACAATTGAGCCGCCTGCGCGAACTGTTCGATGACCCTTTACTGATACCAGTGCAACGTGGCATGCTGCCAACTGCCAAGGCTCTCGAACTGCTTGATCCGCTTCGCCACGCGTTAGATCAGGTGCGCGCCACATTGACTGGACACCGCCACTTCGATCCGATAAAGGCCCGACTTACCGTTACCATCGCTTGTACAGACTACCTGCAGAAGACGGTGATCCAGCCATTGGTAGTTGCGCTGCGAAAGCGTGGGCCCGGTGTGCGATTTGCTTTGCGCCATCTTGATCCGTTACAGTTGGAAGTGCAGATGGCTAGCGGCGAAGTGGACCTGGCGCTGATGACACCCGAGCATGCTCCGGTCAGTTTACGCAGCCGGCATCTGTTTGACGAGCACTATGTGCTCATCGGCAGACATAGGCATCCCGGACTGCGACGAGGACTTTCTGTTGAACAGTTCGCACGACTGGACCACGTTATCGTCTCGCTGCGTGGGGGCGACTTCACGACGCCTGTGGACGACGGACTCGCAGCGCTAGGCTATAAGCGTAATGTTGTGCTTTCAGCGGCGTCGTTCCTGCTCGTACCTGAAATCGTCGCGCACTCTGACTTTGTCGCCCTGGTACCGGAACGACTGGTGCGTAATTGCGGCGAAGTGCTCAAGGTGGTCGGATGTCCTTTCCCTGTGCAGGGCTTCGCCGTAAGCATGCTGTGGCATGAGCGCAACCATGACCACAGCGGACAACGCTGGGTACGCGAAGCTGTCATTGATCTGATGGGCAAACTGTAATCTAAAAAGGGTTATAGTTTTTCAGATGATTTTTCGCCCTCGCGTGGATCGCAGTTCACACGATATTTGAATCGCTACGAGTTTGCCAGACGCTCTTCAGATGCTCAAAATACTGTTCTCGCAATTGAGCGATCTGGGAGTCACGTGATGAGCACTCCACTACCAGCGTGCAAAATCCTCGACTTCATCGACCACTTCAAGCAGATTATGGGCCAGGCTGTCGTAGCCAACTTTGCCCTTAGCGCGCTCAGAAGAGGGCACTTTGCCGCTGCCTCGATCGGATATGCCATCCTTCGCCATCCATTATGGCGAGGGAAGATCTGCTCTTGTTTGAGTGCGGCATGAGCCTCTGCAGGGTAGGTGGGATAGACAGGCCAGACCCGATCTCGTCGTTGGGTCAGGCAGCTACGAGATCGCGTACCAGGTGCCTAGCAGGACACCCAGGCTCCTAACAAGATCCACCGTTTTTTCATCTTTCAAGAACCAAGGATCATCTATGTCAAACCGTACTCATCACTCAAGAATTCTGTATATTCATGCAGCGTCGTCAAAGTTGAGGAGACGACGATCACTATAACAATAGAAAGTGTGGATATGATGGGAGCTAAAAAAATGAAAAAGAACAAGCCCGCTGGCAGTGGCTTGGATACGCTTGAAGTCACCAGGCGTTCAATTCGGGCCACCGGGATACGCACTGCCGTGCTCGTTGTCGTAGCTTTGGTTATTCTTGGGATTACTTATATCTTTGTTAACTTTGGAAAGCCGACTACAACAAATTTTATATCGGGGGACAACGGCACGGCTATTGGGCAGGCCAGGGATGTAACGATAAGTAATGGCCCAAAGGAAAGTGAATGATTCGTCACAATATAGCTGCGCTGGCCATCGCATTCTGGTGTGGACTCGCTTCTTGCGCTAATACGACTACAGTTTCCGGAAATAACCGAATGGCTTTTGGCCAGGCCCGGGATGTAACAATTAAGAATGACAATAGGTCTACAAACATTTTGCAAACGCAATATACGGTCTATAATCTGGCTGACGTTTCTAAACTGAACACCTTACAGCGGCACCAGAACGCACTCCTGATCGCCGAACATCCGACGAAATTGATTGTCGCATCTGCAAATTTCGTACAGTGGACATCAGACCCTGAGCTATTTCTAACCATCACGTTCAGCAATGTAAGCAAACTCCCCGCACTTAAGGTTGAATATGGATTTTCCGACCAAATGCACGTAGGCCCCTCAAGAGTTCCCCGATTCGTCGCAATAAAGCACAGTTCCACAGTGCCAAAAAACCGGAAGTTGGAATATCAAATTGATCCGACCGAAGAAATCCTTACTCCGCTCATCAGTATGTCCGATTTACGTAAACTCCTCAAACTGAAGAACGATTATTGCATTGTCATACCTCGCGTCTTAAACGAAGCAGGAAAATTTCCCAGTCTGCATTTCAAAGAAGGCGTCTCAAGCACAGCAATAGATTATGCTTTGCCGGTAGCCTACATATATCGGTCCATATTCGAACAAAAATACATTGTCAACGCTGTACTGTCAGTCATTGTCGCCCAGCGCGACACACTTATGCCACCTGGCCCAAGCGATGGCGATTCCTATCCGCGATGCCGCGACTAATTTCACAGCCTGCTACAGCTGGCCGACTGTTGCCGCTATGGTGCTCAGAAGCAGGAGCTCTGCAGCTAACTCGATGAGATATGCCATCCCTCGTCGTGCGTTCCTGCGAGGGATGGCCAGCTATTGTTTGAGCGAAGAATGAGTCTCTGCAGGACAGGGAGATAGACAGGCCAGCCCCGATCTCGTCGCTGGATAAGGCAGCTACGAGATCGCACACCAAGTGCTTGGCAGGACACCCAGGCCTCAGCATGATCATCGGTTCTTCTTTTTCAGGAATTATGGATCAGGAGAGTCTAAGCTAATGGTGGCGATTCAATCCCCGCTGGGAAGGCGGGAGCTGCATTCGGAGCCATGGCAACTGTGATGTGACAGGCGCCGCACCGCGGTGAGGAACGATCACGGCCACCGTAGGTTCGGGATTAAGATGACTGATCAGACGTGTTCAATCAACATGGCGACTCCATGACCGACGCCGCTGCACATTGGTACGCGGATCTAGCTTTCATCTCGTGTCCGAACGACATTACTAGTCGGAGGCTGAGTAGACACTTACGTCGGCGTGACAAAGTGAGTATTTCTTGCGTTTGCAAGATGTTACTCTGCACGGTTTTGGCGGCTCGCGCGAAAATTCGATATCCCATTGAGCTAGCCATCTACTCCACTGCAGCGTCACAAACCTAGGATAGCGATGCGCACCATTGAACTGGCCCTGGACCAATTTCCCACTATTCCCAATACTTTGCTTGATGCGGGAGGGGGGGTACTGAAGTCGCTAGAGGTCCCCTTGATGGACTTGTTCCGGCATTATTGGGCAGCCAAGTATGGCGATGATTTACCCAAATCAAGCAGTTTTGAGTACCTGAGTCAAATCACGTCAGGAACCGACTGGAGAACCAAGGGGCGCGGAATCGGCTCGGATACCGAATCGAAGCGTAATATATCGAATGAACTCGGCAAGGCTTTTGCGCGCTGGTTTATGTATACCCATGTCGGGTACACCTATTTTTGCCCTTTCAGCGATGCCATTACAAGAAGCAAAGATGGCGGGCCACGCTGGAGCCGGCGCACCAAAGGCGACCTGCCCGATTATGTGTGCGGAATCGATAGCCGCAGGGGTATCAGCCTGCTGGAGGCTAAAGGGCGGTACAGCTCCGTGACGTTTGCCACCAAAGAGTTCGAGTCTTTTCGAGAACAATTAGGCCGGGCCTGCCTACACGATGCGAATGGGGTCGAACTGGCTGTAAAGGGCTTTATCTGTGCTGCGCGCTGGGGAACCGAGAGTCAACCTCGGGTGAATTCAAAGCTGTGGGTTGAAGACCCGTGGACTGAAGGCCGGCGAACAGATAGTTATCCGGAGGAAATCGGTGTATCGATGGTGCTGGGGCATTATGCGGCGGTATATCAGAAACTTCAGTTGCCGGTGATTGCTGACAGCTTGCGATTCGCATTCCCGCTTCGAGCTGCAGCAGCAAGGCAGCGACGTGGAATCTGGCGTTGCAATGCTGGCCCGCTTGCGGGGCGAGAGTTTGTCGGCGGTATCATTCCTCCTACTGGCGTCATCGACGGCAGATTTATAATTCGCAATTATTGGGATGTCGATCCGTTTGTTCTTTCTCCGCCGCTTCAATTTTTCGGCATCGAGCGCAAACGGTTTCACATCATTGTCCGTGCGGCGGCGTTCCAAGGAAATACGGTAGAGCTGGACCTCGATGACATCTACATTCCCGAGAATCTTGGCGCGATCAGTTTGCTGCGCGATGGCACGGTGCTCGCACCGGCCGATTACTTTGATCGTACCGGTATCGTCGATGTGGATGAACTGATTTGATGATAAGGGCACGGCTAAAGACAGGCGGTGCTTGGACGGCGCTTATCACATGGTGGCCTCGACGCTCCTTATCCATACTAGGCGCATTGCATATTTTTGAGGAGGAGGCCACACACCCACCATTGGTTGCAGCTGCCTGGGTCTGCAGTAGCGTGGCGCGCGTGGGCGATTTCAGGGGAACGAAGCCGAGGGGCGCTGCCTTTAGCGATGTAGGTCAGGCGTTTTCCGTCTGTTTCCTCGAAGAAATGGTGCCGTCATATATATGTAGACCAACCGTCTCGGATGAGGAAAGAGTCCCCCGTTCTACGCTCCGAACATTCTTACTAAAGCCATTCCTCAATACTCCCCTGTAAATCGAAAGTGAGCGTATTGACGGATAGGTAATATCTAACGCTTCCTTAGCCCCATTGCTGAAAGATCCAAGATAAGAGGGCGTAACAGTTCGCGCGTGTCTTTCCCTCCTTGCGAAAGCACCTCCAGAAAATCCTCTTGGTTTGGTTGGCCTAAGGCTAACCGATAAATCATGCGTTGCTCCTTGATCTTCGCGAATTTCTCGGCGTCCCGCCCAAACGGACGTTCGAATATGTGCCTGACAATCTCGGCACCCTCCAATACCCACCAGGGAGACATGCCACTGCGGTCAGAATGTGGTTCTGCAAGTTCTTTGATGCGCCTCCAAGGTGAGGACTGGGACCTATTCGCCTTCAAAAATACTTTGCTCTTCAAGTTCTCTGCCAGCTTCCTACGCACGGCTAATCCGGCGTAACGCTGCACTCGTCCTTCTCTCTGCTCCAAATCTAATGGATTGGACGTGAGATCCCAATGCAGAATGCGCGAGCACCAAGGGTGGAAATCTAATCCTTCTTGGCCGACAGATGTGGTTGTTAACACGTGCGGCCAAAACGGACTATTGAAGCTCTGGCGGATCTCCTCCGGTCGAGTAGCGGCTTTTTGGGGGGCTCCGTTTTTATCAATAATTTCAGCGGACTCCGATTCTGTCCCCCCGAACGCCACGGCGGCATGACATCTGATTGGTACCTTGGCTGATTTTCCCTTGTCCAGCCCGTAAAAACTAAAGCTACCCGCGCGAAAGTTTAGTGCTTTGAGCAAGTCGTTAGCCAAGCCAGCTGGGCCAGAGTCCAAACTTTGTGTACGCAACCAAAAATGTTCGTCGAGCATACTTTCGAAGCCGCCCTCTATGACGGCAGTCATGACTTTGGCGACTGCATTTTCACCAGGTAAAGACGATAAAAATATAGGGTTATCTATGTAGTTTCGGAACCCCTGCCAGCACAGCTTGACGAGGTCAGCATAGCGGTTGGCGTGCAAAATTGTCGGGTCATGTCGCCATAGTGCTCGTCCCAACGCAACCCCTGGAGCAGAGAGGGCATACTCAACGAGATCGATAAGTTCAGCCTCGGAAATTGAGGTCATCGGCCCGAACTTGTCCCATTTATTGATCGCGCTCTTTGCGGCTTGATCATCGCCTATACAGCTCGACCACGCCGTCGCCGAAATATGTCCGAGTTTACACTTGCGCTCTAATGAACCGATGGTATGCGCAATGGAACGTCGGCGCCGAGCCAGCCTCCCGATTTCGATATGCTCGACATCGTGGGGGAGTGAAGACAATACTTGACGTCGTAATGCTTCCCGGATGGCCTTCAATGACTTACCTCCCGCCGTCAAAGGGTCAGTATTTTCTATTAACCAACGAGAAGGGTGGAATGCCATCATCACAGGGCCTGGTGAGCCCGATAATTTGAAATGTCGTTGCTTGTAAGCCTTTTTATAGCCCGCTTTCTTCGATAGGAATTTTGCCTCTACACCAAAGCTGAGCAGAGCGGCAACGCTTGGTGGAGTTACCCTGAATCGGCTAAACATTAGTAGCTTTGGAGCTCCATTATTTTGCTGCCATTCACTCGAAAGCGGCCACCAAGGCAGGGAAGGTGCAACCCAAGGGATTGCAAGTCTCTCGGACGGGACTATTTTGCTGAGCGCACGGAACTTTGCATCGGCCCATTCGCGTGGAGGCCTTAGAGAGTTTCGCACCTCTTCTGTCATCCTTTGTAGCTTCGCTGGCGGGTGGATAATTCGATTTTTCCAGGCGCTGTATTGCGGTCCTAGCGCCTGCGAAGGTAGGGGAATCGATGACCAGTAAGGAAGCGCTTCGTGCTTAACTTTTTCTTGGAAACTATTCGCTAAATATTTGTATACGCCGAAGTCCTCCTTTGTCGAGGTTGCCGTCAGAGGTTGGGTTTTAGCTTGTGTATTCCCAAGCTCGATACTGTCACGCTCCGTACGCGACATCATTGGGATGAGGAGGCTTCGCAACTTGTCTCGTAATTGTTCAGCATCGGCAACGCTCTGAAGCACAGCTGGTGTCACACTTCTGTGCGTCGCAATTTCTTTCAATTTTGATCCAAATTTTTCAAATAGCACCTGCGCGCGCTCCTTCTTGGCGGAGCCGCCAAGGAACTCAATTAGGTCTAGCAGTTCAGTGTGCGCCAATGCGGCACGGCCGTCGCCCCATTGCGTAGTGTGCATTCTATAAGGTGTCGCGCTGAGAAGAAGAACTGCCGGTGGGTTTTCGGTACTGTTTTTCCCGAACAGAACTTCGACTAATGGATCAGTTTTTCGAGCTGCTAGTAGACCGCTATATTTCTGAAACTCATCCAATATGACCAGGTCAGGAGGCTGATTTTGCAGCGTGGCCAAAGCTAAAGCACGACGAAGTTTGCCAATAAATTCTCTTGGCTTTCCCGTAGATAACGTCTGAAGGCGACTGGCTCCTTCTGGTCCGAATTCGACTTCTATGGCCTCTCTGAAGCGTGCCAACAGATTTGGTGGAGAGCTCTTTAGCGTTGTGTTACTTGAGGCGAGAAGACTTGCCCAGCTTTCCTTTTTAGCGGTCAGTATAAGTAACTCGGGTGGCAGCGTTTTGGCGATTTTTGGATACGCCTTATGGAGAAGTACTTGTAAAAATGCGCGTTCCTCTTTGCGTCCTCCAGTGAGGCGCGCGTTTGCGCCGGGGAACGACGTCGATGGCGTCAATGCGTATATGATGATTTTCGCCTTTGACTGTTTTGCGACAGCAATCAGCGAAAGTCTGTCAGGAGTCTTTACCGCACAGCTACGCTCTACGTCATCTAAGAATCCAACCACTCTCTCCTTGTTCTGATTTGAGACAGCCTGGCCGTTTGCTATGTAGTAGATCGTAAACTGCCCGGTGCTCTTTTGAGCCATAAGTTTGGCTACTTCCTTGGCAACCACTGTTTTTCCCAATCCGACCTCATCGGCGACTAGGAAGTTTCGCTTGCGTTTCTTTTCGAAAGCCTTCAATGCTGCATCCACAGCGGCTGCTTGAAACGGTTTAGGTGTGCTCAATGTTTTCTCTCTTCAGAAATTTTCATCCCAGTCCTTCCTGTATCATCTTCCAAAGTTTTGAGAACCTTTTCAGCTCATCAATTAACGTGACATTGGTTTGGTCTGACTGAGCCAAGATTGCGGGTAAAAAAGACTTTACTCGCCTGTCGATCTCGGCGAATTTTTTCGGATCCTTCGTCCACGCCGCCAAAATTTCCTCTAAGGCCGGAAAATGAATTGCCTCATTAGGCTCTCCTTTTACTGACCCAGATCCTTCTCCTTTTTTCCAGTCGGCTTCGTCGCCGTCATGGTTATCCAGAAGAGCCATCAGCCAAAGAAGAAAGCCCCGCATTCCAAGAAAACGGGCTAGCGCCTGCCTATCGCGTTCTAGTTCAAATGGCGGAATGGCCGGCGCCCTTTGTATCCAAGTTATACCTAGATCGCCTCGGCTCACCCGTAGTCGCACGAACTCTGTTAGTTCATCTTTTATCGCTGGGCCAAGATTGATAAATTTGTCGCCACGGGACCAAGTAAAAAGTGGGCCGGCGAGTGTCGCGACTTGCAAATGTATGTCCGACTCAGTTGGATGCGGTCCGGGATGATTGTGATCAGAATGGGTAAGGGTAAGGAAGTCGGCCTGAATGCTGAGCGTCGCCGCCCACTTCGCCGCAACCTGTGTTCTCGCCTGTTCGAGTTTTTCCTTCTCGAGCATTGTCGGATCTGGTATTCCTACAGATTTTGGCAACTCGACCAAGCTGGAAATTTGCATCAACGTCGTCATGCCACGCGCGATATCGTCGCTGACAGCTAGCTCTGCCACAACTTCGACGTTGCGACCTGCCCAGGCCCTCGATGTAGCGTTTGCGCTACCGATCCACATACGATTCTCTGTGTTGTTTTGGGCGAGAATCAGTTTCGCGTGCAATCCGAAATGAACATGCTCTTCCTCTCCTGGGCGCGTTGCGTCCTCTGGGTCGTCGTCCAGTTCTGCGTCTGAAACAGGATATTCAGGGGCTGCAAGTACTCGTAGCTCATTGAAGCCAGAAAGTGAAGGACCGAGACGCTCGATCTCTTGCATTGTCGTAACAAGAACACGGCATCGATTTTCTGCGTTTTCTAAACGCTGGCTGTCGAGAAAAGTCTTGTCAACAAAGGGACTCACAATCACAAGATGATTTGTGCCACTTTCTGGTTTTGTTAACTGGGCATTACCAAGTCCGTCCATCCAATGGATGCGGTTAACCTTTATACCTAAGGGAGACTTCCACTTGACTTTACTAACCTCGTCGGCCAGTCGAAGAGGAGCTATCTTCGGCAGGCCTGCCTGCTCAGCAATAGCAATGGCTAGCTGATGCACTCCATCTATAGCGGTGCCAGATTGTTCGTGAGACACCAGCAGCAATCCGAGTTCGAGATTTTCGCCCTCCGTAAGATTACGGCTGCCTAGCCAGAGTCGCCAACTTAGGGTCGCATCGGAATTACGATAACGAATCAGCGCGACTTTGGGATGCCAGCTCCCAAATGCTTCATCACGGGCTACCTCCCTAACGAATTGGTCCAGAATGCTGGCAATCTTTGGTGTTTTTTTAGATTTCGCCAAGCGACCGCGTTGGATCACTATCCTGACTTTTCCTCTTAATAGTTCAACTGCGTCTGCGAATTCTGCCGCATTACCACTACCCCCATCGTTGTCATTACCTGCCAGCGCAAGTAGCGCTGCACCGATCGAGCCAATGTCAGCGGAGTAAGAGGCCAAGAGCGCTACTTCTACTTTTTGCTCCTGAGTCGGATGCAAGCCTTCGAGGAACGATACGTAAGGCCACCCTAACGAAGTTTCTTTCATTGTGCGTCCGCCAGGTCATTCAGCAATGTGGACACTTGCGTCCATCGATAGTGCAGCGGTGTCGCAGTCGCATGTTCGTCTAGTGCCCATTCTCGTCGGCGCAATCGACCTTCATTGCTATCAGACAAACGTGCGCGAATTCCCTTCCTGGCTTCTGCAATTCGGTAAAACGAGAGCAGCTTCTCGGGAGCGTGTTTGCCTGCCACGATCCACTTTTGCGTCTCAAGTAAAACAGTCTTTAGCTGCTTAGGAAGCACCCCAACGTCTTGCTCCAGCTCGCCAATGTCGAGTTGTACAGCCGCGCTACCATATTTGCTCACGATCTCAGGAATATGATTGGTGTGCCTTGACGATAGCAGGGGGGATTGATCGTTAGAACTCAGCAGCTCTACTAAACCGTCGTATATGGCTCGACCGATGCCGGCAAGATAAGCTGCTTGTTCTGCTCGCCTCAGTACGGCGCTATTATTTGGATCAAGCGTAAAAACCTCTTCGCCCCACATGCTCGCGGGGGCAGGGGACTGTGTCTTCACCAAGAGAGCCAGTAGCGACAAGTCGTTACTGCCATCTAGACGCGGCAAAATTGAAAGCCTGTCTCGTAGAAAAGCTGCTTCTTTTTTCGTTAGTCGTGGAGTCAGCTCACCTTCAAACCAAGTTGCTGGCCGTTTGGGAAGGCGTATAAACGGGTGCTCTGCCAAAAGCAACGGCAGCCCATCGTCGTCCTTCGCTCCAGTAGCCGAGTTAAGCATTTTGTGAGCCTGCCTTCGTGAAATCTTTCGGTTGTTCGCGCCGTGTTTTAAGATTCCCCAGACGGAAAGTGCATTCCAATATATTGTCGACGGGGCCTGGCTAGCTGGTTTTGGGTAAACTCGCTTTCCTATGATACCTTCGCCCTTAAGCCTTCCCGCGAGTTGCCGCTCCCTCTCAATAAGTGCTTTCCTTGCTGCATCGCCGTTAAGCTTTGACAGATCTTCAAACAACCATGGCACCATTACTGCATAGCGTGCCCGGCTATGTAAAACCGATGTGCCAGGGAAAAAGTAGTCAGCATATCGCTGGTGTAGGGTTAGAAACCCTATTTCGTCTCGCACACCAACTGACTCTTCTTCCATCTGAGATTTTGCCCTAGCGAGGGCATCTCGGGATAAGTAGGACCAACCAAATGATGGATCTACTGTCTGATTCTTTTTCATATCTAGGTTACCTACGTTTATCAATAGAGTCGAGCGAATCCGGCAAGCACTAAATCATGAATTGCAGCTTATCTTGCTGGCCACTCCGACGGAATAAGTCGCTCCGTTCCGTCTTTCCGCCAGCGGTAGCGGACGGCATTTTTATATCGCTCATCATCAGTAAAGTACGCATGTTCAATTGGTGAGGCTCCACTCCTTACTGCGGATACAATCGAATCATGCAACACTTTAACTTAAATGCATCTTTGCAGAGCGGAAATGATGCGAAAGAGAACTCGAATCGATTGCGCCGCGACCCGCGGAACCCGGGATTAACGTTGAGGTTTAGCTACGGAAGCGTGCATGGAGAACTTCACCGAAGGCCAAGCAGCTTTTGCTAGCGCGCGGTAGGCGCTTGTGCAGGGTAGAGGATAGACAGCTCGGACCCGATCTCATCGCTGGATCAGGCAACTACGAGATCGCACGCCAGGCGCCGGGCAGGGCTTCCAGGGCACTAACACGATCCATCGATCTTTCATCTTCTGAGAACTATGGATCAGGAGAGTTTAAGCAACGGGAGGCAATTCATCCCTTCCAAAATGAGTATCAGCAACTGGATTGCGAACTAAACGGTGGTCACGAGACGCTACCTTAGCCGTAAAAAATAATCCCCTTGAAAATTCATCTTAACATTTTCTTCGGAGTCAAACATGAAAGTGATCTCTGGAAATTCAGTAAAACTATAGCGGCCTTTGGTGGCATTCAGTTCATTAACGAATTTTCGCTGCAACCATTCATTAATGCCGGTTTCTTGATTCCATTGCAAATCAGTGTTATTTTGATAAAAAAATAAAACCACAAGTTCTCTATCCCACTCCTCTGACGTAGTAATCAATTCAGTATTCTTGAAGCTTACTCCTTTCAAGCGAGCAGCTAGAATAACTTCGTTCAGCGCAAGCTCAATGGCAGAATACGGTGGATACGGATGCTTCATATTGCTCCAAACTACGACGATGGCAAGTTGCCAAATAAGAAAAATTGGAATGCGGCTCACTGCTGTATACCACACCTTACACGGTTCAGTCTCATTAACCAATATCGATGCCAAGACAAGATAGACTAAGAAGGCCTAAGAAAATCTCCGAATATATCGCCAGCAGATAAGTATCCAGGCAATCGAGAGAAACGTTTGGTGGATATCAGCACGACGGGTAATCCCCCATTTTTAGAGCGCTCTAAAAGTAGAGGTTAAGCGACCACGGCAAGCTTCTGTTTTTGGCGTGATACCGTCAGGTGCCATGTCGCGCCGGCCGTGATCGCAACTCCACCGCCAGCGCGCAAAGCCCCCGATCTGCCTGAGCGCACGAAACAGATGACGGGCTAGTTTATCGTAGCCAACTGTACCGCTATAGCGCGCAAAAGCAGGCGCTCTGCTGTTGCCTCTGCCAGCTATGCCATCCTTCGCCGGCAGTCATATGTAGGGAAGGTCAGCTTTTGCTTGAGCGCGGCAAGAGTCTCTACAGGGCAGGGAGGATACCTGTCATCCGAGGCCTTCGCCACATCGGCGAATGACTGGGAGTTGATCGGCCGACCGCGTTGCACGATCTGCTCGGCAACACGGCCGATCCGCATGGGTGACGCAACATTTACCGAAGCAGTCTCAGGGGAATAGTTAACAGCCGGCCACGCCGGCGCCGTGGCCCTGATCTACCATCTGTCGGCGCCGCCGCAAGGTCGACTAGCAACTGCGCAAATGGTCGCGATGTAGGCGGCATCAAGTTCATCAGTTGGTTGATGCCGGCAGCCGGGCAAGAAGGTGCGCCAAAAGTGGGGGTTGCACCGCGCCATTCTCGACCAGGGATGGGGCGAGTTCAGGCAGCAACTCGCCTACAAGATGGAATGGAACGGCAGCACGTTGCTGGCCGCGCCACCGTACCACACCAGCCAGATTTGCCCGGACAAGGGGATAGGAGGGACGGGAACGGCGCGTACGTCACCGATTCAACAACAAGCTACACCCAATCCTACAAAAAAAACCAATTTCAAGCGACTTGCAAGCCTTTAGTGAACCCAAGCGGATCATCCTTGAAGTTGCTATGCTTCACCCGAAAAAATAACGATTACATAGCTTGATTAGTAGTGCCATAATCGGCTAGAGGCGGCCAGGGTGCTTTAGACATCGCAAGCCTGGGTACAATTATCAGAAAATCTTTGCAGTTAGGCGCTGCAGATCACAACAATTCAATCACATGACCGAGATATACATAAGCACAGACGTTGAGACTGACGGGCCAATCCCAGGTCCTCATTCCATGTTGAGCTTCGGCTCAGCCGCATATACACCAGACAAGAAGCTCGTCTCAACTTTCTCCGCGAACCTTGAAACGCTGGATGGCGCATCGCCTCATCCAAAGACAGCCGACTGGTGGGCCACGCAGCCAGAAGCGTGGGCTGCGTGCAGAGGCGAATTACAGAAGCCCGAAAGTGCCATGCGAGCCTACGTTGATTGGATCAAGTCGCTTAAGGGAAAGCCTGTATTCGTCGCCTATCCGGCAGGCTTCGACTTCTTATTCGTGTATTGGTATCTCATTCGCTTCGTCGGCGAGAGTCCATTCAGCCATTCAGCACTGGACATGAAATCTTATGCAATGGCAATTCTGAAGACTGAGTATCGCGAGAGCACGAAGCGCAACATGCCCAAACAGTGGTTCGACAATTTTCCCCACACGCACGTTGCACTTGATGATGCGATTGAGCAAGGAGCACTGTTCTGCAACATGCTTAGGGCAAATCATGCAGAAATCGGCACCTAATCCGTCAATCGAGAGTAAGTAGATACCGCAGATTGATTTGGTCAGACCCGAACACTGGTGAAGGGCGCAAGCCCTATTCTTGGCAGTCAATTAGCTGGGGAAGCTTGAAGATTTTCGAAGTAGCCGGAAAAGTTGCAGAATGCAGTGTGTCTATCCCATCCAATGGTCATTGAGGAAGAAAAAATCTCGGTTGCGCCAATGCAACCCGGTCGACAGTTGCGTCGACGGTGGAACCTCTACGCAAAAATCCGTGCGACATCACCTCTGAAGGGGGATAATACGCACATTTGACTTCTCGGTCGTAGCCGCTTATCAAAAGACACGATTTTAGCGAATATGAGCCAACCCAATTACGAAACCTAAAATGACTGACGATAACTTGTCTGCGATACCGGCCGATTATTCTCTTGGGAATAGACAGAACATTACTGACCACTACGTCGCCAAAAACATTGCGGACGAGGCCGTTACATTCAAATTTAAGAACTTCACCCGCCTCAACGCGAGCAAAATTACATTCAAGAACGTGTCGTTCGAACATAGCGTATTTGACGGCTGCTATTTTAAAAACTGCGTTTTTGACTCCTGCGATTTCACGGGGTGCCGATTTATCGGATCTAACCTGCATCAGTCGAGTTTTCCCGGTTGCAAATTTGACTATGCGACCTTCGAGCGTTGTCAAATTGACTCTGATATTCTGACTGCTTGGAACCCCAGCCGGCAGAACCTCAAGATGCGTTTTGCGCGCTCATTGCGTATGAACTTCCAACAAGTTGGCGATGCAAAAGCGGTGAATGAGGCAATCACACAAGAACTTGATGCTACCTCACGTCATCTACTTGAGTCCTGGCAATCTGAGGATGAGTTTTACCGTAAGAAGTACCCTGGCTTTCTGCGCGTCCGCCAGTTTTTGGCCTGGGTTGAGTTCTGGGTGCTTCATTTTGTTTGGGGGAATGGTGAGAGTATTTCCAAGCTGCTGCGGACGATCATTATTGTGATGATGATCATTGCTGCCTACGATGCAAATGCTTCCAGCGGCTCGGCCACGATCCTGGAGTACTGGGAGAGTCTAAAGGCCGCTCCGGCAATATTCCTCGGGACACTTTCTCGTCCATCCCACACGATCGCAGCCGCGTCGGCGATCACTGCTGCAAAGCTTATTGCGTTATCGTTGCTCACCGCGCTCCTAGTCAAGCGCTTTGGCCGCCGATGAACATGCACTTTTACGCGTTTGGCTCGATTTGCCGGGGTGAAGTTGATAAGTCATCAGATGTCGACCTCCTTGCCTGCATCACTGGGCCCAATTCTGACATTGATACTGAAAAGTTCTCGGTATATCAGCATGATCGATTGCGCAACTTATGGGCAGAGGGAAATCCGTTTGCTTGGCACCTCCATTTGGAATCTAAGCTCCTGTTTTCGTCAGATGGTATAGACTTCATCGCGTCGCTGGGAGCTCCAGCAGCCTACACGGCTGGAGCGGAGGACTGCGAAAAGTTCGCTAACCTTTTTTCTGATTCGTTTAATCAACTATCGAAAACTCGAGTGAACGCCACTTTCAATCTGTCTTGTATGTTCCTAGGTATTAGAAACTTTGCCACCTGCTATTCGATCTGGCGTGGCCATCCCGTTTTTTCAAGGAGATCCCCCTTGTTGATCAATGTACCGCTAAGCGTGGACGCAGAAGCATTTGGCGTCCTCACGCGCGCGCGAGTGCTGTCAACGCGTGGGATAGGCCTTGCGCTGTCAGACGAAGAGGTTATGCTTGTACTCAGGGCGGTTCCTTCCATCCAAACCTGGATACGTCAACTACTCGCAGAGGTAAGAGGATGACTGAATTTAACAATCGCATTGTCGCTCAGCGAGAAGTGCTTCTCGCTGTGAACAGCGCACTTTGGCGCGAGGAACTCTACGGAATGTCTAGTGGAGCACTCGACCGCTGGGTGCAAGCCAACAGACTCAATCGAAGCTCTAAATTGGTCGGTCTGCTACTAGAGGTCGCTGGTAAGCTTTTTTTTCTTGCCAACAAGAGCCAAGAGCAGGTAACAGCTGAATACCGACTTCATTCCTCTGAAGTTTCCGAACTTACTGAAGCAATTCGACTTGAGGTTCAGCAATTAAGAGTTCTCGGTACCGATACGGACAAAACCTAAAAGAACTTCGGTCTAGTTAGTTGGATTGACTTGGTCAATCTGTGCGGACTCACCTACTCGGCACTTGGCAGTCCAGTGCAGCTGGACTGGTATAGTCGTTCGAATTTACGCTACGTGGGGTAATCCGCCCATTTTTTACACGCTCTAGAAGTAGAGGTTAAGCGGCCATGGCAAGCATCTGTTTTGAAGTGATACCGTCAGATGCCATGTCGCGCCGGCCGTGATGCCAAGTCCACCGCCAGCGTGCAAAGTTCTCGATCTTATCCCGCGCTTCAAGCAGATGACGGGCTAGTTTATCGTAGCCAACTGTGCCGCTATAGCGCGCAAAAGCAGGCGCTCAGCTGCTGCCTCGGTCAGCTAAGCCATCCTTCGCCGGCAGTGATAGGTAGGGGAGGTCAACTTTTTCTTGCGCGCGGTAGGAGTCTCTGCAGGGCAGGGGGAGGTAGACTAAACAGACCCGATCTTGGCGTTGGAGCAGGCAGCTACGAGATCGCGCACCAGGTGCCTGGCCGGACACCCAGGCTCAAACGCGATCCATCGGTTTTATATCTTTCAAGAACCATGGATCAGGAGAGTCTAAGTTACCGGTGGCGATTCAGGCTGTCCATTCGCCTGTGAAAAAGATGCGGCGAAATTTCGGGAATGGCTTCGTTTTGGTAAGACTCTCGGTTCCGCTTCCAGGATTTTCAGAAGGGTAGCTAATGGTAACGCCAACGTCATCTCGGATGAGCACCTTTTACTGTACCTGAGGTGAACGAACTGCGACATGCTCATCCACCTCTGAGTGGTGCTGACTAGCTAGCTGTTTTGCGCTCTGATGGAATGGCGCTTTTTGCGGCTTGCATTGCGCAGGCGAAACATGTCACCCAGGCTACTAACGCCCATCCCAGTTAGTCCTAGTGTTGGCACCTCACTCCAGCGCTCAAGAAGGGCCTCATGAGGGAGCTTCATACCTATCGCTCGAAAGCACCAGGTCATGATACGTTCAACATCTTCGAAGTCTTTGTCGGACATCGCGACCAAGTGAGGCCAAAGCGAACAAAGTCCATAGTTCCAACTGATCATTGGGGGCAACGTGATCTGGCCGCATCGAAAAGCCCTCCGCAACGCTGCGAATGCGGGGGATTTTAGAAAGCAGAATTCCGAATACTCGCTTTGCGAATAGGACGCATAGCGTCCGAAGGTTTTTGGCGCGAAAGGAATTCCGAAGTGGTACGACAGCGCCTGCGCATCCTCATCGGAAAAGAATTCCAGTGTGTGTGCTCGATAGTGGCCATAACGGGTCACTACCCACCCATCCCTAGGGTAGTCCCCATGACCATCACGCATGTTCACACCCCTGACGAAAACCTGGAATAGGCCTAGGTCAGAGGTGCGCGAATCATCTTCGAATTCACAGTATGGACGATCCTCGATGTAAAGATTTGGCCCATGCTTTGACACCCTCAGCGACCAGGTGCTTTTACCGATACGAATCCTATAGATCGTTTGCATTAATCTTGGACAAGGCAGTATTTCGGCCGCACCGATAGCTGAGGTGAGGGCCTCAGATTTTACAAGACACTGGAGCCTGTGAAGATCTTCGATATTGTTTTGACGGACTAAGCTTTCCAATGCCCTCATGTAGCTAACTTGGTTGGTATTAGCGAGGAGCATCGCTTGTTTCTTGAGGCAAGCAAGTAACTCAGAGTATGGACTTTTTTTCATGCAACTTCTCCAAACGCGCGCTTCCCGGCGTCCACCTTAACGAGAGCTGCGTTGGAAAAGGTAAGTGAAGGACTTCACTGTGTGTTTGCCGTTGGTGGACTGGCGGGCCCATACAAGCCGACCAAAATCATATCACAGCCCTTTAGATATTCGCTATTAGCACAAAGAACAAAACATGGTTGAAGCTTCGCCGGAGGTCCTTTGGCAAGTCTATAGGTAATCCCCCCCCCCATTTTTAGAGCGCCCTAAAAGTAGAGGTTAAGCGACCATGGCAAGCTTCTGTTGTGGCGTGATACCGTCAGGTGCCATGTCGCGTCAGCCGTGATCGCAACTCCACCGCCAGCGCGCAAAGTCCCCGATCTGGCCGAGCGCTCAAAGCAGAAGACGGGCTAGTTTATCGTAGCCAACTGTGCCGCTATCGAGCGTAAAAGCAGGCGCTCCGCTGCTGCCTCGATCGGATAAACGATCCTTCGCCGGCAGCTATGGCTAGGGACGGCCGGCTTTTGCTAGCGCGCGGCATGAGTGTCTGCAGGGCAGGGCGGCTAGACAGGCCAGCCCCGATCTTGTCGTTGGATCCGGCTGCTACGAGATCGCACACCAGGAGCCTGGCAGGGCACCTAGGCTCCTGCAGGTAGCAAAGGCTGAATCAGCGCCCACAGGTCGTCAGGAAGAAGGGCTTTGGCCATGGTGGGCTCCCGAAAACGATGTCAGGCGGGCTTGACCAGCTTCGGGGCCGTTTGTTTCTCTGGACGACGTTTTGCTAGGCGTTCTTAGTTTCGTTCAGGAATACTAGATATTATTCCATCTATATTTACGCCAGAAGCAGCAGACGCACACTTTAACAGTTGCTTTAGGCCCGCTTTTTTTCGCCTAACATCCCGAAAGACTTCGTTTAATGCAGGCACCGTCCAATCGGGATTTTTTAGTTGAGCCGGAGCAAGAACTACGGGGCGCCAAAATTCGATAAATTCAGCTGCAAGTTGAAATTCTATATCGCTCGATTTCATGGCAATAATAGCACGCATCGATACTAATGCAAGTAGCGCTTGGGCGGCAGTTAATGCGTCTGCTCGGCTCCCTCCGCTCTTAAGAATAACCATTGCCGCCCCGGCACGCGTGGCAAGCGCTGCATTTTCGTCCACTAAAGTCTCTCCCGCCATTTTCGGAGTTTTTTTGAATTGTTTCATAACTTCTGTAAGAGCTACAGAGGACGCTTTTGTGTCAATCAGGTTTTCTTTAGAGTTGCACAGTTTAATGAAATCTTGAATTTCGATTTTTTTTAATAGAAGCGGCAAGATGAGATGACCAATAACCAAACTTTCCTCACTGTATGAGAGGGTAGAGTATGGACTTTGCGAACGCATAGCTTCAGATGCATCGACGAATTTCGCAAGATATTCAAAATATGAAGCTTTGATACCCTGCCTAAGCTGAAGTACCAGCATATTGTTTGTCGCTAAAAATGTAATTTGCGGGTTGATGAGAGATAAAGTTTTGATTTGATATAGCGAATTTTTATTTTCCGTATGCACGTATAGATAGGATGTATGGACTTCAAGCTTGAAAATCGCTAATCGAAATTTCTGCAGCTTATCAGTCTTTTGCATATTTAATTCAGGGTTGCTGCTAAATCCGGATTTTAGCGTGAAGGATTCTCCTGTCGGGGTTGATGGAGCATCGCCACGAATTTGAATTGCGGCGGCTGCTAACACTCGCAAGGTTGCTTCCCAGCGCGCATCTCCGTCAAGCGACGCAGCTTGGGGAAGTTCTTCTTCGCACTGGCGCATCAGTTCTACAGCTTTATCGAGTAACCCCGCTTTACTGTGTGCCAGAGCTGCCTCAGCGTACAACGAGCTCCTGGTTGGTAGCGGAGTGCCGACGGGAAGGCATCGAGCTCCAGCCTCAAAATACGCAGCTGCCTGTTCCCAATTTTTAATCTCTGCTGCCGCAATACCTGCTCGACGATAGGCGAATGGGTCTATGACCTTTTTTTGAAAAAGTATATCTATGTTACGCCATACGATTACCACATTGTCGTACTGTTTGCTGTGGAAATAACAGTTCGCACGCTGTTCTTCTAAGATAACAGATGCACCAAAGTCTTTGGTAGCAGCATCTAAAATTTGGAGCGCAATGAACTGCTCATTTTTATACTCTGATTCGATTAGAGAAATTGCTTTGGCTATCTCAATGCCGAAATTCCTCATACCTCGGTTTTTCGATAGTTGCCAAGCCGAATAGAACACATCGAGTAAATCTACCCAAGTTACATTTTTTTTGCTGTAATTAACCCAAGCACTGTGAACAAATGCTCCGCAATGCTGTGAAATTGGCCATCCAATGATTTCGTCGAATTGCAATACAAGCGTATCTTCTTCCACTTCAAGCCATGATACCAAGTCGACAAATGTTTCTATACTGGTAGAGATATTTTGTTTCAAGGCTAAAAAAATCTGAAAAGGCGTGCTGTCATTTGGGATTTCACCAAAATTTTTGTCGCTGAGGAGGTTTGATTTTATATCTAAACTAATGGGAGAATCGCCATTTTCAAATAGCTTTGCACTTTTTGCCACCAATTTCATTGGAACATGTATTTGTGCAGTCAACACCGTCACGTGAAGTATTTGCGACATTCGCACCTGTAGTTCCTCAATAGAGGATTCTAACTCATACCACCAAAGAGAGAGGATTTTTTCAATATTCTCGTTTTCCTCATGCGCAGCCATCTGAAATTGCAAATTTCGGAGAAACAGAGCGGCCAGCTTTTGTTCTGGAAATATACTTTTTCCAATCTCATGACCTATGCTAGAAAGCCAAGTTAAATTACGAAAAACTAACACTTTCAAACTAGAATCTTTGATTGCAAGCGTATTAACGACTGCTTGGGTTAATCGCTCGCCATCCTTGCAAATATATCCATGAAATATAAGGCCGGAACCCTCTATTGGGGTTATGCTATTTTGCTGAGATATGGCGTCAAATAATCTCTTATGAGCAAGGCGAAATTTTCCCTCACTCCAATTAACTCCTGCTTCAGCTTTTATGAGTGGTGTTACTCGAAGCCGACCACCGGTTGCTGCCTCTAGCCATTTACCTTCAAGGCGGGAAACTAAATCACCGGCTGATGAGATACCTGGAAATAAATCTCCAAGATTTAATAGTATTGTCCTTGATGGAGAGAAGTTCAACTCGGCCGCAGTATAGACAAACTCTACCTCATCTCCATTCGCATTAAGTGACTCCGATAGTAATGCTCTTGCAATATATCTTTCGTTTTGCAAAGCCTGTGAGGTTCCCAAAAAATCGTCAGCTGTGGGTTGAAGCCATCCCTTAACACAAAGCTCGTTCAATCGAACTTGTACTAACTTTGCGTGGCCTGATGTTTGCATTTCAACTATAGCGCCCCATTGCGTGGCACGCGAGGCGTCACAACCTAACTCGATTGCTTCTACTTCAATGTCTTTGAGTGACATTGATTTTACTTCCACCGTCTCAGCGTTGAGTGCGTTGAACTGCGCATCTACCGCTTCCGAACTGCCGCGCGCGGTTAGAAGAAGTGATTTTCCAAGATTGTTAGCTTTGAATATTAGTTTTTGTAGAGCACGCGAGTAGATTGCTTGCTGACTTGGGTTGGTGTTTATATCATCAAAAACTATAAGATTCGGGAAGTCTGGCTTCTCAATGAATAGCGAAAAGAAATTGAAAATTTCACGAATCTGTCCGGCGGGACGATCAGCTAAATCAACCCAGAAAGCATTCCGATCGAGTGCATTTGCAACGATGCTCGCGATTGTAGTTTTGCCTTGGTGGACAGTGCCAGTTAGCAATACCGGGATGTATGCGTCTAGTTTTGATTTGACGGACGCGGTGAGGCTTTTTCGGAGTAACGTAGGCGCAGGAAGGATAGGCACGGATTCAACCAGCATGGCAATAGTTAGTGCACTGCCGTGTAGGTTTAGATGGGTCGCCATCCCGAGAATAGATGCGGATGCGTGTAAGGGGAGAGTTACAGTGATAGTTGCAGCTTTTTGCAACTCAGTTAAAAGTGATTTTTTTGTAAGTATTCGTTCTGACAAGTCATTTTTTCGAAGTTGTTCCCAACAATAGCCGTGAAGTTGTGCGCGGATTTGTTCCAGACTTGCTTTTGGATAATCATGCTCATAAATTTTCTTTAGAGCTATTTGAATTTTATCTAAAACGATTTCGCTAACGATATCAATGCCGGGCTGACTGGTTAGCCATGTAAACCTCAAAAATAATTTTGACTGAAGTTGTTGAGGATCTTCTGATTTTAAAAATTCCAGCAACGATTGGGGTGCGGAAATTCCCATAGCCAAATATTTCGCAAGGTGTAATGCGTGCTCTTGATTATGTTTGGCTGTATCCCAAAAATTTATTCCACTAATTCCGCCAAAATTTGCATTATTCTCAAGGGTAACTTCAGACGTAGTCAGATAAAGGTATTTGATATCACGGCCATGTTGCTCTCGTTGCAATAAATTCCAAAAATTTACTATTGCCTCTCTTGCATAGGAGGTATTTAAGGAAATTTTTGCCTGAGTATGCCTAATTTGTACTGTTTCGGCGGAGTGCTCTTCGACGTTATCCAAGTCCTCAGCGCCTTCCATGAAGAGCACGGCATTATCAGAAAGATCGAACCACTGACTCATTGCTACCCATACTTGGTAGTCATATCCGGTGAGGGCTGGAATAGCTTCTCTCTTCTTATTTCTGGGGAGGGTCGGCTGCCCTGATGCGTTTTGTGTGTTAGTCACGGTTGACAT